>CAKUUG010000003.1 GCA_934692665.1 uncultured Candidatus Melainabacteria bacterium | reverse complement strand
AGCTTGCACCTCTAAAAAAAGACACGGTTTCTTTTACGGCAGTTGCTGCGTATAAAAATGCTATAGAAAACGTTTCTGTTTGCAAATCTCTTTATGCAAACGCAAAACCTGCACAAGAATATCTTCAAAACACATTGAATGATTGTTTTGCACAAAAAGATAAAAATGGTGACATCAGAAGAAACGAAAAAGGCGAAATTCTCTATCTCCCAGGTGTTAAAACAGTAAAAGGCAGAAGAAAATCAGCAGACAGTATTCAAGAAAAAGTTGCAAACAAAATCGAAAATGCACTGAATTCCAAAAACGATTTTGATATGAAAAAAAGTATTTTTAATCCAAACAGCGAAGACGCAATAAAATCAAAAGTAAAAGACCTTATCGGTGCTCGTATTGTTATGAGAGATACTTCTTTTGAAAAAACAGCTGAAGTTTTAAATAGGCTTGCAAAAACAATAGAAGAAAAAGGCATCATAATAGAAGAAATAGAAAATCATCCTCCAAAAAACGGAGAAGTAAAACCATATTTTAGGGACAAAGATTTAGAAATACTCAAAAAATCAGTAAACAAAGTAAGAGAAAAAAATGGTCTAAAACCAATCAAAATAGACCCAAAACCAATTGATTCCGGTTATATGGCATTGCACTTGGGTGTAGATTTGACAAATGTCGGCGAATTGAAGACTCAAAACGGTTACCATGGCGAAATTCAAATTTTGGGTGCTGACGTTGAAATGCTAAAAGATGTAGAAGATTTGTGCTACAAATTAAAAAGCGGCAAAGCAATAAAATCGGACGATTTGGCTTTTGAGCCTTTTGCTCGCATATTTAATGAAGCATTTAATACAGGAAGTTACAAAAAAGACAAAATGAGAAAAAATGCTTTTAATGAATACACAAAAAAAGCATTTGAATCTCAAAGAGATAGAAGACCAACGAACAAAATGAGAGATAATGTTGCAGATTGGGGCTATGTTTATCCGACATTAAAAGATTGCGGTTTTGAAAAAGAATTGCCTTCTGTTCTTGATTTCAATGTTTTGGCAAGAATCTACAGAGATTGTGATGATTTGTACAAAGTTGAACACAAAACAGATGAAGTTTTGAGAGAAATGACAGAAAACAAATAAACAATAAAATCTTGTAATTTTGTCTTTTTTATCCGAATATAGTAGATGTAAGTTTATTACTATATGGAGAAAAAAGATGACAAAAACAGTCGAAGTTGTAAAAAAATGTTGTTGTGGAAAATTCGTAGAACTTTCTAAAAAAGCTGTTGAAGATATTAAATCACGTGCCGGAAAACAAGGTCAATTTCTAAATTGGATTGAAGTTTTACCAAAGACTCAATTAGAAAATCTTGACAATTTATATGACATGGCTCAAAAAGCAAAAGGTTCAAAATACACTGACCTTGCTATTTTGGGTATTGGCGGCAGCCGTCATACAACTGAAAACATTACAAAAATGTTGGGTCTTGATGAACATGTTCATTTCTTTTCATCAGTTGTACCTTTGAGTTTTGATAGATTTATCAACAGATTGGATTTGGATAAAACTTTGTTTTTGGTTGTATCAAAATCAGGCGGAACTCTAGAAACTACAGTTGGTTATGAAAAAGCTAAAAAAGCTGTTGAAAAACACACAAATTCATCTGACACATCAAGTCAATTTGTTGCTATGACAGATGCAAACGCTGAAAAATCAGCTCTTAGAAGAATAGTCAACAGCGGCGAAATCAAAATGTCCGGTTTTGTACATGATGATGTTGGCGGAAGATTTTCTATCTTTGATGATGCTACAATCTTCACTCTTTTCTTCTTGGGCGTTTCAAAAGAAGAAGTTAAAGACATGTTGAATGCTTCTCTTGCTGCACAAAAAGAATTTTTAAATCCAAATGTTGAAGAAAACGAAGCATTACAATTGGCAAAATTCAACGTAAAAGCAAAAAATATGGGCAAAAATAAACACTTTGTTGAATATTTTGGTGATGAATTTTTTGGAACAACTTTGTGGGAAAAACAATTGAAAAACGAATCACTAAAAGCAAGAATTTCAACAGACACAAATGTTGGCCCAGGATATTTGCACTACAATGCGGAAGCTGACTTGGATGTAAATAACAATGATTCATTCTTTACATTTACTTATGTAAAATCAGATGATAAAGTAATGAACGCTGTTATGACGGGTGTTATTACTGCATATTCTGAACAACATCCTGTTGCTAAAATTGTTTTAGAAGATTTGTCTATAAAATCAATTGCAAGATTTATTGAATTAAAACACTTTGAAACATTGTACACAGGTTATATTTTGAGAGCAACGAAGGGTGATTTTACTGATTCTAATATTGCTTTAGATGAAGTTTTACAACCAAACGTTGAAAAATACAAAAAAGAAGTTAAAAAAGCAATGAATGCTTAAAAAATGCTAAAAAGTCGGGTAAAATACCCGACTTTTTTTAAAATCAATTTTTTTAAAATTTTACAACATCCGGATTTATTGCAATCCATTTGTAATTTTCTTCAATTTCAGGCATGTCAACGATAAATATTCCGCCTTGTTTTCCTCTTTTTGACAATAAATATCCATCTTTAAACATATCAGCCAATGCTCGTCTTATTGTGTTTGGGCTAACGTTTAAAATTGTTGCAAGCTCTCTTATTGGTGCGATTTTGTCGCCTGATTCATAGTTTTCTTTTATGTATTTTTTTAAATGTTCTAAAGTTTTTTGCCAAGAATAGCTATAATTTGTTGTGATAGGCGTTCTTTTTCTTTCTTGACTAATGAAAGAAGTTTTTGATTGTTGATTTTTGCCTAAATATATCGTGCCGTATCTTCCACGTCTAGCTAGAATGATTTTTCTGGTGTTCAAAATCTTCATTGCGTCGTTAACGGTTTTTATGCTGACATCGAACATGTTTGAAAAAGCTTTATTGGGGAGGATTTTGTCTCCGGTTTTGTAAGTTTTTTCTATGTATTTTCTAATTTTTTCAACTAATTGATGCGTCAGGGTAAAATCCTCATCATCAATGCCATTTATTTTTTCTTCGTCTGTTAAGACAAATTCTTTTTTATAAATCCAGTTGTACTTGTTACCTTTTATGTGGATTTTTTCAAGATAGCCTTGGCGAGCTAAATTTGACAATGCAAAACGAATCGTATTTTGCGAAATATTGGTCATAGAGGCAATTTCTGCAATGCTCAGGATTGGTTTGTTTAATTCATATTTTCCATCTAAAACCAATTTTTTTATTTTACATTCTGTAATTGTTGAATGACAAAGTTCGTCTGTTAACTTTATTTCTTTTGAATAAAAATCTGCAATACAAGTCCCCAAAGACTGTTTTGACTGAAAATATCCGAGGTTTTTAGCTTCTCTGATTGAGTTTTGCATAGTTGCACTGGAAACCCCCAAAAATGTTGCCAAATCTTTTTTGGAAGGAATAAAATCTCCAATATCTGCAATACCGCATTCTAGCGAATGTTTTACCCAATCAATAAGCCAATTTATTATCACCTGCCCTTTTGGTGCTTTTTCAATTGAAAAATCAGGTTTTTCGATTTTTATATCATCTAAGGTCAAATGTTTCATAATCATATATTTAAGCATAAAAATAGAACATTGTTAATTTTTTTTAGTTAGTTGTCCAATAAAAAAAATCAAAATTTGTCGCAAAATTCTATTGTTACAAAAAAAAAGGAGAAAACAATGAGATTTAGTGTAATAAAACGTGAACCGTCATATTTTTTTGAAAATATCCATGAAGATTTGAACCGTTTTTTGAAAGATACTTTTGGTGATATGGAGTATTTGGATAGGACAGCCAACAATTTTTTTCAAACATTTCGTCCTGCAGTTGAAATCAAAGAAAAATCAAACATGTACAAAATTAAAGTAGAATTGCCCAGTGTAAACAAAGAAGATATTGATGTTGAACTAGATGAAAACCATATCACAATAAAGGCTGAGTCAAAATGTGAAAAATGCGAAGAAGCCGAAGAAGTAAAGACTTCTGAATTTAGATATGGTAAATTTTTTAGACAAATTCCATTGGAACATAAAATAAATACTGATGAAGCAAAAAGCGAATTTAAAGATGGTATATTGAGAATTTCTCTTCCAAAAATGGAAGAAGATAAAAAAGAAGAAGTTAAAAAACTAAAAATTGACTAATATTAATGGGGCGTCTGCCCCATTTTTTACAATTCTACTCTACCTTCAATTGCTCTTGTGAGCGTCATTTCGTCAACATATTCCAATTCAGAACCCATTGGAAGCCCGAATGCTATTCTTGTGATTTTTATATTAAAAGGTTTTATTAATTTATTTAAATACAAACTCGTGGCTTCGCCTTCTACAGAAGGGTTTAGGGCGAGTATAACTTCTTTTATATTATTGTTTGTAATTCTAAATAATAGTTCTTTTATTCTGATATCATCAGGTCCGATACCGTCCATAGGTGAAATCAACCCTTGCAAAACATGATACAAACCATTGTATTCGTTTGTTTTTTCTATTGCCATAAGGTCTTTTGTTTCTGCAACGACACAGATTATTTCTTGTTTTCTTGATTTGTCTGAACAAATTTCACAAGGAGAAGAAACTGACATATTGAAACAGTTTTCGCAATAATGAATTTTGGTTTTAGCTTCTATTAAAGAATCTGCAAAATGCACTACTTCGCTCTCGGGCATTTTTATTATATGCAAAGCCAGTCTGGTTGCAGTTTTTGGTCCTATTGAGGGCAATTTTTGAAAACATTCGATTAATTTTGCTAAAGGTTTTGTATATTCCATAGCAAAATTATACTACAAAAATTGTCCCAAACGATGTTTTGTCGTGCTTCAAAAATGTTAATAATTTAACTTTTTTCTATATTATATTGTATAATTTTTGTAACTAGTTATATTTTGGAGATAAAATTGTACGATTTTAATTGCGATGTAGCACAGAGTTTTGGCATTTATAATAATCAAATAGAATTTGAAATTGCAAAATATGCAAGTTCAATCAATATTTCTGCAGGATTTCACTCGGGTGATCCTGTAAAAATTAGAGAAGCATTTCTTTATGCAAAAGAACACAATATAGCTTTGGGGGCTCATATAGGCTATCCGGATATTGCAGGTTTTGGCAAAAGAAAAATGGAATTGTCAAAAGAAGAACTAGAAGCTGTTGTTATCTACCAAGTAGGGGCAATTATTGCTTATGCAAAAACTTTTGATTTAGAAATTGAACACGTAAGATGTCATGGTGCATTGAAAACAGCAATATCAGAAGAACCCGAAGTAGCTTTAACTGTAATAAATGCAATAAAAAAAGTTTCACCTTGGTTGAATTTGTTTGTTCAAAACCAACAAACAAAAGAACTTGCTATACAAAACGGGCTAAAAGCTGCATTGGAATTTGAATTTGATGGAACTTCTTCTATTCGACAAATTAGAGAGCAAGAAAACGAACAAAATATAAAATTCGATACAATCCACTTCAGAAACCCTGATGATATAAAACGAGCTTACGATATAATAAAACCTACTCCGGTGAATTACAACCGAGTATGTGAGCAAATTTAATTTATAGAGGACACAATGAAAATTTTTGATAAAAAAGTTAAATTACCAAAAGATGTAATAATTTTACTCCCTGGACTAAAGGTAAAACGCTGGTTTGCACTGAGCGTCATAGCTTCTGTATTGGCTGCTTTGGGGTTGACATTTGTGTTTAGACTTGCACCTTTAGAATACATTATTCAACAAGCAAAAGAACTATACAAAATTGTCCCTCCTGAGCCTGTTGGCGTCGTTTTGATAGTGGTGGGTGCAGTGTTGTTTGTGCTTGCTTGGAAAAAAACCAATCTTTCTATGATTGATGATTCTGATATCGAAGCAAAACGTAAAAAAGATTCAATAGGTGAATTATTATACAGAAAAATGAAACTCGACAGAGGTCCAAAAATCGTTGCAATAGGCGGTGGCACAGGATTGTCTATGTTGTTAAAAGGTATTAAAAAAATAACAAACAACATAACAGCAATAGTGACCGTTGGTGACGATGGAGGTTCATCAGGAAGACTTCGTGAACAAATGGGAGTTTTGCCTCCGGGAGATATCAGAAACTGTATTGCGGCTTTGGCTGATGATGATGATATTGTAACGAAATTGTTCCAATATCGTTTCAAAACAGGACAAGGGCTTATCGGACATAGTTTCGGAAATTTATTCATTACAGCAATGACTGCAATATGCGGCGATATGGTTTCTGCAATAAAAGAATCTTCAAAAGTTCTTTTGATTAGAGGCAGAGTTTTGCCTGCTACTTGTGATGATATGAAACTTTATGCAAAAATGGAAGATGATTCTATTGTTAAAGGCGAAAGCAATATTCCGGAAGCTGGCAAAAAAATCATGCGTTTGGGATGCGAACCTGAGTTTTGTCGTGCTATTCCAGAAGCATTGGATGCTATTCATGATGCAGATTTGATTATTATGGGGCCTGGAAGTCTTTATACTTCTGTTATTTCAAACTTTCTTGTAAAAGATATTACTCGTGCGGTTTGGAATTCAAAAGCCAAAAAAATCTACGTATGCAACGTAATGACCCAAGTTGGCGAAACAGACAACTATTCTGCTTCTGACCATGTGAAAACAATTTTTGACCATGCACATTTGGACGATATCGACGATTCTAACAAAAACTTTTTCGATGCGGTTTTGGTGAACAATTCGCTGCCTCGAAATTTGGCTGAAAAATATGAACAAGCAGGCTCTTTCCCTGTCGAAATAGATATTACAGAATTGAGAAGATTGGGTGTAGAAGTAGTCCAAAAGAATTTGCTTGAAGATTCAAAAGATGGTCTTGTTAGACATAGCTGCCAGAAAGTGGCGAAAGCTTTGTATTTTTGGTATAAAAGGACATTAAAAAGAAAATAATTATTTTTTAAAAGCGGGTAGAATAAATTATTTAGGGTAGATGAGAAAAAGTATTCAAAAAATACAAAATTACAAAAAAGAAGGCAAAAAAATTACGGTTTTGACAGCCTATGA
Source organism: uncultured Candidatus Melainabacteria bacterium (assembly GCA_934692665.1). GTDB lineage: Bacteria > Cyanobacteriota > Vampirovibrionia > Gastranaerophilales > Gastranaerophilaceae > RUG14156. Next base: position 73,443 of record CAKUUG010000003.1, on the reverse strand, counting down.
TTATTCTACCGCAAAATACATTGACCAAGCGGGCGTTGATATGATTTTGGTTGGTGATTCTTTAGCACAAGTTGCTCTCGGTCTGGATAATACAACAGATGTCGGAATGGAAGAGATGTTAATCTTTACTCGTGCTGTTTCTCGAGGGGTTGAAAATGCTCTTGTTATCGCTGATATGCCGTTTATGAGTTTTCAATTAGACAAAGTAACAACAATGAAAAATGCCTGCGAATTTATAAAAGCAGGTGCAAACGCGGTAAAACTCGAAGGAAGTTCCGATTTTATCATAGAAAATATAAAACATCTAACACAAAACGGTATTCCTGTTGTAGGGCATTTGGGCTTTACTCCATTGAGCATAAATACAATTGGCGGCCACAAAATTCAAGGCAAAGATGCAGATAGAACAATCGATATTTTAAAAGATGCACTTCGTCTGCAAAGTGCGGGTTGTTTTGCAATAGTGTTGGAGTTGGTGCCTTTGCAAGCAGGACAATTTATTTCGCAAAGACTAAGAGTTCCAACAATCGGAATAGGTGGCGGAAGGTTCTGCGATGGACAAGTTCTGGTTTCTGACGATTTGCTCGGAAAGTATGATAGATTTAAACCAAAATTTGCTCGCCAATATTCTTCTTTAAAGGATATAATATTTAATGTAGTAAAAGCATATTGCACTGACGTAGAATCAGGTGCTTTTCCATCAATAAAAGAGTCGTTCACATTAGATATCGAGGAGATAGAGAAACTTGAAAATTATAAATAACATAGAAGATTTGAAAAAAGAAATCAAAAATCTAAAAGGTTCAACAGGACTGGTTCCTACAATGGGAGCTTTGCATAACGGTCACAAATCGCTAATCGATAGAGCAGTAAAAGAAAATGACAATGCTGTTGTTTCGATATTTGTCAATCCTATTCAATTCGGCCAAAATGAAGATTTGGACAAATATCCACGAACATTTGAATCTGACTGTGAGTTGTGCAGAAATGCAGGTGTTAAAATCGTTTTTGCACCAACGCCTGATGTAATGTATGACGGAGATAAAAACAATTTGACTTTGATTTGTCCTCCTTATGCTGCTGTTGACAAATTGTGCGGAAAATCACGCCCCGGACATTTTGATGGAGTTTGTACAGTAGTTGCAAAATTGTTCAATTTGACAAAAGCAACAAAGGCTTACTTTGGACAAAAAGACCATCAACAACTTTTTATTATCAAAAAAATGGTAAAAGATTTGAATTTTGATATAGAAATAGTTCCTTGTCCTATTGTGAGAGAAAAGGACAATCTTGCACTGTCCAGCAGAAATCGTTATTTAACAGAAAACGAAAGAAAAATTGCTCTAAATATTTCAAAGTCTTTGTTTGAAGCCCAAAAACTATTCAAAGAAGGCACTGCAACAAAAAGAGCAATAATCGACAATTCTCTAAAATTAATGGAAGAATTAGACGTTGAATATGTAGAATTTGTTGACAAAAATACATTTGAATTTCAAGAAGAAATCAACAAAGATACCCTTGTTTTGGTTGCAGCAAGAACGCCTGAAACAAATACCAGACTTATAGATAATATTTTGTTGTGTGAGGAAAATTGAATTTTTTAATATCAAAAATAATAGATTTGGCAAAATTTGTCTTACCTACTATTGCGGCTATGTATTTGCTTGTGTGGGTAGTGCAGCTGTTCAATGAAGAATTGTTCCGTTCTTTAGACAAAATTTTTGGTCTTTTGCCTAATATTTTTAATTCTATGTTTGAAATTTCATCTGATATAATGGGACAAGATGTCTTGATGGGATATCCTTATATTGCTTTGATGTTTATTGCAGCGTGGGGTATTGTGTTCAAATTTGGTGACAAAATACAAATCAATACTTCAGATTTCAATTTCAATAAAACAACAAATCCAAAACCCAAAAAAGTAAAACAGAAAAAAGATAAAAAAACAAAAGAAAAAGAAAAAAAAGAAGAATCAACTAAAGAAAAAAAACAAAAAGCAGCCCAAATTGATGAAGAAGCTGAAATAACGGCGTTTTATGGATTATTGACTTTTGAGCTAAAGTATTTGAATGACGAAGAAATAGATGAAGAAACCCAACAAATAATAAAACACAGCTACACAAAAATTCTTGTTGAAAAGTTGAAAGAAAAATATGGTACAGTAAATTATGCGGTTTCGGATAAGGTATTTTTTATTTGTAACAATGTTTCTTTGTTTAATTTGTTTGTTAGAGATATTGTAAAATTAAACAAAATTATTTCTCAAATTAGCGAAAAACAAAAAATCAAAACCGCCCTCAAGGTTTCATTTTGGTCTAGTCCAAAAGCTACACCAAAACAGGCTTGTGCGATTTTGTTGAGAATAAATCAACTGAATTACCTAAACAAAGTTATTGTTTCAAAATATATTCAGCTAAAATTCGATAGACAATTGATTAAATGCTTCGATTTTTGCTCTTTAGGTACAGTAAAACTAAGCAAACTTACTTCAAAAGACAATGACATAAATATGGAATTGTTCTATTTAAAGACATTAGACGACTAGTTTTTGTTTATGGTTCTTTTTGTATGAGTTCTTTTTGTAAACGGGTAAACGAAGAAATCTTGTCCCAAAGTGCCTTTAGAATTTTTTATCGAATAGGCTATATAACCGCACGCATTATTTATACTTTTGTTTGTTTGACCCATGTATTCATTGTAGGTAAGACTTGTTTTACAAGTTTTATCTAAAGAAATAGCAATAAAAGCGTTTGGTGCTAAATCCATACAAGTTGTATCTTTCAAGAGTTTAAAGTCACTCGGTTTTTTAAGTTCATCGCAACTTGATGCAATTGCACCTGTGTAGGCACTTGCTAAATATTCGGCTATGTCTTTTGAGTCTGATTTTTTGTCATTATTTATGTCTTCTAAATAATGTATAGAATATTTGCGATTGCATTTGTAATTAAGAATGCCTTCATAAACTTCGTCAAAATTTGCAAAAAGCGACATAGTCGTTGTTTTGTTGACTAGTTCTTCTCTTGTTTTGTCTTTTCCTAACGCTACAATAAATATCACCATGAAAATCCCGATAACACTAAGTGCAATCGTTATTTCAGCTATTGTAAAACCTGTTTTTTTTCTTGACATAAAATTCCCTTTTTAAAAAAGTATATTTAATACAAGAAAAATTTTCATCAACAAAAAAAAGTATTTTAAAAAAAGCTACACGCTCAAAGCTTTGTTAATTTTTCTATTCAAATTCGGGTCATCACTCCAGACTTTTTGTCTGGAATAAGCCATATTCTGCGTATTAACGGGGGCTGTTTGTTGAGTTGTTTTTTTATCTTGGGCTGTATCTGTGGATTTATTTTTGTCAAAGATTTTGCTTGTTAAACGCATAGAAATACAACTGCCAATTGCATCTCCGACCAAACCGCCTATTGCATTACCTATACCTGGAACAACGCTACCTAAAGCAGCACCAATAGTACGGCCGACTGCTGAAAATCCGGCATTAGAAACAAAATCTGCTGCTGTTCTAAAAGCAACTTTTCCGGCTGCTTTCATACCTTCGACCATTCCTTTTTCTTTAAACGTTGGTATAACTTCTTCTATTATTCTTGGTACTGCTGCAACAACAGTTATGCCTAAAACTATTTTGTTTTTTAATTCTGACTTAAATAAAGTTTTTGCGGTTTTTCCAAAAGAACTTTTTGTGCTGCTAACTGCAGCAGATACTATTTCTCCTCCTTCTTTTGTAAGAAGTTTTCCGTTTTTTACAGCATCTTCTACAGTGCTTAGATTTTGTTGGGCTACTTTAGATTGGTTTAATAATTCAGCATGTTCTCCTATAAGCTTTGAACTGTTTTTTGCAGACGCTTTTGTCAATTTCTTTTCCATTTTTGCCAGTTCTTTTGCTTTGCTGGCGGCTTCTTTTGAAGCATTTTTCATTATGTCATATTGTTCACCTAGTTTTACACTTCTTGTGAACACATCCATATTGGTATTTTTTAAAGATAAATTTAATTTTTTGAAATTTTCCAATTCAAGAGAAGAAACAGTGTTTCTAATACCTTTGTTTCTGATAACAGAACCAATTGCCCCGGGTGCAGTAAAAACAGCAGTGCATAAAAGCGAATTTTTTAAATCGCTTGCAAATGATGATTGATTTGAATTAATAGAATCTGCCATGATTGTCCCCTATAAATTAATAAAGTTTTTTTTAGAAAAAAAATTGCCCGATAATAACAAAAATTAATATTTAGGAGTGTTTACATATTAGATTCACCATATTAGAATTATAAAGATAATCAAGATTGTGTTGTAAAAATTAAATATTGAAGGGAGGTCCCGTATGAGAATTTCTGCTCTTTATGGTGTTAGTCACGCATACTATGGCAATAACAAGGTTGTGCCTTTAGCGAAGAAGCAAGTTGCACCCGTTTGTGATTTAAGTTTTAAAAGACCTCAAAATGTCCCGATATTGTTATCTTTTGGAGCTAGAACAGACAAAAATGTTGCACAAGTTGCATCTATTGCTCCAGAGTATCAAGGAATTTTAAACAGTATATACAAAAAAGGTGGCCTCGGAAACGTTGCAGGCGAAGCGGCGGTTGCTTTTTCTGACGAAGGAAAATTGGATGTAAGAACATTTGTTCCTTATTATTCCGGCGAAAACGATACAGGCGGCGTTCGAGTAATGGTGGCTGAGCCTTCTGTTCGGGAAGAAATTGCAAAAGGGGCAAAATTAGAGGATTTGGGGGAAAGAGTAGGTTTTAAATCAGTAAATCCTGAATACCAGCTAAAAGAAAATGAAACATTTATCATTCAACAAAGACTCAACAAATCTGCACCATTAAACAAACAAATTGCAGAAATTGAGCCTACGAGCTTAAAAGGTGCTGTAAAAACAATAAATGAAGATATGACTTCGCAAACTTCTTCGCCTTATCATATTTTTAAAGTCAAAGGCACAGAAGTCGGACAAAAAGGAAATCCTCCTGTATATATTGTTCATACGCCAGAAATTGCAAAATTTGGTGCTGCATACAATTCAGAAGGTGCATATTGTGGAAAATTGCACACAGACGCTCTATATACAAGATTCACCAGAGCGACGGCAGATGCTATTCCAAAAATGAATACAGAAGAATTTAAAAATTACAACCCCGGAAACTACTGGCTCCATGATAGACAAGCTTTTCCTTTTATGATGGAAGTTGACGAATTGTCTTCTCGTGGAAATGAGTATTGGAGGGGTATTAGAACCCATGCGACATATCACAATTTGGGGCCTGATTATCAAGGACATTATTGCTCACCTATTGATTTTATGCAAATAGTCGGTTCTGAAAATGATTTAAATGAATTGAAGAAAAACCCTGCCGATTATAAATTTGTGCAAAAAATGGCACAAAAAATGACCAAAGAAAGAAACAACGGCTCCGGAAAATTCAGCCCTGAAGAAATATTAACCAAAGAAGAATTAAATAGATTAAATCAAATATTTAAACCTATTTTTGGAGATTTTCTTGATGAAAATGGTCAATACAATATGTGTGAAATACCTATTGCAGGCGTAAAGCACAATCCATACAATACAACTGCAGGTACTGTTTCAAAACACTATGCACGTGAAATGAAAAACCCTAACACGAAAGAAGTCTCTCTTGGTATTACTCGTGACCTTGCTTCTATTCCGACAACAGATATCGTAAACGGTTCTTCTGCGGTGAGTTTGGGGCTGGATAAAGTAGGCAAAATCGGGTGTGGTACAGGTTTTGATATGAAAGGTTTTACGCCTTTTGATTCTACTGTAGTACAAAACAAAGATGCGTTTTTTAATTTGAAACAAAGTAACAAAGAATGGTTTATAAATTCATTGTCTTCTGTGCTTGCAAAACCGGAAAATGAAGCAAAAGAAATTTTGTTTAGCCAAAACGACATAAGAAATGGGGCTTCGGTTTTGGGAAATATTTCTCCATACAAAGAAGGTGATATGCTCTTTATCAGCTGGGGCAGGTCAGATAGCCAAAAAGGTTTTCCAACAACGATTGAAGGCTTTTTGCAATATTTAAAAGACGAAAGCGTGCCTCAAGAACAAAAATTGCATACAAAATTTGTTATCGGTGCTGACCCTTGGAAAATTTCTGAAGAAGCAAGAGCAAAAGGCATTATGGAATCGACTGAACCCGATTGGCTAATGATAAAAGACAGAATGAAACAAATTCAAGAATTGGACGATGGAATATACAAAGACAACATCTGTTACTTGAACGGTCGTTTCTCAAACAGAACTGTCGCATGTGCTGATTTTACAAATATAACCAGCCGTTTTGAACCTTGTGGAATTACGCCTTTGGAATCTTTTGCCGGTGGAACGCCGGTAATCTCAAACAATACAGGCGGTTCTCCAAATTTCATCAATGCACTTGCAGTAGACAGTAAAGAAGTTACAAACCAAAACGGTTTTTTGACTCATCATGCGTTTTTATCAAATCCTGAAACTCTAGGACTAGACAAAAACCTTACAGGGGCTGCTCTTGATAAAGAAAGAGTGAGAATTTTGGGTTCTGAAAATGCAGAATGCATAAAAAAAGCAGCTGATTTGTACACAAATGACAAAGAAGGCTACAAACGAATGATGATGAATGCAAAAAATGCAGAAATTGAATGGCACAACAATGCCAAATACAACAATGGTATGAGTGCTCTCGATTGTTATAGAAAAAATGTTTGGGGATTGACTTCTGCAAACAAAGAAGCAGAGGGATTTGAAAGAAGCTGCGATGCTTTGGAAAATTTGAAAGGCAGTGTTTCAAAAAATTCTACCTTTAATCCAAAAACGCTTGCAAAAACTCTAGGTATAGCAGCCGCAATAGCGGGAATAGGTACAATCGCTTTTGTAATCGGACGCAAAATATTGAAGAATAAAAAATCAAAACTAACAAATCCTACAATTAATAAAACTGCTATAAATCCAAGCAATTCTACAATTAAAAAAATGAATATGGAAAATTTTCAAAAACAATTGACAAAAGCATAAATGCAACAAAAAGACCCTTAAATTAAGGGTCTTTTTTATTTTTTATATATTTTAAGCTATTTCTTCTCTATTTTTTGTCGGCAGTTGAACTATCTCTGCCGTTTGTTGAAGCTGCTTTTTTTCGACCATCTCTTTCGTTATTGTAAATTCTTTTATGTCTTCTTTTGAAGGAATTTCATACATAACATCGAGCATGATTTCTTCTACAATTGAACGCAATGCTCTCGCACCTGTTTTTCTTTTTAGAGCTTCTTTTGCGATTAATTCTATAGCTTCGTCTTCAAATTTGAGTTCGACTCCATCCATATCCATTAAACAAGCATATTGTTTTGTAATGGCATTTTTTGGTTTTGTCAAAATCATTTTCAAAGTTGTTTCATCCAATGGGTCTAATACTGTATAAATAGGTATTCTACCAATAAATTCAGGTATCAAACCAAATTTTAAAAGATCATCGGGTTGAAGTTTTTTCAATATTTTTTGGCTTTCTCTTTCTTTTTCTTCTGCAGAAAGTGAAGCTGTGCCAAAACCAACAGAAGAATTTGTTCCTGCACGTCTTTCGACGATTTTTTCAAGTCCTACAAAAGCACCACCTACAATAAACAAGATATTATTTGTGTTTATTTGTATAAATTCTTGGTGCGGGTGCTTTCTTCCGCCTTGAGGAGGAACGTTTGCAACAGTACCTTCTATCATTTTTAAGAGTGCTTGTTGAACACCTTCTCCTGATACATCACGAGTGATAGATGGGTTTTCTGATTTGCGAGCAATTTTGTCAATTTCATCAATGTAGATTATGCCACGTTCTGCTTTTTTGGCGTCATAATCTGCACTTTGGTACAATCTTAACAAAATATTTTCAACATCATCACCAACATATCCTGCTTCAGTTAATGTTGTAGCATCAGCAACAGCAAAAGGTACATTAAGCATTTTTGCCAATGTTTGAGCAAGTAGAGTCTTGCCTGAACCTGTCGGTCCAACAAGCAAAATGTTGCTTTTTTGTATTTCTATATCAGAATCTTGATTAGTCAAATTGTGTGCAAGACGTTTGTAGTGGTTGTATACAGCGACTGCAAGCACTTTTTTGGCATCATCTTGACCTACTATATGTTGGTCTAGGTATTCTTTTATTTCTTGTGGTTTTGGAATAGATTCTTTTGTAATTTCTTCCGTTTGTTCTTTTTCTTCTTGTTTTATGTTGAACAATTCTTCATCAAGAATTTCATTACACAATTCAATGCACTCATCACAAATACAAACATCAGGACCTGCGATTAGTTTTTTAACTTGGTCTTGTGTTTTTCCGCAAAATGAACATTTTAAATTTGGATCAGTGGTTTTAGACATGATATATATCCTTTTTAAAATTATTTGTTATCTTCTAGTGTGATTACTTTGTCTATCATTCCGTATTCAACAGCTTCTTGTGCTGTCATGATATAATCACGGTCTGTGTCTTTTTCGATTTTTTTCAATGGTTGTCCTGTGTTAGAAGCTAAAATTGAATTTAAAGATTTTTTAATTCTAAGAATTTCATTAGCTTGGATTTCGATATCAGTTGCTTGTCCTTGAGCACCGCCTAATGGTTGGTGAATAAGAACTCTGGAATGAGGCAGTGCAAGACGTTTGCCTTTTGCACCTGATGACAACAAGAATGCACCCATAGAGGCTGCTTGGCCTAGGCAGATTGTTGAAACATCAGCTCTAATGTGCTGCATAGTGTCATAAATCGCAAAGCCTGCTGTTACAGAACCACCAGGGGAATTTATGTACAACATAATATCTTTTTCAGGGTTTTCTGAATCTAAAAGCAGCATTTGAGCAACAATTAAATTTGCAACCATATCATCAATAGGAGTACCCAAGAATATTATTCTTTCTCTCAATAATCTTGAAAATATATCAAAAGAACGCTCTCCACGTGATGACTGTTCTATAACTACAGGTACGAAACTCATCTAATTTATCCTTTCACTTTTATATTTTAACTTATTTTTTTGTTAAAGCCACTCTGATAGCATTAACCAGAGTGGCTAATTAATTAAACTTTTGCTGTGAATTTGTTGTTATCGAGCAAGTATTGATTTACTTTGTTTGCTGTGATTTGTTGAGAAATAGCAGCAAATGAATTTGGATTTTTTCTCAATTCTTCGAACAATTGTGCAGCAGCCATGCCATACATTGCAGCCATTTGATTAACATGGTCCATAATGTCTTTTTGTTCGATTTTAAGGTCAGCAACTGATGCTATTTTTTCAACAATTAAAGAATTTTTGATTCTTTTTTCAGCTTCTTCTCTGAAGCGTTTTTCAACATTGTCTTTACCTTCTGCTTCAACGAGTTTGTCATAATCTGCGTTTTGTTGTTGAGCTTGCATTTTTGCTTCATCAACAATTGCTTCATATTCTCTATCAAGCATTGTGTCTTGAACTTTTACTTCAGATGTTTCGTAGATTTTGTTGAAGATTGCTTCTGATTTTGTTGCATTGTTTTTGTTTGTTTCAACAGCTTCTAAGTATTTTTTGATATCTTCTTTTAGAGCTTCAAGAGTGTCTTTTCCTGCTTTTTTAGCCAATTCGTCATTTATTTCAGGAAGTTTTCTTGTTTTTACTTCGTGCAATTTAATTTTGAATTGAGCATCTGCTCCTTTAAGTTTGTCTTCGTGGTATTCTTCAGGGAATTTTACATTGATTGTAAATTCTTCTCCTGCTTTGTGTCCAACTAAACCTTCTGCAAAACCGGGGATGAAGTTTGAATTAGCAAGATCTAAAGTATAATTTTTAGCATCTCCATGTTCAATTTTTTCATCGCCAACAAATCCTTCAAAATCAAACACGACGGTATCTTCTTTTGTTGATTCTCTATCTACTGTTTCTAAAGTTGAAAAACGTCTTTGTGTTTGGTTCAATTCTTCATCAAGAGCATTTTCAGGGTTTTTAAATTCAGTATATTCTACTTCAACATCTTTTATGTCGCCGAGTTTGACTTCCGGTTTTAATTCTACAGTTGCTTTGATTTTCAAATCTTTTCCAATTTCAAAATCAACTTCTTCGATTGCAGGACGAAATGCAATGTTTAATTTGTTTTCTTGAACAGTTTTTTGAAATTCAGATGGAAAAATTCTATCAATAACTTCACCTTTGATTCTATCAGCACCAACATATTTTTCAACTATGTTAGCAGGTGCTTTTCCTTTTCTGAAGCCTGCAATGTTGATATTTGCTCCATAAGCTCTAAGTGTATTATCGTATAAATTTTTTGCAATAGCTGAATCTATTGTCATTTCTATTGTTGCAATGTTTTTGTCATCAATTTTAACCGTATTTGTCATGGCACCTCTCATTATAAATTATTACTACAATATATTATAAACTAAAAATAAAAATCATGGTCAATATAGTTGATTTTAGTTTTTGAAACTATTTGCTTATTTTTTCAATGACCGATGTTGTTGATTTTCCTTCAACAAATTTTATAAAATGAACTTCTATGTTGTTTTTTTTGACAACAGGAGCTTCCGGAAGTGTTTCTATTGTATAGTCTGCACCTTTTGTATAGATATCAGGTTTTATAAAATCAATCAAATCAGAAGGCGATGTTTCATCAAAAATAACTACATAATCAACAAAATTCAGTTCAGAAAGTATTTCTGCTCTATCGTTTTGGGAATTAATGGGTCGAGATTCGCCTTTTATTTTTTTTACTGAAGTATCAGAATTTAGCCCCACAACAAGAACATCGCCACAGTTTTTAGAGGCTTTTAGATATCTTGTGTGTCCAATGTGCAAAATGTCGAAACATCCGTTTGTAAATACTGTTTTTTTATTTTGTTTTTTTAGGTTTTCTATTACTTTTTTTAATTCTTCTTTAGTGATTATTTGTCCCATATTTTTTCCTTTGTGATTAAAAAACCGCCTAAATAGGGCGGTTTTTCGGTTTTTATTTCTTTTCTTCCTGTTTTTGCTTTTCTTTCATTTCGTACAAAGTTTTCATTTTAGATTCAGGAATTGTTTTTTTTCTTTGTGCTTCAATGAATTTTTGCTGTGCTTCTTCTAAATCTTTTTTTATTGATTCAGGTTTTATGCTTTCATCAACGTATTCAATTTTTGCACTTTTTTGCAAGTTTTCAACAAGATTTCTTAAAGCTGCTGTTTTAGAATTTTGTTCTAAATATTCTTTCAAATTTTCTTTAATATTTGCCAATGGTTGAACGCCGGCTTGTTTTTTGTCTGTAACATAAATAATATGTTCGCCGAATGGGGATTTTGTTTTTGAAATTGTGCCAACTTTTTGTGAAAAAGCAACGTCGCCAAATTCTTTTACAAGGTCAGCTCTTTGAATATAACCCAAATCTCCACCTTTGTCTTTTGTTCCGGGGTCTTTTGAGTATTGTTTTGCTAAAGATTCAAATGATTTTGGATTTTTTTGTACTTTTGCATAAACTTCGTTAAACAATTTTTCTTGAGAAGCTACTTCAGCTTTGACTTTTGCTTCTATTTCAGCATTAGACAGTTTTGCTTCTTTATCAGCGTCAACGATTGCTCTTTTTATTTCTTCAGGGTTTGTGTTGAACAAAATGTGATAAGCATGAACAGTTTCCGGTGTTTTAAATTGTTCTTTGTTTTGATTGTAGAAAGCTTGTACATCTTTATCAGAAATTGTTTTTGGAGCTAGTTGTTGAGCTAATTTGTCGATTTTTACTTCGTTTGCAAGGTCGCTATGCAAACGTTCTTTTGTAATATTGTTTTCTTTTAGAATTTTTTTGAATTCTTCTTCAGAACCTATTTTTTGAATTATGTCTTTTTGTTTTGCAGCAATTTCTTCTTCTGTTGCTTCTATTTTTCTTTTTTCAAATTCACCTTTTAAAAGAGTTCTTACGATTGTATCGTTTGTGTATCTTTCTTTTAGGCTTAGGGCTATGAAGTTCTTTTCTTCAGGCGAGCTCGATTTTAGTTGTTTGAGTTGTACATCTTTCAATTTTTCAAAATCACCATAAAATTCACCTCTGGTGATTTGTGCATCGTTTACTTTTAATACTACATCGGTATTTTTTGTGCAACCGCATAATAATGCAACTGAGCATAATAGGGTTGCTGCCAATTTTGTAAACTTCATTTTTCCTCCTGTTATCTAGTGTTTTGATTAAAATTCATTATTATCTCAGTAATATCATAAAACAAATTTGCCATTTTGTTAAATATTTCATCAAAATCGTCTTCATTTTTGTTCATAAGAAGAATACCTTTTGTTTTTGCTTGATTTTTTGGTGGTTGTGAAAAAGTGAAAAACTGTGCGGTTTTTTTGTTCATTTTGGATTTCAAAATAAACCATTCTTGCATATTGTAAGGTGTGTTTATCCTTATTTGGTCACCATTTTGGCGGATAGAAATAATTCCTGCGCTTGTTGCAATGATTCTTAACTTAATCAATTTAATCAAATTTTCCACACATTCAGGAATTTTTGAAAATCTGTCTTTGAAATTCAATTCCATATTTTCCAATTCTGACAAGGTAGAAGCGTCTGACAATCTTTTGTATTCTAAAATCTTTTGTTCATACGTTTGTGCCCAATCATCAGGAATGTAGGCACTTATTTTTATATCGACTATAGTAGGTTCTTTTTTGATTTTGTATGCAGTATCGTATGGGTTTTTGTTTTGCTTGTGTTTGATATCTTCTATACATTCTTTAAGCAAATTACAATAAGTATCAAAGCCTACTGCCACCATTTGTCCATGTTGAGAAGTTCCGAGTATATTCCCGACTCCTCTTATTTCTATATCCCGAAGAGCGATTTGGTATCCGCTGCCTAGATTTGTAAAGTCTTTTATACTTTCAAGCCTTTTTCTTGCTTGTTCATTTAATTCTTTTGATTTTTTATAAAAACAAAAACAATATGCTTGTCTATCGCTTCTTCCTACTCTGCCTCTCAATTGATACAATTGTGCAAGACCAAATTTGTCCGCATCATGGATTATTATTGTATTGGCATTTGGAATATCAAGCCCTGATTCTATTATTGTTGTAGACAAAAGAACATCAAATTCTTTGTTTAAAAATTTGCATATAACTTCTTCCAATTCTTTTTCATGCATTTGTCCATGGGCAGTCATGATTCTGGCATTTGGGACTATTTCTTCCAGAGTTTGTTTGAAGCGATTTATTGTTTCTACCCTGTTATACAAATAAAAAACCTGCCCGTCACGTTGGAGTTCTTGGTTGATTGCATTTTTTACGTATGTTTTTGAAAATTCTCCGACATAAGTTTTGATTGGCAATCTGTTTTTGGGCGGCGTATTAATAACAGACAAGTCTTTTATTCCGGACAGTGCCATATTTAGCGTTCTGGGGATTGGTGTTGCACTGAGAGATAAAACATCAATATTTTCTTTGAATTTTTTTAGTTTTTCTTTGTGACGAACGCCAAATTTGTGTTCTTCGTCGATAACCAAAAGCCCCAATTTTTTGAATTTTATGTCTTCTGATAACAATCTATGCGTTGCAACGACGATATCCAATGTGCCATTGTTGATTTTTTCTATAAGTTGTTTTTGTTCTTTTTTGCTGCAAAATCTGTTCAGCAACCCGATTTCCACATTAAAAGGCTCAAATCTTTCTTTTAATGTTTCAAAATGTTGCATAGTAAGAATCGTGGTCGGGGCAATAAAAGCTGCCTGATATCCGCTCATAATTGCTTTGAATATAGCCCTTAGGGCGATTTCTGTTTTTCCGAAACCAACATCAGCACAAACGAGTCTATCCATTGGTTTTGATTGTTCCATGTCGGCTTTGACATCATTTATTGCTTTCATTTGGTCTATTGTTTCAGTGTATTCGAAATTGTCTTCCATTTCATTTTGCCAAGGAGTATCCGGCAAAAATTCTATTCCTTGTGCAATTTTTCTTTTTGCATACAAATCCAATAAATCATACGCAACGAGTTCAACTTCTTTTTTTGCTTTTGCTTTAATATTTTCCCAAGAAGTTCCGCCCATTTTGGACAATTTTGGTGCAGTGTTTGAACCTCGATAACGACAAAGAAGATTTATTTGTTCAGCCGGCATGAACAGTTTGTCTGAACCTTGGAATTGAATTTCTAAGTAATCTTTTTGAATATCGTCAATAATTTGTTTTGTTATACCGTTATAGATGCCTATTCCGTGGATAGAATGAACGACATATTCGCCTATTTTTATATCATTGATTGAATCAATAAAATCTGCAGATTGTTTGTTTGAAGAGTATTTTTTTATTGTAATATCTCTAGAATGTTTGTTAAACAGCTCTTTATCGGACAAAATGAGGATTTTGTCTTGGGATATTTTTTCGTCTTCTGAAATTGCACCCCCTGTAGAAATATCAGGGTGGTAAATAATGTCATCAGAAAAAATTTCTACTTCATCAAAAATTTCTTTTAAACGTGAAGGAAAATTTGTGCAGATGTGGATTTTGTAGTTTTCATTTAATGATTTTTTGATTAATTTTGAGATATCTTTTATGTTTGATGAAAAAATTGGAGGCAAAGACATTGAAAATTCAATGATTTTGTCATAATCATCGTTTAAAAAATTGTCTATTGAAAAAACTTTGAATTTTTTGATTTTTTCTTTAAAAAAATCAATCGGAAAATGATTTAGTTTTTCAAGAGGAAGTTTGAAGTTTGAACTGAGAGCGTCTTTGTAATTTTGATTGAAAAAATCATCATAATATTCGTATTTTGAGTAGATTTGAGTACTTTCTTTAAAAATCACAATATAATCATTTAAAAAATCCAAAATCGAAAAATCTTCATCTAAAAAATAATTTTGATAATACTCAATCCCTTCAAAATAGCCGGTTTCTTCGATTTTTTCTATTAATTCTTCTTTTATTTTGGAAGAAAATTCGTTTTCGTCTTTTATTTTTGAAATTTTATTTTTGAAATTTTGTTTGTTGTTATCATTCAAAATAAATTTGTACAAAGGCAAAATTCGGGCTTGTTCTACGTTTTTAAAACTTTTTTGACTTTGAGGATTGAAAAGTCTGATGTCCTCTATTGTGTCAGCAAAAAACTCTATTCTATAAGGGTTTGAATTTAGGGCATAAATGTCCAAAATATCGCCCCTTAGAGCAAATTCTCCAATATCAGATACTGTCGTTACTCTTTTGTAGCCCATTAAAACAAGCTTTGCTGTGATTTTTGAATAATCGACTGTGTCGCCTTTTTTTAGGTCAACGATGTTGTTTTTGTAGAAATTTTCGTTATTAAATTTTTCAAGCAAAGATTTAACAGGGGCAAAAACCACATCCGGCTTTGATAATAAAGTGTTTATCTGTTCTTGATAAATATAGTAATTTTTTTCTAATTCAGAATAAAAACTTATCTCTTGGTTCGGAATGACTTGTGAATCTATATTGAGAAGATTTTCCAAGTCTTTTTGGTTTTTGAGTGCAGATTGTTCATCGGGTGTGACATAGAGGATTTTTTTGCCTGTTTTTTTAATATAGCTGATTAAAAACAAATCAAAAGGACTCAAAAGTCCGGATAGAACAATATTTCCTTTTGAGTTGTTATTTAAAAAATTGTTTATACAAGAAAAATTTATATTATCAAAAGACATTTTACTGTTTGTCGTTATCTTTCATGCCTATGTTTTTGAGTCTTCTTTCTATATCTCGCCACCAGCTGAGTTTTTTAATAAAAAAATATCTATAACCGTCAAAATTTCCTTTTGAAATTTGGAATTGCTGGTTGTCGCAGAATTGTTCAAATTCTCTTTCTAATTTGTGACAGAAGCTTTTTCTGTCTTCATTAAATTCGTAGTATGTTTGAACTTTGCCAAATTCAAGCACTACTTCGGGTCTGTCTTGTCTTAAAAATGTATAATTAACAGAAACCGGACAAATATTCACTCCGCCATAGTTTTTGACGGCATTTTGCACCAAATACGCTAAACCGGATTGGAAAACTTCCGGTCTATAATGTGGAGGTCTGATTATACCTTGTGGAAAAAGCCAGAAATTTATGTCGGGTTTATCTAGCGTTGTTGCTGCATATCTAAGAGCTTTTATAGCGTCTTGCGGTGTTTTTTTATTAACAGGAAAACAACCTATGTATTGAAATAGAGGAAATCTGTTCATTTCTTCTATCATTAGACGCAATCTGCCTTTCATAATGAATCTTGCAACATGAAAACCAATAATTCCATCCCACCAATTGTTGTGATTTGTGTAAAAAATAATTGCTTTTGTTTTATCACGTTGCTCAAGATTTTCTATTCCTTTGTACATAAAAGAATGAAATCTTGCTTTTGCCATTCTGATGAAAACAAATTCTGCAAACCAAAGCCAAAAAGGGTTGTCTTTTGCAGTTCTGAATTTTTCTTCTCTGTTTCTTAAAATAGTAGGAGGAGTATCATTGTACAAGTGTTGTGGTGTTTTTATTGTATGTGTCATCTATTTGTCCTCTATTATTCTGTTGAGTTGGCAGTGAGCTTTAAAAGAAGTCAAATCTTTGTTTAGTTTGTTGGTGTAAGATTTTAAATCCAACATTCTTGCTGTGTTTATTGTATTTTCGTATAGTTTTATTATATTCATTGCATATTCGTATTTTGATTTGTCAGGTTGAGAAGTGAGACTTTCTCGAGCAAGCTCTGCTTTTAAGTCATTTAATCTGACTTGCAAATAGAACAATTCATTCATATTTGCATTTTGCAATGCTAAATCGCAGTACATTTTTGCATTTTCTTTGTCGTTTAGTTTTAGGTATGCTCTAGACAACAATTCTTGGAACAAGATTTTGAAATAGTAGTTGTTGTTTTGGGCGTTTTCACATATTTTAACAGCTTTTTCACATATTTCTATGCAATAAGTGTCTGTTTTTGTTTGTACTGTAGCAGCTGCACTAATGTACCAAGACAACATTGCCCCGAATGCGAGTTTTTTTTCTGAGAAAAACTGCATTTGGCTGGTTGCAATTTCTATTGCTTTTAGGTATGTTTTTTCTTCCAAAAATACATAAGCAAGAAGTGTTTTTAGAAGATTTTTTGAAACTTCGTCGTTTGAATTGTTTGCATAAGCAGTTGCTTCGAAGAGTTCTTGTTTGATGTTTTTTGTTTCGCCTTTTAGAATTTTGTTGATTATATTGATTGTATTCCATTTGCAGACCAGTTTTGGCGTATCTATTACATAAGAATAGTCTTTTAAAATATCTTGCAAAACAAGTTCTGAATCAACAAAATAGCCTTTTGAAGTGTAATACATTGCCATTGCATACAAAAGAAGGACTTTTAGAGTGTCATAAGATTTTGATTTTGTTTTATTGATTTCTTTGTCTAATTCTTTGATTAAATCTGTTGCAAGAACAGAACCCTGTTCGGCGTAGCTTTGGGCTAGAATAATGTTTGCTTTTATGTGGGTATCGTATATTTCACCTTGGTCAATCCATTTGTGGTTGTAGAAAAATTTGAGATTTTTTTCTAAAACAGGATTTATTTCATTGTTTACAATGTTTGCAATTTCTTCCCAAGAACCCATCTGCAAAAGAGCTTCCAGCTTTTTGGTTTTGATTAATGTATTTTGCAATTCGACAGTTGCTTTGTTTTCTGTTTTATCGGCAGTATCAAAGTATTTTAAGACATTGTCCACTATTTCTTTGACGCCGGTGTAGTCTTGTGTTAAATATGCACTTTTTACCAAATATCCGGACAAATCGATTACTTTGTTTACTTCATCATTTTTTTGTGCTGAAGCCACTGCATAAGCAAGGTAGTCTTTCGCTTCTATTGGGTTTTTTTCGTATATCAATTTTCCGAGTCGTTCGCAGATGTTGTTTTTTGTGTATTCAAAATTGTCTAATTTTACGCTTTCAAGCAATATCAAACTCTGCTTTTGAGCCATTGCATAGATGTTTGTATCGCCAATATAGTTTGCATATTGGAGATTTTTTGTCCACAAACTGAAAGCAAGGTCTTTATTGTCTATAATTTGAGCCAAAATCGGACAAATCAAAGGAGTCGAGATTATTTTGTCATTCAATTCAAGAAGAAGATTTCTTGCGTCGTTTTTGATTATCGTTTCTTCTTTTGCTTTTATGTAACAATATGACCAAGTTAAAGAGTTTTTGAAACCGTAAGATTTGTCTGCTTTTAGTTTCAAATATCCTTTCTTTTCGAGTTTTTTTACTATTTCAAAAAATTCTTCTTCATTTAGTTTGAAAACAGAAGAAAGTGTTTTGTAGTCTAATTTGTCACCTAATAAAGAAGCAGTGTTTAAGAAAATGTATTCTTTTTCGTTTTGTTGCTTTAAGAAATCCAGACGTTTATAGAAACAAGATTCCATGTTTGTAGGAATTTCAAAATTTGTTTTGTCGGGTTTTAGTTTTACTATGTCATTATCGAAATAGAAGACTTTTTGTTCAAACAAATACTGCAAAACCTGTTCGATATAGGCAATATTGCCTTGAGCATTGTAGGCGATTTGGGATAAAATTTCATCCGGTACAGAAGAATTTTCGCCCAGTAGTTTTTTTATTAAGTCTTTGCTTTCTGCAATTGAAAAACTTCTCAGTGAAATATTCAGACAGTTGTTGCTGTTGAATTTGCTCGATTGGAAATAAATTGAAATAGAATGTTCGTTTTTGTATCCCAAAATCAATTTTGCATCATGAGCAAAATAATCAGCTGCAACAAGGTATTTCAAGAAACTGTATGAAGATTCATCAATCAAATCAAAATCATCAATAATAAATATTATGTTTTTCTTTTGTTTTATTTGTTCAAAAATGTCTTTTAGATACTCAAACGTGTATTGTTTGTTTATCAAAATTCTTTCAAAGTTGTCTTTTTTGATTGGATATATTATGTTTGCCAGAGTTTCCAATGTATCAGAGTTTATTTTGTTTAAGTTTAGTTTGTCTAAAACTTTCTTTTCAAATATTTTTATATTGAAATCGCCTTTAAGTATGTTGGGACAATCAAAAAGGCTCATAAAGAAGCTCTGTATCAAACCATAAGGACTAATTTGGGTCAAAGCCGAACATTGTGCATAAAAAACCAAAGAATTGTTTAATTGGAGCGTTTGAGCTTTGTTGTAGACTTCTGTTAAAAGATGAGTTTTTCCAACACCCCTGCCTGCATTAACAGAAATTGCTCGAATTTGAGAATTTGGCTCCGTAAGATTCGACATTAGGGTCTTTAGGGCTTTTTCGTATTTTTCGGTTTCAGATTGTTCAAAAACAGGCTTTTTATCTAAAAATATCATCTTATAAGAATCAGGTGAAATTTTTATCAAAGATAATTCGCTATTTAATTGCGAATATGCACCCGATGAAATGATGATGTCTTTTTCTGAACCCAGTTTTAGTTGTTGAACTTCTTTGTTTTTCTTTACTTCGTCAACTGTCGAAATTGCAAATTTATAACAAAGTCCGGTATCTAGGGTTTTTTCAAGGATTTGGTTAAATTTTGCAAATTCTTTTTCAAATAGTTCTACTTTGTCTAAAAGTTTTGTTGTTTTTTGGTGAAGATATCTGAACATCACGCTATGAGCGTCTATAAAGTCGCAGTCTTGTCCAAAAGCTATTTTGACTGTGGTTTTTATGTTGCGAATTACTTTTTGCTTAAATTCTTCATCGTCATATTTTTCAAAAGTTGATTCTAAATTTATAAAATCAATATAGAAAAGAAGCGGTTTTTGAGATGTTTCTTTTTGTTCTTTTACTTCTTCTTTTTCTTCTTTTGGTTTTATTACTTGTTGTAATATTGTTTTTTTATTGGGTTGTTCTTTTGGGGGTTCTTTTTTATCTTCTTTTTTAAGTTCGATTTTGAGTTCTTTTGGGGATGGGTTTTCAATTTTTTCTTCTTGTTGTTTTTGTTGTTGCTCAAATCTGTCAATAGAAGAAGTTTTTTCGTTTTCTTCTTGTGACAAAATTCTATGAGTAGAAGTAGGTTCTTTTTCCAGTCTTTTTATTATGCTTTGCGTGTTTTCGTTTACAAATTCTTTTCCACATTTTCTGCAGACTGAACTAGAAGCGTAGTTTGCACTTCCGCATTTTGGACAAAATTTTACAAAAGTAAAACCGCATTTTTTACAGCTTACAGACCCCAGACGAGTAGATTCACCACATCTTGGGCATTTGAAGATTAATCGCAGATTACAATTCGGACAAACTTCGTCTTTATTTGATACTTCTGTTTTGCATTTTGGACAAATCAAACTAAAAAACCCTAGTAAAATATTATAACGTTACAAAATCATTATACAATAAAAATAAAAAAATTTAATTTTTGTAAACAAACATTATCGAAAAAAATTTTGTAGTATTATAAAAGCATGAAATTGGGAGTAAATATAGACCATATAGCAACATTAAGAAACGCTAGAGGCGGGTTTGAACCTAGTGTTGTTGAGGCTGCAAAAATTGCACTAAAAGAAGACATTCTTGCTCTTACTATGCATTTAAGAGAAGATAGACGTCACATAAAAGATGAAGATTTGTACAATGTTAAAAAATTGGGTGCAAAAATCAATCTCGAAATGGCAGCAACAAAAGAAATTCAAAATATAGCACTTGAGCTTGTTCCTTATAGTGTTTGTTTAGTGCCTGAAAAACGTCAAGAAATAACAACTGAAGGCGGACTTGATGTTGAAGGACAAAAAGAATATCTGAAAGATTTTATAAAACCTTTGAAAGAAAAAAGAATTTTGGTCAGTATGTTTATTGACCCTGATATAAAACAAATTGAAGCAAGTTCATATATTGGAGCTGATTATATAGAAATGCACACGGGAACTTTTTCCAATGCATTTGAAAAAAATGATTACAAAAATGAACTGGAAAAATTAAAAACAGCAGCATTCCATGCCCAAAATTTGGGTTTAAAAGTGAATGCAGGGCATGGGCTAAATTATCAAAATGTATATTTGATGCATGAGATAAAAAATCTTTGCGAATTAAATATCGGGTATAGTATAATTTCTCGTGCTGTTTTTGTCGGCTTGAAATCTGCTATCAGTGAAATGTTGGATTTGATAAAGTAAAATTTGTTAAACTTTTTTAAAATAAGTTTTGTAAACAAATTGACTTCGTGCTTGACAGTAGTTTTTATCTTAGATATAGTATTCCATGCAGATAGGTTGATCGTGTCTAAAGTTAGAACAACATTTTCTGACTACGATTCCTTAAAAGAAAGGACATAAAATGTACGCAATAGTTGAAACAGGCGGAAAGCAATACAAACTTGAAGAAGGCAGATATGTTGATATCGAGTTGTTAGATGCTCAAGCTGACGAAAAAGTTACTTTTGATAAAATCGTTATGTTAGTAAACGGCAAAAAATCAAAAGTAGGAAGACCCTATGTAGCAGCTGCTACTGTTGACGGTACCGTTGTAAAAAATGACAAAGCTAAAAAAGTGATTGTTTACAAACAACGTCCTAAAAAGGGCACAAGAGTAAAACAAGGTCATAGACAACAATTCACTCGTGTTATGATTAACAAAATCAACACAAAAGCTAAATCAGCTAAGGGTGAAGCAACTGAAGAAGCAGGAGAATAAAAAATGGCACATAAGAAGGGTGTAGGTTCATCAAAGAACGGTCGTGATAGCGAAAGTAAGAGATTAGGCGTAAAAAAATTCGCCAATGAAGAAGTTTTGGCTGGAAACATTTTAGTTAGACAAAAAGGTACAAAATTCCATGCCGGTAACAATGTAGGTCAAGGAAAAGACGACACATTATTCGCTTTGATTGATGGCGTTGTTAAATTTGAGCCATACAGAAGAACAAGAAAACAAGTTAGTGTTTACGCAAAATAAATATTTTAGATTAACACTTGACATTTTATTCTGATTGATTAAGAATAGAAATACACACATTGAAAATTAAATATGGATGGGAGCGTAGCTCAGTTTGGTTAGAGCGCTTGCCTGTCACGCAAGAGGTCGCGGGTTCGAGCCCCGTCGTTCCCGCCATATTTTATATAAATTTAAAAAGAGTCTTTTTTAAGGCTCTTTTTTAATGCGAAAATGTTTTATTTTTAACTATTCAGATTATGTGATTATTTTGCAAAGTCTATTTTGACAATTTTTTTGGCTAAATTAGACAAAAGTA
The DNA here is from genome assembly GCA_934692665.1 of uncultured Candidatus Melainabacteria bacterium. GTDB lineage: Bacteria > Cyanobacteriota > Vampirovibrionia > Gastranaerophilales > Gastranaerophilaceae > RUG14156. The sequence goes on along the minus strand of CAKUUG010000003.1, from coordinate 51,324 downwards.
ATCATTAAGTGAATTTACGCCATTATCCTTTATAATGTCAAATTTAATTTAGGGACAAACAACTAAATGCTAAAAAATTCAGTGCCTTTTATACTTTTTTACCTTTAGTATTTAGCAATAACAAAACTTACACTATTAGCTATGAACAATTTAAATATTTCAAAACAAAATATACAAATAAGATTTGCGACAGTTGAAGATGCAAGAGAAATTTTAAATATTTATTCTTATTATGTTAAAAATACTGCCATATCTTTTGGATATGAAGTTCTGATTATTGAAGAATTTAAAGAAAGAATTAGAAAGACGCTAAAAAATTACCCTTATTATGTAGTGATTTGTATATTAATTTAGTGTGACATATCCTAATCAAATTTAAAAAGGTGGAAACAATGTAAATGATTTCCACCTTACTGAATCTCAATTTTTAGCACAATTCAGCATCGCCAAGTCCGAATTGTTCCAGACTATTTGATTTTGCTTGAATACAAATATATTCCAAATCGGTTTTTGATTCCATTGTCCTTACTGTATTTGGGAGAACTTTGATGCAAGTTCCTTCTTCAACTTCAACAACTTCATTATCTAAAGTCATTTTGCCTTCGCCTTTTAGGAAAATATAAACTTCTTCGTTTTGTTTGTGTTTGTGGTTGAATGGCAATTTTACTCCTTTTGGCATTACACTAACTGAAATTTCGCAACTTGTTAATCCTAGTAAATCATGCAAAAATGCTTTGCCGTTTTCGTATTTTGTGCCTACTTTACTAATTTTTCCGATTTCTTCTTTTTTAAAGTTTGTCATAATGATTTCTCCTTCCGTTAGATATCTAACTATTACTGTAAAAAATTTTTGTTTTTATATTTTTCTTAAAAGGTCTTCTAATATTCCTATTTCGTTTTCTGATAAATTTTTGTATAGCATTTCATATAAATCTTTTGAAATTTTTTCAAAAACTAATTTAAAGTCTTCGCCTTTTTGCGTTAAAACTATATTTGTATAGCGACTATCTTTATTAGAAACTTCTCTTTTTAAATACCCGAGTTTTTCAAGTTTATCGACTAAAACCGTAACCGTTGGTTTTGTTCTATGAATACAATCTGCAATATCTTTCATTGTCATTTTTCTGTTTTTATATAGGCAAACAAGAATATCTCCATGACTAGGCACAAGCCCATCTATTCCGTTATTTTTTAATGCTTCTATAATAAAACGGTTTCCTTTTTCGTGGATTTTTGATATTAAAGATAATATTGCACTCATACAAATATTATAGTTAGATATCTAACAAAGTCAAGAGTTTATTTACTGCTGAAAAAGGTAAAAGTTTTGCTTCACAAGATTGTAAAATCATTCTTTTCCTCTTGGCATCATAGATACACCGCTTGTGTAGGTATTGTATCCCATCATTGTTTATATAAATTGTGGCAACATCGCTATTAAACCTAGCAAAATTCCGTTAAATATAGTGACTGCAATTGTTCCTGTGAAGTAATTCCGGTTTTTTAATACATCAAATTTAAGTAGTGGATTTTTGAAATAATTTTACCAAAACTTCTGCAGAGTATTGGATTGTCTGGTTGTATGTAAATAATTTTTTTCTTTCATCGCACAAATACTAACATGAATTTATACATTTTAAAACAGAAGTAAAGAAGCGTTTTTTCTGTATTTTCAATTGTTGCCTTTTATCAACTAAACAGTATAAGCGAAGATATTTGTTTATTTTTTATTAATAAAGATTTTGATATAATTTGAATTATGTATTATTTAACAACTCATAAAACCCCTATCGGAAACTATACGCTTGCTTGTGATGAAAACGAAAATCTACTTGGACTGTGGTTAGAAGGGCAGAAGTATTTTTTAGATACGATAAAATCTAAAATCACAAAAAACGAAAATCTTGAAATATTCAAAAAAACAAAAGACTGGCTAGATAGGTATTTTAAAGGTGAAAAGCCTGAAATATCAGAGCTTCCTTTATTTCCTTTTGGAAGTGATTTTAGAAAAAGAGTTTGGCAAATCTTAACAAAAATTCCATACGGTAAAGTCTGTACTTACGGGGATATAGCAAAAATAATTGCAAAAGAACAAAATATAGAAAAAATGTCTTCACAAGCCGTTGGAAATGCTATTAGCCACAATCCGATTTCTATCATCATTCCATGCCATAGAGTTGTTGGAAAAAATGGCAGTTTGGTCGGTTATGTAGGTGGAATAGAAACAAAAATAAAACTTTTAAAACTTGAAAAAATTGATACAAATAAGTTTTTTATTTAAAAATAACCTGAAGTTTAAAAACCTTAATAATTTGCTTTTTTAAAGATTAAGTATAAAATAAAGTTATAATTATCTTAGGGAGGTATTTCAATGAAAAAACTATTAGCTATTGCTTTTGTTGCGGCATTGAGTGTAAATGTTGTTTGTGCAGGTGTTTTGTCTGATGCGGTTAAATCAACTGCAAAGGCAGCGAAAGCTGATGCAAAGGCTTCTGCTTCTTCATTAAGAAGTGCTGTTAAAACTGATATAGAAAACAAAGCAAAAGCTCAAACTTCTACTGCAACAGAAAAAAAAGCAGAAAAAATCAAACAAATCGACAACAGAATTTCAGATTTAAACAAACAATTATCAGATGTTAAAAAAGACAAAACAATAACCGAAACAGAAAGAACACTAAAAATGCAAAGACTTCAATCAAAAATTGATTTCTACAACAAACAAAAAGCTGTTCTTCAATAATATTTAAGCCACAAGATAAGAATAAATGATGCTTGCTATGTTATTCGTAGTTTAAGCATCATTTTTTGTATATGAAATAAGGATTATCTCCGCCTCTTTTCATTATCCAGCCATCAAGTAAAATTTTCGCCGCACAAGATTCACCGCTAAAGCCTTGTGAACATTCTTCTTCAATGTCTTTTCTCGGCCAATAAAATCCATAAGGCAAAAACGACCCATCTCCATAAATTGCAAACTTAAAAACATCATAACCCATTGTGTTTGGTGTATCTTTGTTATTTATGTCAACAAGCAAAATTCCACAAACACTTTTTTTTCTGTTCTTTTTGCATTCTCCTGTCATAGTCAGAGCAACGTGTGCGTCGTATATGCCGACAATGGCTCTTGCATATTGTTTTGTGCGTCTAAAATTTATGTGTTCATAATCTTCTTTATTCAAGTACGAAAATCCGCCAACACATTGCAAGGCTTTATCTTCACAAGTTTTGTAATTGGTTACATAAGGTAAAATTCTTTTTTTTAAAATATATTCAGCAGCAAACTCAGGGTCATTGTACTGCCATTCCCAGTCTTTTGCGGGTTTTGTTGCATTTCCGCTCATTAAAATTGCGTATTTTAGGGATTCATATACGTCTTTTAAAACTTGTTCTTTTTCGTTTGTTTTTTGAAGGTTGATAATCGTAATTTGAGCCAAATGCATAAAGCCAAAAATCAAAAAAGCAAAAATGAAAATTTTTTTCAAAAGATTTCCCATAATAATAATGTAAATAATTTTAAAATATTTTACAATAATTTATATGTTGTAACAAAATGATATAAAATTTAATTTTTCTTGTTATAATCTAAAGCAGGAAGGATTTATGGTTGAACTTCAGCAAAAAATAATTGACATAATTAAAAAAACAAACCTTGTTAAAGAAGTAAATTTCAGCAAGTATTTGTTTTATTTTTTGTACAATTTGAAGACTCAAATGAGACAATTCAAAGTTAGTCTTGATACAAAATGTCTTGTTTTGGCACAATACCCTGGAGCAGAAACCAGAGGCGTCGGCGGTTTGATGGCACAAAATCCAAAAAGTTTTGAAGTATTGTGTTTCACAAATGGTTCTGCAATGTTGAAAAACGATCCTCTGGAAGCTGCACTCATCAAAAAACAGCAGTTTACTGATGCTATGAAAAGCACCAGAGTAAAAGGCTACAAGATATTCGATATTGACTCAAAAACCCTAAAAAACCACTATTCTACGTTTAAAAAAATAGATATTTCAGAAGTAGACTACATTTTTATTCCAAATGTATATGATAACAATGTTGACACGATTGCACTTTTGAAACATTTTAAACAAATTTTAAAAGAAAAAGAAATAAAACCGGAATTAAAAATTTTTATGTACGAATCAGATTTTTCTTTGTGTACTATAGATTATTATGTAAATATCAGCCCAATTATTGAAACAAAGAAAAAATTGCTCAGATTATATTATCCGGACGACAAATTCAAAGGCATGACGGAAAAAATCGTCGGAATAAATGCATATCGTGCAATTCAATACAATTGTGATTATGCAGAAGCATTTATGAGTTTTACCGTCGAAGAGTTTTTAAAAATTCCGTTATTGTAAATTTAGGAGAAAAAAATGACAAATATATATGAAGGAAAATTGTATTCAAATGCTGAAGATAAATTTTGCATTGTAATTTCAAGATTTAACAATTTTATCGGCGAAAAACTTCTAAATGGAGCATTGGATACTTTTAAAAGACTGAATGTAAAAGAAGAAAATATTGATGTTATTTGGGTGCCTGGGGCTTTTGAGATTCCGCTTGCAACAAATTATCTTGCAAAAAGCAACAAATACTCAGCTATTGTTACCTTAGGTGCAATAATAAAAGGTGCAACAGACCATTATGACTATGTTTGTGCAGAATTGTCGAAAGGAATTGCTTCTGTTTCTATGAATACAGGTGTTCCTGTATTGTTCGGGGTTCTTACAACAGACAATATTGAACAAGCAATAGAAAGAGCAGGCACAAAAGCAGGAAACAAAGGTTCTGAATGTGCCCAAGCTGCAATTGAAATGGCTAATTTGATTAAAAATATAAAATAACATTAGCAATAAATTTTTTTGTCGTGTTTTTTATGTAGTGTAAATTTTAAAAAGGCACAATGTGATAGACATAAAATTAAATCCGGCGAACCAAAGCTACACAAAAAACCAAAAAAGCCAAATTCAAAATCAAAAACCAAATGCCGCTAAACAAGATTCATTCATCAAAAAACACAAAAAAGAAGTCATTGTTGGTGGAATATTGGCGAGCATTGTTGCAAGTTTTGGTATGGGGTATTTAGCTTACAAAGGTAATTTTGGGAAAAAAGCCCAAGAAATCGTTGCAGGATTTGTAAATAGAATAAAATCAAAAGCTCCAACCAATACAAAAACTGATGATGTTAAACCCCCAAAAAACGCTACCGAACCTGATTTAACTAAAAAGAAGCCACCCGAGAATGGAGCTGTTAAAGATTTTAAAATAGAAGATACAAAAGAAAAAGATATCAAAATTAACCCTGAGGCTGAATTGATTGAACAAAAACCGACAGCCGCCATCGAAAATACTGAAATGCCTAAAGAAATAAATGATATCGAAAATGCAATCGAATTGGAACTTTCAAAAGAAGATATTCCTGTTGTGGAATTAGCAGATGTAAAAGCTATGCCCGAGGTGTCAGCTGATTCTATAGTTGAAATTGAACCTATAAAAAAAGAAGATGTTTTAACGCTCGAAACAGACAAAATAGATACAATGCCCGAGATGTCTGCAGATTCTATAATTGAATTGAGTCCTATAAAAAAAGAAAAATCAACCGTTAATCTTGCCGAAATTATGAAAGATGTTAATATTATAAGGTTGTAGATTAAGCAGCGTTTAGAATTTTAAAAATCGCAAAAAAACTGTTCTATTATTTTTTTAGTTGTATTGAATGAATTTTCAAAATATTCACTTACAATATCAATAGTGTCGATTTTGTTAAAGTTTTTTGCAAAACAAAAAGCAAAAGTTTCAATCATCGCCGATTTTGACGGGTTATTTGGTGTCGAATCTTGGATGTAGTGCATTAGTTTAAATCTTTTATCTGTTTTAATTTTGCTCCAATTTAAAGTCAAATCCTTTTTGTATGCTTCAACAAAGTTTTTATCTATGCTAAAACTCGGGTTTTCAAAATCAGTATAATAGTCAACAAGATGACCGATTTCGTGGTACAAAATAACAGGCAAGCTATCTTTTGCATTGTTGTAAAAAATACAAATTGAACCACCTTCTATATCATCGGAACAAATGCCTCTAATTGTTTTGTTTATGTTATTCGGATTATAATTTTCTTTGTATTTTTTGATTTCTTTTAGAGTTTCATTCGTTGCAATGTCAGAAAATTTGTCTGCTAAAATAATTTTTATTTTCTTTTTGTTAATCAAATCAGCTAATTTTTTGGGTAAATTTTCTAGTTCAAAATAAAATTCTTTTAAAAATTTACTATCTGCACTTGAATAATTTTTTATTGTTAGTTTCATAAAACCATTATCCAAAAAACTTTACCTGTGAGCAATATAAAGTTTTAAAAAGTAAGCGGATATGTAATAAAAAAATCGGAGGAATTTGTGATGGAAATTTATGCAAAATTGATGAACAACAAAAAATTAGGGGATAATGTTATTGATTTATATAAAAACATAAAGGAGCGATGATTTAATTAAAATTTTAAAAAGCCCTCGAAAATAATAGTTTTTTCAAGGGCTTTTTGTTGAATGATTTTGTTATTAAAGAGTGAATTTTTTGCCGCATTTTAGACAATATATTTGTTGACCATCCATATCATCATCTACATCTGCGATTCCTGGGATTGTTGTTTTTCCGTCTTCGGTTTTGACTTTGTATTTTGCACTACAATGTGGGCATAGGGCGGTTTTTGTACCATCTGATTCAATGATTTGTGCTTGGAGAACTTCTTCTTTATTTACTGCAGCAGCTGTATCTATTGAATCTACTTTTCCTAAAATCTGTGGAAGCTCGATTCCTGCTTGTCCTGCCAAATCATGCATAGCAGGAAGTGATTTTATCAGGTCTTTCATAAAGTTTGCCGTTGTAGAACCTTTTTCAGAACCTGAACCGCCATCCCAAACAGTGATTTTGTCGAATTTTATGTTTTTAATTGCTTCTACTTGGCGAGCAACGATGTCTTCTACTTTTTCTATCATCAAGAAACTTGTTGCAAGTTCAGGCTTGTTGTTGCTGATTGAAACAAGTTTTTGATAACCTGCTGCTTTTGCTTCTAATACAGCTTTTACACCTTCTGCTTCTGCAAAGTATTTTGCTTTTATGGCGTCAGCTTCACCGATTGCAATTCTTCTTGCACGTTCTGCTTCAGCGTCTGCTTGTACTTGTATTTTTAATTTTTCAACTTCTTGTTCTGCAAGTTCTTCTTTTTTCAATCTTGCTTCTTCTTGTTCTTTTTGTGCAATCAAAATGTCACGTTCAGCGTTTGCTTTTGCAACTTCTCCCATTTTTAGGGCTTCTGCTTGTTTTACGGCAAGTGTTGCGTTGTATTCTGCAATATTTGCTTTAGAAATATTTTCGCCTTCGACTGCTTGGGCTTCTAGGGTTGCGGTTTTGATTCTTTTTTCTTTATCGGCATTTACTTGTCCAATGGTTGTTTGTGCAGATTGGTTAGCGACTTGGACTTCTTTTTCTTTGTTTGCTTCAGCTTCACCGATTGCCCCCAGTTTTTCTTGTTGAGCAACTTCGATTTTCGCTTTGTTAATTGCTTCTGCTGCTGCTTTTTTACCTATTGCATCAATATAACCTGATTCGTCTGTAATATCTTTTATGTTTACGTTTATGATTTCCAGACCGATTTTGTTCAATTCAGGGTTTACGTTTGCATTTATTTGTTCCAAGAATTTTTCTCTATCTTGGTTTATTTCTTCGATAGACAATGTTGCAATCGCAAGACGCAATTGACCTAGAATGATATCAGAAACTTTGTTGATTATTTCTTGTTTACTCAAGCCCAACAATCTTTCTGCTGCATTTTGAAGAAGTCTTGGGTTAGTTGAAACGCCAAAAGTAAATGTTGCAGGAACTGCGATTCTGATATTTCCTTTTGACAATGCACCCCTAAGGTCAACATCGGTTGTCATTGGTTCTAGTGACAATGTTCCAAAATCTTGTATCAAAGGCCAAACGATGACAGTACCCCCATGGACACAACGTACACCGGATGAACCTGTGTATTTACCATACACAACGATGATTTTGTTAGACGGACATCTTTTGATTCTGCTTGCAGCAAGTGACAACACTACAAACAAAATTACCGCCAAAAGTAAAAAAATCGGCATTTTTTTCTCCTTCTTATGCTTTTTTAATGTATATTATATTATCTTCTACTTTTACAACTTCTATCAATTCAAACGCATTTATCTCTTCTTCGCTTGTGTTTATAGCATCTAGTGTTGCATATTTGGAATTGAAGTCGATTTGGATTTGTCCTTTAGAATTGGGCTGAAATCTTGTATAGGCTTTTCCTTTTTTATTAATCAATTCTTTAAAATCGTTTTTTGGTATGAATTCCATCTTTTTTATTTGGGCAAATAAAAATGCGAAGAATAACATCCCCACAATCCCTGAAATACAAGCAATAAGCATACAAATTTTTAATGACAGATGTTGATAATTATATGCCCACCAACCCATCCAGCCAAAACACATAAAAAACGACAATATGCTTTCTAATGTGAACAAGTTGAATGAACTATCGGTTTCTGTGAGTGTGGTAAAATCTCCGCTTACTTCTGCATCTGTGTCGAATGGCAGAAATGTTTTTAATAACAAAACAACCAAAGAAACCAGCCCCAAATAAAAACAAACATTGCTAAAATTTTCTACACTAATCATTTTCTTGTATCTTTCTTTTAAAAACTGATAATGCTTGATTTTATCATTAAAATCACTCAAAAGGCATACATTATATAATGTATAAGATTTCTTCCATGCTAAAATAAAATTATGCAATACAGAAAAATAATTTTAAAAGAACAAAAAGAAAAAATAAATGCCAAAAATGAGCTTTTAAATAGGATTTTGGCACTAAGAGGACTAGTCAAAGAAGAAGAAATCAATAAATTCTTAAATCCAAAAAAAGAAGATTTTGTTTCGCCTTTTGCTTTTTCTGATATGGAAAAGGCAAAAAACAGGATAAATTCCGCAATCCAAAACAACGAAAAAATCCTTGTCTGGGGGGATTTTGATTGTGATGGAGTGACTTCTACTTCTATATTATACAAAGCCTTAAAAAAACTAAATGCAAATGTCATAACATTTATTCCGGACAGATTGGAACACGGGCATGGCTTGAATACAAAAAAACTCATCCAACTCTACACAAAAGAAAAATTTAAACTCGTAATTACTGTTGATTGTGGTGTTTCAAATGTTAGCGAAGTGAATTTGTTGAATGGGTTTAAAATCGATACAATAATCACTGACCATCACTCGACAGATAGAGAACTTCCAAATGCATACGCTATTATAAATCCCCAAGTCAAAGGTGCAATAAAAGAAGAAACAAAAGTTGAAGATATCACATCGATGACGTACAATTCAGGCTCAGTTGTAGCGTACAAACTCGCTATAGCACTGTTAAATGATATTGACGATGAAGAATTGAAAAACGAACTTTTAATAATTGCTTCTTGTGGTGCAATAGGTGATGTTGTCCCGATTTTGGGTGAAAATCGTGCGATGGTGACTTTGGCGTTAGATTTGTTGAATACAAAACAAATCCCAAAAGCAATATACAAACTTTTATCCAACAATATAAAAGATAGAAACATAACAAGTACTGATATAGCCTTTGTTTTAGTACCTAGAATTAACGCAGTCGGAAGACTCGCCAATGCGGAATTGTCTTTTGAATTTTTGACAACGGAAAATCCTGCAAAACTCGATATTATTATTGAAAAGCTAGACAATTACAATGCAATCAGACAATCAAAATGTCAAGAAACTTATGAAGAAATAAACGAATATCTAAAAAATCACAAAGAAGAACTCGAAAATCCTGCAGTTATTCTTTTGAATAAAGACTGGCATGTAGGAATAATAGGTATTGTAGCGTCAAAAATCGTCGAACAATACAACAAACCTTGTTTTTTGATGACTATAGATGAAACATCCCATGCTCGCTGTTCAATTAGAAGCAACGAAACAATCAATGTTTATGATGTTTTGGCAAAAAATGCCGAGTTGTTTTTGGGTTTTGGCGGACACAAATTGGCAGGTGGTTGTTCATTTGATATCAATCAAGTATCTTTTGAAACAGTAAAAAATGCAATCAACAAAACAATTGAAGAAAATTACAAAGAAGAACAAAAAGAAAACATTTTGTTTGCGGATGTTGAATTAAGTGAAAATGACCTGAATTTCGACTTGATTGAAACGTTTAATGAGCTTGAGCCTTATGGTGAAGGCAACAAAATGCCTGTTTGTGCAATGTTTGATGTCGAATTGAAAGAATTTAAAACAATCGGAAAAGAAAATAATCATCTTCGATTTGTTTTTTCAAAAAACGGAAAACTTCTAAATTCTGTAAAATGGCAAGAAAATGAGCTTTCTATTCCATTAAATTCCAAATGTGATATTGCTTTTTACCCTAGAGTGAATACATTTAATGGCAATAGCGAAATTCAGTTGGAGATTGTGGATATTTATTCTTCTTGTGTAGAAAAAAACCTCAAGAAAAGCGACTTCAAACTCTTTGATCATAGAAAAAAAACTGATATTTTGGATTCTATTTCTGATTATTTAAAAAATTCTAATTTAGATATAAAAATATGGGCAAAAACACCCTCAACGAAAGAAAAACTATCGAAATTTGAAAATTTAAAAAACAATTTTTTGTCAGATACAAACGAACACAAAGGTCTGATGTTTTTTGATTATCCTTCTTCTGTTGAAGAATTTATGGAAATTTTTGAAAATATTCATCCCAAAAAAATCCATTTTATGAATTTCAAGGTTGATGAAAATATAGAAAACTACATAAAACAGCTTAATGGAATGATAAAATACTGTTCATCCAAACTGAATGGTGATTTGGAATTGGAAAAAATGGCAGCGGCGTTGAGCGTCGATGTGGAATTTGTGCAGATTGCAATTGAAATATTAGAAGATATAAACACAATTGAGTTTGATGAAAACAACAAACTAAAATATCTAAAACCCTTTAATTGGGAAGAATTTAAAAATCATTCAATGTTTGAAACTTTAACAGAAGAATTTGACAAAATTGTTGAATTTAAGAGTGATTTGATGAATTGTGAAATAACAAAAATTCAAGAAATGATAGAAAATTTCAACTAAAAATATAAAAGCCACACTATATCTATCGACAAAACAATTCTAAACCAAAAAATTAAAAAACCTCCTAAATGGATTTCTATACCCAAAACTCAAACCTTAGAGCTGCTATGTTTCCATCCTGACTCGGTTGGGGCAGAGTTCTGCCACAAAAACCCAAATTCTCAACGATTTTTTAACTTTCAATTTACAACTGTATTTGCCTCACAATATACTCTGCACCCGACATTAGCTTTCGGTCAAGGGTATGCAACACCCCGTGAAGTGTGGCATTAATATTCTATCACAAAAATTAATATGTAGCATTAATTTTAAAATTATAATATAATATTTGTAGCTTATTTAGGAGAATTAAATGACAAAACAACCATCAGATACAGCACCTGTTGAAGTTTGTATAATTACAAAAGACCATGAAATCAGAGGAACTGTTTATGTTTCTAAATTTACAAAGTCGAATCGTGAATTAACAGAATTGTTAAATGATAAAGAAAGAAGATTTCTCGCTGTTACAAATGCTCAAATTACAGCACAAGGAACTTCTGTTACAAAAAACTATGACTTTTTAGAAGTGCATATAGATTCTATTATTATTATGCATCCTGCTTCTCAAACATTATTCAAAGAAGGTGCAAAAGCTCAAGAAGATATCGCAAAATTCAGAGAATTGAGAAATAGATTGTCTCAAACAAAACCATTTTAGTTTTTGATAATATACGAAACAATTAAAAGCAAGGTTTTATGCCTTGCTTTTAATTTTCTATAATTTCTTCATAAAGAGTATTTGCCATACTAATCGGAACATTACCCACAGGCAAAACTAAAATCTTGTAGGTTTTTATCATATTTTTATATTCAATAGAAATAATATCCCCGACTTTTAGTTGTTTTGCCGGTTTTGCAGGATTGTTGTTTACAAAAACACGAGCAGAGTCGCAGACTTCGTTTGCAACAGTTCTTCTTTTTATTAATCGTGATACTTTTAAAAATTTATCTAATCTCATTTTACAATTTTATTACTTTTACTTTGAAGTTTGGATTTTCTTCGATTTTTTTTTCTATTTCGCTAAAAGTTAAAAATCCTTCTTGAGCACCAAAATGTTCACATACAGAAGCAGAATTTATTGTTCCGTATTTGAGAGCTTTTTCTATATCCCAGTTATATTTGTCTATTGTTGCACAGAAAGTAGAAGCAAAAGCATCGCCTGCTCCCAAGGTAGAAGTTACAACAGCAGGAAAAGTAGGACAAAGATAGATTTTTTCGCCATCATAACAATAAGAACCATGTTTGCCATCTGTAATTACAACAATCGCTTCCGTGCTGCCTCTTAGTGCTTTTAGCATTTCGACTACGTCAGGATGAATTTGCATTGATGAGAATTTTTCTTCTTTTGTGTCGGGTCTGACTTGGATTTTTGTGACTAGAGAGGCTTCTTCTTTGTTCATAAGAACAATTTGCGAAGTCGTTAAGATTTTTGAAAAATATTTTGCACCTTTTTTAAGTGCTGTTGTTCCTGCATTGATTGCGAGGTTGATTTTGTTTTCTGAACAGAAGTTTGCAATTTTATCGAGAACTTTGTTGCTATCACCGGATAGAGGTGAAACATATACCCAGCGAGAGTTTTTTATAGCATCAAAATTTACTTCTTTTTCATGAACATGAGCATTTGCACCACGATGAGCAAGAACGGTTCTATCTCCTTGGAAAGAAACAAGAATAATAGAAAAGCCCGTCAAGTATTTTTGTGAATCGATTATGTTCATAATATCAATACCTGATTTTGCAAGCTTTAATTTGATTATGTTGTTTAATTCATCATTTCCGAGTTTTATGATTGTAGATGTTTTCATGCCCAAATTTGCAAGGTTTGTTGCAGTGTTTACTGCACCTCCGCCTAGGTTTTTTGAAAAATCAGCAATTTCTGTTTTTGCACCATAAGGAAAAGACATAAATTCGCTTTTTTTGGTTACTTGGCTAACAGTTACGATGCTTGCTACATCAGATTGTATAAAAACGTCCTGTGTTGCAGAACCGATAGTGATAAAATCGTACATTTTACTTCCTTTTGTTTTGCTCTTAATGTAATTTCATTATAGAATAAAAATATGCGATTAAAGAAATTAATTTTAAAAAATTTTAGAAATTATGAAAATTTCGAATACGATTTTAAAAATAATAAAACACTAATAATCGGAAAAAATGCTCAAGGAAAGACAAACATACTTGAGGCTATTTATTATCTTTGTACATTAAATTCAGTCAGGATTAAAAGAGATTCTGAATTGATACAATTTCAAAAAGAAATAGCTTCTATAAAAGCTCAAATCATAAAACAAGATACAGATATAGAAATGGAAGTTGTTTTCAATCCTCCAAAAAATAAACTCTTAAAAGTAAACGGACTCAAAAAAAACAAATCAAAAGATTTTTTAAGAGTGTTGTCGGGTGTGTATTTTTCGACTTCTGATTTGTTGTTGTTGAGAGGAGAGCCGCAGAATCGCAGAAAATGGCTCGATATGGCGATATTTCAGGTTTATCCTTTGTATATTGAAAAACTCACAAAATTCAACAAAATTCGTCTGCAAAAGGCAAATTTCCTAGCTTCTCATATAAAAAATTCTGATATGCTGGATGTTTTTAATCAACAAATGTCTATAGCTTGTGCAAATGTTGTTTTTTTAAGAAAAAAATATATAGAAGAGCTGGAAAAAATCGCAAAAACAAAGCACTCTATTATTTCTTCGGGAGAAGATTTGAAACTAAAATACAAATCAGTCGTCGATGAGTTTTTGTCTATCCAAGAGTTGAGCGATGTTATTTATCAAAAATTAAACGAAGTAAAAGAAGAAGAAATAAGAAAAGAACAGTGTCTTATCGGTGCTCATAGAGATGATGTCGACTTTTTTATCAATGATATTGATTCAAAAAAATACGCTTCTCAAGGACAACAAAGGACGATTGTTTTGTCTTTGAAATTGGCTGAGTTGCAAATATTAAAAGAAAAAATAAACGAAATTCCGCTTTTATTATTGGATGACGTATTGGCTGAACTTGACAATTTGAGGCAGAATTATTTGCTCAATGCAATTGAAAATGATATTCAAATGATAATCACAAGCGTTGATACTTTGGCATTTGATGAGGAATTTTTGAAAAATGTTGATATAGTAAAAATTTCTCAAGGTAAAATCCTCCAATAAAGTGTTTTTAAAAAACGAATTTCTAAATTTAATAGTACTATGATAGATTACAAGTCCACACTAAAAATAGCCCTAAACTCCCTAAAAGTTAACAAGATGAGGTCAATTTTGACATCACTCGGGATTATTATTGGGGTTAGTGCGGTGATTATAATGCTTGCGATAGGTTCCGGTGCAAACAAAAAAGTTCAAGAAAATATGGAATCTATGGGTTCTAACGTCATAACCATTCGCTCTGCAACTGCAAAAACAGGCGGAGTTTCTATGGGTATGGGTTCAAAACCCACGCTCAGCACAAAAGACGCTGATGCAATAAAAAGACAATCTCGTGGAGTAGATGCTGTTGCACCACTTTTGTCTTCTTCAAAACAAATAATGTATGGAAACCAAAACTGGCAAACAACGGTGTATGGCATAACTTCTCCATATTTGTACGTAAAAAATTACGAAATAGATTTAGGCAGAGCCTTTATGGGAGAAGAAGACAGAAATGCTGCTAAAGTTGCTCTTATTGGTTCTACTGTTGAAAAAGAACTTTTTGGAGATGTAAATCCCGTTGGAAAAACAATAAGAATAGGTAATGTTCCGTTTAAAGTTCTTGGAACTCTGGTTTCAAAAGGACAAGTAGGTCCTATGGACCAAGACGACATTGTTTTTATTCCATTGACAACAGCTCAAAGAAAGGTTTTTGGGACTGATTTTCCGGGGGCAGTCAACCAAATTTTAGTAAAAGCAAAAAGTCTTGAGGATTCTGAGCTTGCTGAAAGCGATATTGAAACAATACTAAGAAAAAGGCACAATCTGGGAACAAGCCAAGAAAACGATTTCCAACTCAGAAATAGTGCAGAATTTCAAGAAAAAATGAAATCAACCGTTCAAACTTTTGCTATTTTGCTTGCTTCTATTGCGTCGGTTTCTCTTGTAGTTGGAGGGATAGGTATTATGAATATAATGCTTGTTTCTGTTACAGAAAGAACAAAAGAAATAGGCATAAGAATGGCAATAGGTGCAAGAGCTTCCGATATTAGGATGCAATTTTTGATAGAAGCACTGATATTATCTTTAATTGGCGGATTGATTGGCGTTGTTGCAGGAATTGTAATCGCATTGTTTATCGGAGCTGTATTCAAAACCGATATTCTAATTACTTTTCCTCCGATATTAATGTCTTTTGGATTTTCCGGTTTGGTTGGCATAGTATTTGGCTATTATCCTGCTTATAAAGCTTCTTTATTAAATCCAATTGACGCACTTCGATACGAATAGCAATTTTTTTTGTTCAGATGTTTTATATAGACAAAATAATTGCAAAATTACTACACATGTGATAATATGCAACTATAATTAAGGAGAAAATATGCTATCTATTGCAAGACAACTCGAAAAACAAAGCCTTGTTGCTCAAAGAAATAACCTTGAGTACCAAATGTTGCAAAATTCTGCAGCACAAAGAGGTCTTTTGAATTCCCCCTATTTTACAGGTGGTCTTGCAACTGTTAGTGCAGCCGAAGCTTCTTTGGGAATGGATAACATCATGAATGAAACCCAACTTATGGCTGTCAATGCTGAACTTGCAGCCTTGAACAACTCTTCATCAAGACTAGATTATTTAGCTTAGTCTATTTGGGTGAAAATTTTTCTTCTTCGTGTTTTATATGTATGAAAAACTACAAAAAAGTGTTGCAAGTAGTATTTTTAGCATGTAAAATTGTCTTATACAAATGGAGTATAATAAATGAAAAAGACATTATTCAGTATCATCACCTTGTTGGCTTTTATTATAGCGCCTGCAAAAGCTAACTATACCCTAGAACAAGGTCCTGACAGTTATCCGGATTTGCCACCCAGCCACTGGGCATACGAAGCAGTTACTTTTTTGACTGACAAAAAAGTTGTTGTTGGTTATCCTGATGGATACTATAGACCTGACCAAAAAGTTACAAGAGGCGAATTTGCAACAATGGCAATCAAGGCTCTTGGTTTATATGAAAAAGACACACCTGAAATATTTGAATATAAAGACATTTTAAAACACTGGGCAAGAAGAAATATTCAGGTTGCTTCTTATTATGGCTTGTTAAAAGGACTCCCCGGTGATTATTTTTATCCAAATAGAGACGTAACAAGAATTGAAGCATTGAGTATTGTTTTAGGTGCTTTGGCTCCTGAAAATATTAACACAGAACAAGCTAAACACTTTGTTTCTATCTATAAAGACTATTCAGAAATTCCGGACTGGGCTTTGATTCAATCAGGACAAGCTCAAATGTTGGGTTTGGTGTATAACACCCCCGGGCATGAAACTACTCTTGAACCATTAAGACCTGCAACACGTGGTGAGTTGGCAAGATTTTTGTTCAATATGGTACAAGCAGCAGAAAGAATTCCTAACGAAAAAATAAAACAAGAAAGAGAAAAACCGGCTCCTCCCGTTGTAAAAGCTCCACCTGAACCAAGAAAAGCAGACGGTTATATATTAGACAACGTTTATTATGATGAAGACTATGCAATAATTCCTGAAGGTACGATTTTGCCTTTGACTGTAGACAGATGTTTGAATGCAAAAGTTGTCAAAGAATCTACACCTTTTGTTGCCAGAGCTCCATTTAACTTTGTTACTCGTGAAAAATACGTGCTAATTCCTGTTGGGGTTAAAATGGATGGAAAAGTAATCAAAGTTACTCGTCCGACAAGACTAATCAAAAATGCCTATATGGCACTTCAAACAACCAATGTTACAGACAACAAAGGTATTGGAGAATTAAATATCGTAGCCGGAGTTGGTGAACGTAGTGCAGATATGAGAGTTATTAGAAATGACCCATATTTAACCAGAACTCGCTACAATGTAATCCATGGACAAAATGAATACATTCACGCAGGTCAAAGAGTTGATTTTATTCTTCTTGAACCAATTAGAGTAAAAATCTTCAACAGAGATGAAATTTAGTTTCAATCTATAACAAAAATCAAAAAAGAGTGTTTTTAAATCTTAAAAGACACTCTTTTTTATATAAATAATTTTTTATAGTAGAATATTTTTATGACAAAAAATGAAAAATTTATTTTAGAGCTGAAGAAAAGCATAAAAAATGTTCTTTTTAAAAAAGAAGATATTTTTGTTTATGCTTATGACACTTCTCAAAATCCCGAAGAAGTGATTTTGCCTTTGGCTGTTGTTTTTCCTGAAAATAAAAACGATGTTGTTGAAATCGTAAAAATTTGTCAAAAATACGAAATAAAAATCGTTCCAAGAGCACAAGGCACAAACCACGCAGGTGCAACAAGACCCGTTAGGGATTGTATTGTTATTCATTTTTCAAAAATGAATAAAATAATAAAAATTGATAAAGAAAATCTAATTGCAGTGGTTGAACCTAATGTTGTAATTGGGAAATTAAATAAAGAACTAGACAAAATGAATTTGTTTTTCCCGCCTGATCCTTCAAATTTGGCAGTTTCGACAGTTGCAGGAGCAGTTTCGCTTTGTGCCGGCGGGCCCAGAACTTTTAAATATGGAAATACAAAAGACTATGTAATTAATCTGGAAATTGTATTGGCTGATGGAAGTGTCATTGAAACTTCTAAAAATCTTGCAAAAAACGTTACAGGCTACAATTTGACTTCTTTATTTGTGGGGTCTGAGGGTACTTTGGGACTTATTGTTAAAGCAACTCTAAAATTAATACCAAAGCCTGAAAAAAAGCTTCTCACGCTTGCGTATTTTGATGATTTGATTGATGCAACAAAATGTGTTAACAACATAATAAATTCAGGTTTTATCCCGTCTACTATTGATATTTTAGATAAAACCACAATTCAAACAATAGAAAACTTCAATCCGGTTGGGCTTTTGGTAGATAAAGAAGCAGTTTTGCTCGTTGAATTGGATGGATTTTCTGAATGTGTGAATTATGAATTAAAGATTTTAAAAGAAATATTAGAAAAATCTTCTTCTTCAAAAATAATTCAAGCAAAAAACGATGAAGAAAATGAAAACATCTGGAAAACAAGAAGGAGTGCTTTTTCTGCCCTTGCACAATTGAAACCGAATGTTGTTACAGAAGATATTGTTGTTCCGAGAGATAGAATCGTTGATTTTGTGAAATTTTGTCAAAAATTGTCAAAAAAATATAACATAATAACTGCTGTTATGGGGCATGCGGGAGATGGGAACATACATCCAAATTTTGCACTGGATTTGGATGATAAAAGTGAAAAAGAAAATTTTGAAAAATTAAAAGACGAACTTTTTGCTTATGCGATTTCAATCGATGGTACGTTGTCGGGTGAACATGGAATAGGCAGTCACAAAAGAAAATACATAAATAAAGCAATAAATAAAAAAACGCATTTAGTAATGAAAGAAATAAAGAATTTGTTTGATAAGAATAATATTTTTAATCCGGATAGGGCGATATGAATAAAATTGCTGAATACAAAAACATAATTTTAGATTTAATAAAACTATCTTTACCGATTTTAGGGGGAAATATTTCTCAGGTTTTAATCGGTATTACAGATACTGCGGTTGCAGGCAGATATTCTACGCTTGCTCTTGGTGCAATTAGCGTTGCCAGTGCCATTATAATGACAATTACGATTGGTGCAATAGGACTTATACTTTCTGTTAGTCCGGTAATAGCGAACTTAAGAGGACAAAAAGAGCCTGCAAAAAAGTACTTCAAAGCAACAATATTGTTTTCTCTTTTGGTTTCTATACCTTTCTTTTTGATTACAGAAATTATGATATTCAATGTCAATGTTTTTGGGCTTGATAGCGAGCTTGTTGCTCCTGTTAAACAATATATGGAAGTTTGTGCTTGGAGCGTTTTTCCTGTTGCTATTTTTGTCGCTTTGAAAGAATTTTTACAAGCTTATGAAAAAGTAATGGCTGCAAACATTATAATGCTCATTATGATTTTAATAAATCTTGTTTTAGATATTGTTTTGACTTTTGGTATTGATATATTTAACATAAAAATTGCAGGATTGGGGCTTTTGGGGTTGTCGGTTGCAACATTGATATCAAAAATAGTTTCTGCTGTTTTGATTTTGTTTTATTGTTTGCCACTATTCAAAACACCTTATGAAAAAGGAAAAAATTACATAAAAGAACTCTTTAAAATCGGATTTCCGATTTCTGCTTCGATGTTTTTTGAATTTTTAGGATTCAACTTGACGGCAGTTTTGATTGGAAAATTTTCTGCAATATACGCTGGTGTGCATAATATAATTTTGTGCATTGCAAACTTTACGTTTATGATTGTACTATCTGTATCTAATGCGACGAGTATAAAAGTTGGTTTTTACAACGGAAGACGTGACAAAGAAAATATTGTAAAATATTCTATATCTAATATTTTTATTACACTTTGCGTGTGTTTTGTGACTTTTAATTTATTGTTTTTCTTTTCTGACAAAATAATTTCTATATTTTCTAATGACTTGGAAGTAATAGAATTAAGCAAAAAAATCTTAAAAATAGCGATGGCGTTTTTGTTTTTTGATGGAATTCAAGGAGCGAATGTTGGCATTCTAAAAGGATTAAAAGACACAAAAATAATAATGTTCACAATGTTGTGTGCTTATATGTTTATTGCAATCCCAATCGGCTGCTATTTTGCATTTCAAAAAGGAATTGTATTAGAAGGATTTTGGACGGGGCTTGCTTTGGCTTTGGCTTTTGCTTGTATTGTGACGAGCGTTAGAGTTATTTATGATATAAAAAAATTAAACTAATTTTTATATTACAGATTTGTTGAATTTGTTTTGAGCTTTTTCTATACCTTCTTTTAACCAGCAATCAACGACTTGTGTTGCAACTTCTCCCATTTTTTCTATTGATAGCATTTCTTCTTTTGAAAAATTGCCCAAAACAAAATTGTCAATCGAAAAATGTTCAGGAACGGGGCCAACTCCGACTTTCAATCTGTCAAAAACATCTGTTCCTATTCTGTTGATTATTGATTTTATTCCATTGTGTCCGCCAAAAGAACCATTTTTCTTTAGACGAAACGTGCCGAAGTTTATTGTTGCATCGTCATATATCACTAGAATGTCTGTGTTTTTCAATTTGTAGAAATTCATCATTTGAATAACTGCATCGCCGGACAAGTTCATATATGTTTTTGGCAAAAGGTATAAAACATCGCCCGATTTTCCAAAAAATGAGTTGAATTTTTCGCCTAAAGTAACTTTGTGATTCTCGAGGATTTTATCCATCATTAAAAACCCTGTATTGTGGCGAGTAGTAAGGTATTTTGTTTCCGGATTTCCGAGTCCTATTATTGCTTTCATTTTTTCTTTCTTATTTTATTTGCTATTTGAATTAATCATTAATATTTATCTTTTTTGGTATTTTAAAATACAACAAAAAGGTTTATTTGTAAAATAACATACAAGGCGGAGTAAAATCAATAAAAATGAAAAATATTTCATACAGAACAAAACCTGAAGAAAGAAGCTCAAAAAAATTGGCTGATTTTTTGAAAAATAACAATCTGCATAAAAAAGAATTTGCAAAAATGGTAGGCGTAACGTTGTCTTATGTTTACAATTTGATAGACGAAAATGTGCCGTTTTCAACACGTTCTGTGACATTGGAGCGTATTGCAACAGTAATGGATATAAATCCTGAAGAATTTAGCGAGTATCAAATTCCTTCAGACAGTATAGTTTATAGCAAAAATCTAATCATGTTGAGAGATTTAATCAAAGAAAACAATCTTTCGACGTTGGATTTTTTGAAGATGTTTGATAGAAAAAAACGTCTTGAACTCGTAGATATATTAAGAGGTGCAAAGCCTATTTTGATTGATTTTGAGGAATTGAAAAATATAGCAAAAGTTCTTAATATGACATCGGATGAATTGTTCAAACTTTGGAAAACAAGGATGATAGAATACCTTAAAGAAGGCGGTTTTAATATAGAAAAGAACGAAAAATTGTTAAATGTAATGTTTGAGTGCGCTAATGTAGAAATCAAAAAAGTTTACAATTCTTAAAAGTATCAAAAACTAAGTTGACTTTATTTAAAACTCTTTGTAACATGCTAAGTAAGACTATTTAATAAGGTGAAATATGAAGGGTTCAACATTACACAGATCAGGCTTAACAAGAGAAAACATGGGCGTTTTGGCTAGCCTTGCTCAACCTGAAAAGAAAAATACAAGAGCTCAACTTACTCAGTATTACAAAGCTGCAAAAGCAAAGGAATTGGATTTGTTGTGGGGTGGTACTCACAAAACTATGCAAAAAGTTCGCAGCGTTGCAAAAGCACCGATTAAAAAATCTCCTGTAGTTTATATGGCGATTGGTTTTGTTGCCGGTGTTTTGTTTATGAGCATTATTACTCTTATGGTTTCTATTTTTTCAATGTCGCCAAGAACTTCTGTTGTTAATTCCAGAACTCCAAAAGTAGAAGTTATTACTGAAACTGCAGCAAAAGAAGTTGCAGCTGCAAGTACTGAACAAAAATACATCGTGAAACAAGGTGATACATTGAATGGTATTGCATATCGTTTTTATGGAAAATATTCAGAAGAAAAAATTAATGAGATACAAAAAGTAAACAACATAAAAAATCCTGCTGCAATTAGAATTGGGCAAGAGCTTATTATTCCTGTTTCTCAAGAATTATAATTTAAAACAATTTTTTAAAAAAAACTACCCGCAAAACAAAAAGTCGGGTAGTTTTTTATTAGACTTTTTTGCAATGATATTTTGGTTTTCTTTATTTAAACTTTTAAAAAGGGGTAAAAATGAAGAAAATTTTTTATATATTGTTGTGCTTCTGTGTTTCTATGAATTTTATATTTGCAGAAGTTATTACAGGCAAGATTGATGAATATGCAACAAATAACAAAAACAAAATTATAGATTCAAAAACAAAACATGCTCTATCTAATGCCAAAATTTCCATTCCTGAATTGAATTATACGACTTATTCCGATAATGATGGCACATTTAGACTCAATGTTGATGTAAATAGCAAAACTGTTATGTTTGTTGAACATGAAGGCTACAAAGTCTTCTCTTTGACGGTCGATAATAATGTTTTGAAAAATCCTCTAAAATTGGGCATAGAAAAATCAAATCCTTTTGATTTGCAAATCAGCGAAGGTGTGATTCATTTGGGAGATAATATGTTTTCTACAAATTCAGCCAACAGCGGCGATTTTCGACTTACTGCAAAAGGCGAGTCTTTTGTTCAAACATTCAAAACGCCAAATTTGTCACCTTCTATGGAGGTTATTGTAAAAATCGGCACAGTAATCGGTTTGGACACAAAAAAAGCAAAAGAAGCAGGTCAGAATCGTATAGCAAAAGTTTATTCAAGTCCGATGACCGTAAAAGTAAATGGTATCCAGATTGGAAAAATCGAACTCAATGGCGACAATAAAGAATTTGTAGTGCCAAAAAACATTTTAAAAGAAACAAACGAGCTTGTAATTACGACAGGACAGAATCTTTTTCAAACTCAATATGTAGATTATGATGATTGCGAACTTGCAAACATTAGGGTAGAGACAAAAGAAAAAAGATTTTGGGTAAAAAAATAATTTTTTAAAAACAAAAATTGTGGTAATATTTAGTTATGAAAAAGACTATAATATTACTTTTCTTTTTGTCGGTTTTGCCTGTGTGGGCTGTTAATTTTGGTACATACAAAACAGAAACGGATTATGGGCTTATTGATGGTTTTAAGTGGAATTTTTTTAACAAAGACAAAGACGCTCCTTTGGTTCAGCTAAAATCAGAAACAAAAGAAGAAATCGAACGTCTTGAAAAAGAAAAATCAAAACTAAAACAAGATCAAGATGAAATTCAAATGTATAAATTTATGTTAGATAACGTAAATGTGTTTTAAGAAGAGGAAAATATGAAATTTTTACATTCAATGATAAGAACAAAAGATGAAAATGAAGCAATAAAATTCTACTGCAATTTTTTGGGTATGAAATTGGGAGCGAGAATTCGCCTCGGGGATTGTTATTTGCAATATTTGACAGACGAAAACACAAATACGCAAATCGAATTGACAATCAATGACGATATACCGACTGATGGATACAAAAACGGTGATGCTTTTGGGCATTTTGCTTTTGAGTGTGACGATTTGGATGAAATTTCAAACAAAATAAAAGAATTTGGCTATGTTTGGGATATAGAACCGTTTTTCGTAGAAGAAATAAAAACAAGAATATCATTTTTATCTGACCCTGATGGAAACAGCGTAGAACTAATTGAAAAAATAAAATAAAATGAAATTTAGTTTGTTTTATTTAAAAAATCGACAACATAATTCAAAATAGAAGCAAATTTTATGGAAGCTTCTGATGTGTCGTTGAATTTTACCGAGTTTTTGCCTATGTGTATAAAAGAATCAGTTTCATAAGAAATAATTTGTTGAACAAAACCCAAGGCTCTATTGTCACGCAAGACTTTTTGTGCGACCATGACGTTTATATCGCTATAAACCCATATACTCGGAAAAACAGAGTGTATGACAGCTAAAAATTCTCTTATATTTTCTTTTACCGGAGGGAGAAAATTCCTCGGGTCTTCTTTGTCGTGGTCTTTTAATAATGCATCAATGTGAACTAATACAATTTCTTCCAATTCGTTTTGCATTTTTTATTTTAAAATAAAACCCAACAAAAAAGTAGACAAAACAAACAATCCAACAAAGAAATAAGTAATTTTGTTTAGACCTTTTTCTGTTGATTTTTGCGAAGAGAATAGTTGGCTTGCAGCACCAATAGCGGCAATTCCATCACCTTTTGGAGAATGCAGTAAAACAAATAAAATGCTCAATATAGCTGAAATAATTTGCGTAAAATAAGTAATTTTAACTAGCATTTTGAATCCTTAAAAATCTATTTTACAATAACAATACCATAAAAATAAGTATTTACAAGCTAAATAGTTTTTGTGTACAATCTTATTTTGAATTTTGCAATTAGTATTGTTTTGTCTTTGTCGTAAGGTTCAATATAGACTTCGTTTATGTTGCTTAAATATTTTTCTTTTGCGATATTTTTGAATAGTGATTGAAGTTGAACATAATTTGAAACAGTTACAAAAGAAAGTTCACAAGCATTGTACCCCGGGATATTAGACAACAAAATTGCATCATCTGCAGGTTGGTAGTTGTAATTGATAGAACGGATTCTAACCCCACTGTTTGTAATGTTGGATAAAACATTTTCAAACATGATACCAAAAGACGCTTCTGCAGAAAATTGTTGTCCTGAAACTTCGTAAATTACTTTTCCGCTGCTTGCAGATTTTTCCAACTGCTCACTACGTTTTTTGTTTGCTTCTAATTGTTGTTGCAATTTTTCTTTTTTTGTCGTTAATTCGTTTTTCTTGTTTTCAACTTCACTATAGTTGTTAACAGTATCCATAATGACGTTGTAAACCTGATAACCACCTCCGCAAAAAATGATTATTACAACAGCAAGTATTAATATGTTATCTTTAATTAACTTTTCCATGTTTTGCCTTACGTTTCCTTGCAGGTTTCATTTGTTGTGAAACTTCGTCTACACTTTCTTCTTCAGAATCTTCTTTTGGAGCAGGTCTGGAGATGATTTCTGTTTCATCTTTTTGGGATGCACTTTCTTCATTTATTTGTGTATTTGAAATTTCAAAACTGTATAATCTGTCGCTTTCATCAATTAATAGATTGCTTGCCAGCTTGTTGTTTGCGTTTTCTTTGTTTTCTTCACCTTCTTTTTTTGTAGAAGTTTCGTTTGTAAACACTTTTAATTCATTTAATTTGATATCAGAATCAGGCGAAACAACTTTTAAATTTTTGTAATATTCATAAACATCAACGATGTTTTCTGCAATACCACGTACTGCTATTTGAGAGCCATTTTTGTTGTAGTATGCAGTAAGCCAGATGTTTCTCGGTATGTCTGTTGCAATAGAATCATAGAAATTTATTGCTGTGACGTTTGCTTCTGCAATTTTATCGATTTCGATATTTATGTTTACTTCTTCTTTGTCACCGTCTTTAGAAGCTTCTTCGATTTGTGCTTCTACGTTTTTAATTTCGTTTTGTGTGGAATCTATTGTGCTTTTGTAACTAGAATCAAGTGCATTGACACCAAAGTATATGCCGCCAAAAACAACACCCAAAATAACTATCAAAACAATTCCCAATTGTGTAACGACAGCACGAGTGATATCTACTTTTTGTCCGAGGATTTCTGCTGTTAAATAAACCCCCAAAGTTGATGCTATGTCGTCTGTTAGCACATTAAGAATCAAGCCAAAATCAGAACCGAGGCTCGTTGCACCAATAACAGCAGGTGTCATTGAATTTGCATCATTGAAATCGAGTGCAGCTTTTACTTCCATCAATTGTGTAGTAGATGCGTATTTGTTGCATTCGATTGCCATCATTTCATTGTTGAAACGCATTTTACGTTTAATGATGTCCGCTGAAATTTCATCAACTTGGCTTATTATGAATAATTTTGAAGATTGGTAATCTTCCAAAATTTGTGAAGCATTAGAAATGATTGCTTCATAAGATTCTTCTATAGAATAAGCACGAACTGCCAAAGGTACTTCTAAATGTCCAATCAGTTCTTTGCCTTCCATTTTGAACATTACAAAGCTGTTTGTGTTGATGAGCATTGCTGTCCACTGAGCATTTTCCAAAATTACATCATCAACAAGTCCTGCTGTATACAAACCTCTTAATGTTGCTGTGTAGTTTGTTTCAACACCAATTAATGTAAGTCCGCAATCTTCTATTGCTGCTTTTATGTTATCAACTTCTTCTTTTTGGAAAGAAGAATAAACTACTTTTTTTCTTTCGGTACTATTTGGGTTTATTACATCACAAAAACCGGAAATCGGTTCTTCACGTTTAAATATGAAGAATTCTTCCGCTTCTGATAAAATCGCTGTTTTTATTTCTTCTCTTGATGTTTCGTTAGGAACTTCCAAGAAATCAAAATACACGTTTGGCAAAATCAAATATGCCAGTTGTTTTGATGAACTGATAACATCCATTTGGTTTAACAATTCACCAAGGGCATTTTTGAACATGCCAATATCTGTTATTTCTCTTCTTGAAATATCGTAATCAATTTTTTTTCTGCCGTAATTTTTGACAGTGTGCGTTGATTTATCTATTACTGCAACTTCAAGCCCTAGACTCGGAGTAACGGCAATCCCAATTACTTCTTTATGTCCATTGCCTTTTGGTAATAAACTATCTAAAAATGTCCCCATACTTATACTTATTCTAAAAATTTCCTACTTATACTTTTATAATACAATAATAATTATTAATTTGAAAATTACTTTACAATTATATACAATAAAAAGGTGAGAAATAAGGAAGAAAAAAATGGAAAACTGCTACATTTATGGGAAAAATCCTGTTTATGAAATTTTATTAAAGAGTCCAAAAAGAATAAATAAACTTTACATTCAGAAAAATTTTTCTTTTGACAACAGGTTGAAAAAGATTATTGAATTGGCAAATAAAAACAAAATCGTTGTTAATCAAACTTCTTTAAACAAATTTTTAGATTATTTTGAAGAAAAACCAAATTTTCAAGGCGTAATTGCTTCTGTTTCACCTGTTGAATATGTTGAGCTTCATACTTTTTTGGACAACGAAAGTGAAGGATTTAAAAAAATTATTATTTTAGATGGGGTATCTGACCCATACAATTTTGGCTCAATAATTAGAACCGCCGTTGCCAGCGGATTTGATGCAATTATGATATCAAACCACAGAAGCTGTCCATTAAATGCGACTGTTGAAAAAATTTCTTCCGGTGCAATAAACTACATTCCAATAATAAAAACAACTAGCTTATCCAGTAGTATTGATTTGTTGAAAAAAAGGGACTACTGGCTAATTGCAACAAAAATGGATGCTCGTGATAATTATTATGAAATTGATTATACGGATATGAATTTTGCCGTTGTAATGGGTTCAGAAGGTAGTGGTATTTCAAAGACAATTCTTAATAAGGCTGATTTTACAATAAAATTAGAATCAAATTTTGAATCTTTAAATGTTTCAAACGCTGCTGCGGTTATTATGTATGAAGCAAAACGACAAATAGAAATCAAGAAAAAATCTATTTCAAAAAGCTAAAATATAGTATAATAATTCTAACTTTGGAGTGAAATATGAGAGAAAAAACAAAAGACAAAACAAACACCAAAACAAAAAGCGATTTTTTGTATGATGATTTAGATGAAGAAACACTTTTGGAAATAGAAAACAATATAGCAAACCAAAGTGAAGAAGAAGACGAAGTAGAACTTCAACAAACCAAACCCCAAGAAGACTACAAATCGGCAATTTCCGATGATTCTGTTAAAATTTATCTTCAACAAATAGGAAAAATTCCTCTTTTGAGTTTTGAAGAAGAATTGGAAGCTGCTCGTCAAATAAAAGAAAAACATTCTCAAAAAGCTAGAGAAACTTTGATTAATGCAAATCTTCGACTTGTTGTTTCGATTGCAAAAAAATACATAGGCAGAGGCCTGTCGTTTTTGGATTTGATTCAAGAAGGAAATTTGGGTTTAATGAAAGCAGCGGAAAAATTTGATTATTCAAAAGGATACAAATTTTCAACTTATGCGACTTGGTGGATTCAACAAGCAATAACAAGAGGTATTGCAGACAAATCAAGAATGATTAGACTTCCTGTCCACATGATAGAAACATTAAGCAGAATAAAACGTGCGACAATAGAATTGTCTACAAAATTAAACAGAGTTCCAACAAAAGAAGAAATAGCAGTTGCAGTAGACATTCCTGTTTCAAAGTTGTCCGCATTAATGAAAAGTTCACAAGGTACAATATCAATCGAAACCCCTGTTAATCAAAAAGATGATACTTCAAAAATTGCAGATTTTATTGTAGACGACACTCACGCTACTCCGGATACAAAAGTTACGCAAGAAAATCTCTTAAAAGATGTTCAAAATATGCTCAATCAACTAAACCCGAAAGAAAGAGATGTGTTGATTATGAGATATGGACTGGACAACAACGGTCAAAAGAAAACTCTTGATGAAATAGGCACAAGATATGGGGTTTCCAGAGAAAGAATACGCCAAATAGAAACAAGAGCAATTGCAAAGCTTAAAAAAATGTGCAGAAACAAGAGCCTTTCTGTTAATCTAAAGAATTACATCGGAATGGATGAATAATGTATGAAACATTTTTAACTAAAGACGGTTCTGTTGGCTTGTACAATAAAGAGCTGGATGAAATATATCATTCAAAATTTGGTGCAAAAAAAGAAGCATTCGAAAAATTTACAGAACCGTCTTTGGTGATAGATTCGCCCAGAATATTGGATATTTGTTATGGCATTGGTTACAACACGAAAAGTGCTATTCAATATCTAAAACAAATCGAATATATTGATTGTATAGAAATCGACGAAAAACTGGCAAGAGAGTCTTTTAAATATTTTTTTGACGAAAAAATTGACAAAATAATAGAAAACAATCTAAAGAAGCCTGATTTTATTCATTTTTATTTTGATGATGCAAGAAAAATCGTTCCTTCTCTGAACAAAAAATACAATATAATTTTCCATGATGGTTTTGCTCCTTACAAACAGCCGGAATTGTGGAGTGAA
Source organism: uncultured Candidatus Melainabacteria bacterium (assembly GCA_934692665.1). Classification (GTDB taxonomy): domain Bacteria; phylum Cyanobacteriota; class Vampirovibrionia; order Gastranaerophilales; family Gastranaerophilaceae; genus RUG14156. The sequence goes on along the minus strand of CAKUUG010000003.1, from coordinate 22,326 downwards.
GATTTTATTTTTGCTATTTCAAAATTGCTTGAATATGATGGAATTTATGCTACATACAATCATTCAAAACCTGTATTAAATGCTTTATTTAAAGCAGGTTTAACAGTTGGAAAAACAATAAAAGATACAAAAACGATAGCAACCGTTGCTTCTTTTAATCGTGATTTGATTAAAAATCCTCTTTCTGATTTTGAAATAGAAACTCTAAAAACAAAATCAGCAATTACATACAAAGACAAAAACCTGTCTTGTACGAGTGAAGAAATTTTGAATCATAGAAAAGAAGAAGTCAAAAACTCACACCTAAAGACTCTCAGTTCTTTATTAAAGAACAAACCTACATCTTTTTAAATTCTTCAATCGCATAACTAAATGCTTCTGTTAATTCTTTTGAATATTTTTTGTTTGCATTTGATTGTATTTCAGCTATTGCTTCGTCTATTGCGTAGGCTTTTCTATATGGACGATAAGAAATCATTGCAAAATAACTATCTACAATCAGAATGATTTGCGAGATTAAAGGAATTTCTTCGCCTTTTTTTTGATTTGGATATCCTGTTCCATCCCAGTTTTCGTGATGTTGTTCAATAATCGGTATAATATCGGATACAGAAGATATCGGTTTTAGAATTTCTTTTGCCGCCAAAAGAGGGTGTTTCCTGATTTCTGCTTTTTCCAGATTGTTCAGAGGTGCAGCTTTTTTCATTATTGATTTTGGCATCATTGTGTTGCCTATATCATACAAAAGCATTGAAATCTTCAGTTTGTCGACTTCCGGTGCTGTTAAATTCAATCTTTTTGCAATTAAAGTTGCAAGCAGCACTTTGCTTTTTGTAGAGCCATCTTGATACAATGGAAAATATGTTCTAGATATTGTATCTACTATGCTATAAAGCGTTTCTTGGCTTGATATTCCGTTTTCGTCTTGTTGCTTTATTTGTAATTTGTTAATCAAATCTTGTGCAAGATTTTTGTTGAATGGAATTCTATGCTGAGTCAAAATGTCAACAAAAGCATCAATTGCAACATCTTGCCAAGAAGTAACATTGTCACAATCAGCAAGACTTACTTGATTTCTGCCTTTTTGTTTTGATGTGTACATTGCTTTGTCGCACATTTCGAACAATTCGTCTATGTTTGTTGTTTGTTCAATAAAACAAGAAACCCCAAGAGATGCTGTTATGCCTTCTGGAAGCCCTTCGATTTTGTGGCTTTCTATTGAGCTTCTGATACGCTCTGCAGCAATCAAACCTCCACGAGCGTCAATTCCCGGTAAAATAATAAAAAATTCTTCTCCACCATATCTGGACGGAATGTCGACACTTCTGGCTGTATTTATGATGACACTCGCAATAGCAGAAATTGCTTTGTCCCCTGTAGAATGTCCATAAGTATCGTTTATTCTCTTTAAATGGTCTAAATCCAATCCAATTAAGCAGAAAGGCTGTTTTGTACGCAGTGAGCGAGTTGCTTCTCTATGAAGCGCATCTTCAAAAAATCTTCTATTAAACAAACTCGTCAAATGGTCTGTGACTGCCTGTTTTTTTACTGTTTCAAACAAATTTGCAATAGTGATTGCAAGTTCTATTTGGCGTGAAAATAAATTCAAAAAGCTCAACTCGTCGTCTTTTAGTTCTTTTCTTGGTGAAAATACGGACAAAAAGCCGTGGAATTGATTTTTTACGGTGATTGGAATGATGATTATTGTTTTTACGTTTGTTTCTTCACAAATTTCGTCAACTTTTTCAACATCGATGTTTTTGAAATTTTCTTCGATAAATTCTCTTAAAGAAATATAATAACCGACTTCTTTATTTTGAATAGCGTATTTGATTACGCCGCCTTCTACAGGATACAAATTGAAATCAAAAATCCCGCTTCCATTAATAGAAGTCAATTTGTGAACAAAATCGTTTTCTAAATAAGTTTTTAAGGCAAAATAAGTGCCGTTTTCTGAGTATTGTTTTTGAGCAATGAAACTATAAACATAACCAAATTCGCCATACAAACTGGATACAATAGTTTCTAATACGCTAGATAATGGGCGTGAACTGTTCATCATGTCCCAAACTTGTTCCAGAGTAAGGAGCGTTTGATTAGCAAGACGCAATTCTTCTGTACGTTGTGCTATTTCTTTTTCTAAAACAATGTTTCTTTGGTACACTTCCATAGGGTCAGCAGATTCAGCGCCGATTTTGTTTTCGACATCTTTTAGTTTTTTTGCTGACTGTGATAACCAATCTAATATTCCCATAGCTATGATTATACTCTAATTTTATTTTGTTTTACAAGTTTTATTTTATAATTCCACAATAAAATAGTTTAAATCGTTGATTAATAATAACTTTAGGTATTATATAATTCTTTTGAATTTGAAAACAACACTATGGAGAAACTATGTTAATTGAAGAAGTTTTAGAGCTTGCAGTATCAAAAAAAGCCAGTGATATTCATATTTCGGCAAATTTGCCTCCGGTACTTCGTATTGATGGAAAGTTGTTCAGAACAAATTTGCCCGTTTTGTCATCAGATGATGTTGAAACAATTATTTTTCCGATATTATCTAATGACCAAAGACGTGAATTGGAACAAAATTGGGAATTGGACTTTGGGCACAGTCTTCACGGTGTTGGGCGTTTTCGTGTAAACGTATATCGTGACAAAGGTTCTTATGCTGCAGCATTTAGGGCAATCAATTCTACTCCTCCAAAGTTTGAAGATTTGGGATTGCCTGAGATTGTTAGAAAAGTTGCAGAAAGACCACGTGGTTTGATTCTTGTAACAGGGCCTACAGGTTCAGGTAAATCAACAACACTTGCTGCGATGATAGATTACATCAATGCAAACAGAGTTGAGCATATTTTGACAATAGAAGACCCGATAGAATTTATCCACCCATCTAAAAAATGCGTTGTTCACCAACGTGAATTGGGTCAAGATACAAAATCTGTCGCAAATGCTCTTAAATCTGCACTTCGTGAAGACCCTGATGTTATTCTGGTCGGTGAAATGCGTGACTTGGAAACAGTAAGACTGGCATTAACTGCCGCAGAAACAGGACACTTGGTTTTGGGTACATTGCACACGTCTTCTGCTTCTCAAACAATAGACCGTATTGTTGATATCTTTCCGGAAGTTCAACAACAACAAGTAAGACTTCAATTGTCAATAAGTTTGGTTGCTGTATTTTCACAATGTTTGTTACCAAAAATGCAGCCGGATGGCTCTAAAAAAGGTCGTGTTATGGCACAAGAAATAATGCTTGTAAATAGTGCTATTGCGAACCTTATTCGTGAACAAAAAACAGCTCAAATATATTCAGCAATACAAACAGGTACAGGTTCCGGCATGCAGACACTTGATATGGCACTAAAAGAACTTGTTAAGAAAAGAACTGTTGATGTAAAAGATGCACTAGCAAAATGTCAAAGACCGGAAGAGTTCAAACGTTCATTAGGATTGTCTGCTACAACAGGTTTTGGCGAAGAAGAAGAATTCTAAATTTAATATTTAAATTTTATTTTGTAAATAAAGCTGAAGATAAAAAATTCTTTAGCTTTTTTAATATCATTCCTGAATAAGTCGTGCTTATCATAGTCAAAACAAAGTACAAATATGTATTTTGAACAGGATTGAATATCCAATAGATGTCATGAGAATTTCTGACTGAAATAGGAATGTTGTTTATATGTAAAATGAAGGCTGTTATTAAATACATTGCAAAAAGGTGATTTGCCATAATGTGATAGGTGTTTTCGCCGATTAATTTTAAGAAATTTATGTCTTTAATGTAGTTGTATGTGATTTCTATAAAAAACATAGAAAACCAAATTCCGGTCAAACTCGTTAATATAGGTACAATAATTTGACTATCGAATCTTGCCCATACTAAAACAAAACTAAGTCCTATTCCATGTTCTGGAGTAAAATCTCTGTTAAAATGCCACAAAATAGCCTGTATGCATAATATTATGCCCAAAATCTTGGGGGTGAAGATATTTATTTTGTCTTTTATTTTATTTACATAAAAATGTCCCAAATAAACAAAAAACAATGCAAACATAGTTCTTATTAAAACTAAATTTAAAGGACTCATCTCTAAAATTTTTGCAAGAGGAATAGCACCCAAACCCAAAATCAAATAGAAAACAAATTTTACTATTTCAGAATTTTTTCTGAGTATTTTTTGCAAAAACAAAAAAGAAATCATAGCAATAAACAACTGCGGAACAAACCACATAGGACAAGACAAATCAAGCTGATGACCATTTAAAAACGGTGTAATAAAAAAGTTTTTTAAACTCAATTCCATGCCCCAGAATTTGCCTGTCAGTTTTTCAATTATTAATGTTATAACCAAATAAAATGCACTATACAAAAAATACAAAACCAAAAGGCTCTTTATTCTTCTTTTTATAAAAACAAAAACATTGTCGAGGTATTTGTCTTTGAATAACATTCCTGAAATAAAGAAAAACAAAGACAATTGAAATGAATAAGGCGGAAACATTCCAAACAAAGAAAATTCTAAATGTCCTGATACAACAAGCAAAATTGCAAGACATTTTAGTAAATTTATTTTGTCTGAAAAAATTTTATCCATTTTTTATAGCTCCAACCACACTGTTTGATAAGGCGACAATTTCAAATGCAATTTGTTGTTTTGATTTGATAAATTTACTTTTATATTGTTGTCATTTATTAAATTTTTCAGGCTTGTAACAGTTCCTTTTTCTTTTGGAATGTAGTTTTTTGGGATAGAAATGTCAGTTAAGAGTTTTCTATTTGACAAATTATTTATGACGAGAATTTGTTTGTCTTTGTTTTTTCTAATAAAAGAAAGATTGAAGTTTGATTCTGTCTTTAATATTTCAAAATCTCCATTAGCAAAGACTTCCAGATTTTTTCTTAATGAAATTAAATTTTGCACTTTTGAATAAACTTTTGAGTTGAATTCCCAATAGCCTTTTGTTGAGCCTAAGAACAATTTTTTTGCAACATTTCCACGATGAATATCTCTAGAATCATAAGAAGACTTTAATTCTTTTGAATTTTCGTCTTTTTCTCTCAGATGTGCAGATTTTTTTGCATTAGAAAAATTGTTTACTGCTCCTACTTCATCTCCATAATAAATAATCGGTATACCGGGCAAAGACAACAAAAGAGCGAATGCTTGTTCGATTCTGGTTGGATTTTTGTCCAAAAAATTTGCAAGCCTGCCGGATACACCATAACCTTGTCTGAAGCTTTCACCTTTGTCGACCAGATTTTCAAAAACGAGTTCTCTTACTTGTGGACTAACCATTTCTAGCGTTAGTTCATCATGGAGTCTTAAAAATATTCCCCAAGAAGCTGTTTTTGGGATTTTTGGTGTTGATTTGTATGCATCAATAAAGTATTTTTTGTCTTGTGTAATCAAACTTGCCCAAAGAGCAGGCATGTATGGAAAATGATACGCAATTTGTGCTTCTGTAGTACGTTTTAGAGGGATTGTTTCGTTTTCTATGTTTAAATTTACAGTTCTTTCTTTTCCAAAATAATGCAAGATGTCTTTTGGCATTTGACAAGCTTCTACCTGTATTACGCTGGAAGGTGCGGTCAGTTGGATATAGGCACTTAAAAGGGCTACTATTTCATGGGTTTTTGGAAGGTTTTCTGCATTTGTTCCTTTTTCTTTTGAAAGATAAGGAATAGCATCCATTCTGAATATATCTACTCCAATATTTGCCCAATAAGAAATGACATCCAAAACATAATACAAAACATCAGGATTGTCCCAATTTATGTCCAATTGGAACGGGTAAAAAGTATGATACAAAAAATACGATTTGTCATTTACTTTTACTTCTCTGTAATTTGATTCTGTATTTTCCGGAAAAATAAGCCTTCTTTTTGTGATTGTACCGTCTTTTTCTTTGTATTCTATGACATTGCCCATTTTTGCATCTTCGTATTTTTTGTATTCAGGCATTTTGTCTGTATAAACAAAGTAATCTAGGTATTTTTCGTCACCATTAATCAAATTTTGAAACCATTCGTGACTTTCTGAAAAATGATTCAAAACCAAATCTGCTTTTATTTTGAAGCCTCTTTTTTTTGCTTGTTTAACAAATTCTTCAAAATTCTTTTCTCCGCCTAATTCCGGATTTATTGCTTTTGGGTTTTTTACATCAAAGCCGGCATCTTTCATTGGGCTGTCTGCAAAAGGCAACATATACAACGTTGTAACGCCCAAATTTTCTAAATAATCTAGCATTGATACCGTGTCTTTGAATGTGTTTTTCTTTTCGTCAGAAACAACACCAAACTGATCGACATAAAACATATAAATTATTTCATTTTTGTACCAATCAGAAGGCCTTGTTTTATCTTGTTCCAGTAAAGTTTTTGGTCTTTGCTCGATTGATTTTTCGGCTTGTTTTATTACATTGGAATATATTTCTTGTGCTTTTTCTTTTCCGTAGATTTTTACAATGGAATCTTTTATTTCTTTTTTGAGTTCAAGATTTTCTTCTTCTACGATTTTGTTAACAGATGAAGGAGCTTTTGTACTTATAGTTGCAAAAGTCGGTAAACTAAGGCTCAAAGCCATAATAAGCGTTGTTGATACTAATTTTTTCATAAAGAAATTCTAGCATAAAAAACAAAAAGTCAATATTTTACAAAATTACCCCAAAAGGCAATATTTTATTCAATCTTCCATGTTAAAAAAATAAAAAATAGGAGAAAAATATGTCAATGTTTTGTTTTCAATGCGAGCAAACTGCATTTCAAAAGGGTTGCACAATAAGAGGTGTGTGTGGAAAATCATCCGACACATCAAATATTCAAGATGAAATTATAGAAAGCGTTTTGGAGCTTGCTTTTTGTGATAAAAACAAACCAAAAAACGACGACACTACATTTTTAATTATTAAAAGTTTGTTTTCAACAATGACAAACGTCAATTATGACGATGTTGTTTTGAGTGAATTAATTCAAGAAATCAAAAAACACATTTCTTGCGATTTCAAATTTGATATAAAAACGATTTTTGATAACGAAAGCGAAAATATAAAAAGCCTAAAATCTTTGATTCTCTTTGGTTTGAAAGGTATGGCGGCTTATGTTTATCATGCATGGGTTTTGGGATTTAAAGACAAAGAAATAAATTCGTTTTTCTATGAAGCACTGAATGTTTTAACAGAAGAAAAAACAATAGATGAATTAGTTAATTATGTTTTAAAAGTAGGTTCAGCAAACCTAAAGGCTCTTGAATTATTGGATAGTGCAAATACAAAAACCTATGGCAATCCGATAGAGACAAAAGTTTCGACAAATATCGAAAAAGGCCCTTTTATTGTCGTGTCGGGGCATGATTTAAAAGATTTGGAAATAATATTAGAACAAACAAAAGACAAAGGCATAAATGTCTACACTCACGGAGAAATGCTCCCTTGTCACAGTTATCCAAAATTGAAAAAATATTCTCACTTGAAGGGAAATTTTGGAACGGCTTGGCAAAATCAACAAAAAGAATTTGATTCTATTCCGGCTCCCGTTGTTTTTACAACAAATTGCATTATGCCAATAAAAGAAAGCTATATGGATAGGGTGTTTACGACTTCTGTCGTCGGGTATTCGGGCACTATTCATATAGACGAAAAGAAAGATTTTTCAATCGTAATCAAAAAAGCTCTTGAATTAAAAGGTTATAAAGAAGATAAAAAAATGACCGGCATTAATGGAGGAAGCGTTCTTAGTGTGGGTTTTGGGCATAAAACAATTCTGGACAATTATTTATCAAAAATTGTAGAATTGATAAAAGCGAAAAAAATTCGACATATTTTTGTTGTTGGCGGCTGTGACGGAGCTAGAACGGGCAGAAACTATTATACAAAATTTGTTGAATCAGTGCCAAAAGATTGTCTTGTGATGACTCTTGCTTGTGGAAAATATAGGTTTAATGATTTGGATTTGGGTTATATAGAAGATGTTCCGAGACTTTTTGATTTGGGTCAATGTAATGATAGTTTCAGTGCGGTAAAGTTCGTAATAGAGCTTGCAAAAGCGCTCAATGTTTCTGTTGATGAGTTGCCTGTTCATTTTGTGTTGTCATGGTATGAACAAAAAGCCGTTTGCGTGTTGTTGAGTTTACTTGCTTTGGAAATTAAAAATATAAAATTAGGCCCGACTTTGCCTGCTTTTGTTTCAAAAGATATTTTGAATTTTTTGGTTGAAAAATACAAAATAAAACCAATAACAACGCCAAATGAAGATTTGGATGAAATACTGTCAAAATGTTAGTTTTATGCAATAATAAAACTATGAAAAATTCAAAAATTGCAACTCAATATTTTAAACAAGGCTACAACTGTGCACAGAGCGTATTTATTACATATTGCGAAAAATTTGGCATCCAAAAAGAAGTAGGACTAAAATTGTCCTCTTCTTTTGGTGGTGGAATGGGCAGATTGAGAGAAGTATGCGGAGCGGTGAGTTCTATGTTTGCGATTTTGGGGTTGGAAAAAGGTTATACAGATTTCAACGATGACAAAATAAAAGAAAAACATTACGCTTTAATTCAAAAAGCAGCAAACAAATTTAAAGAAAAACACAAAACCATAATTTGTCGTGAGCTTTTGGGATTGGAAAATGAAAATATTTCTCCAATTCCTACAAAAAGAACAGAAGAATACTATCTATCACGTCCTTGCGAAAATTTTATCGAAACAGCTTGCGAAATTATTGACGAATTTCTAACGCACTCAAAATAAGAACGCTTTGAAAAAATTGTATTTTGTTTGTATAATATTTTTGATGGAGAGGTGTCCGAGTGGTTTAAGGTGCGGATCTCGAAAGTCTGTGTACAAATTGTACCGTGGGTTCGAATCCCACCCTCTCCGGATTTTTGATATTTATCAATTTGCTGTTTGGTTTATACTAGTGAAAAATTTTAAGAATATCATTGACGCCATGACCTGATTTTAGGGCGTTTTCAAGCAAATCACTTAAACCTTTTTGGTGTGTATTTTGAAGTCCATTAATGCCCCAAGTATTTCTGTCTTCAAAATTTTTGGATACCATTCCGCCAACATCAATTATATAGCCATTTTGTTTGCCATTTTTGAATCCGTCTGCATAGTACATGTTTCTTTCTGAAAGCCAATCGTAGATTTTTATCGAGCCATCTTTTGGTTTTTTGGTTTTGTCAATAAATTCGCACAACATCCAAGGTGAATCGTCGTATACCTCGCCTTGTTTGCCGAGTTTGTACAAGCCTGCATTTGCCATATAGAATTGTGGAACATCTCCGACTTTATCTTGCGTTAGTCTTCTGGATGTTGCTATTTCGCTTAAACCACAGTTCATATTCAAACTTTTTCCACGACCGCCAAATATCTTCATAGCGACTTTGTGTCCGGCTTCGTCTTCAATTTTGTACACTATTCCAACTTGTCCACCGCCTATTTGTGTTGCGTGGAATTTCTTTTCGCCAATTTTGAAATCTATGCTTTTTGTTTCTTTTTTGCTTCTTGCAAATCTGCTTAGATTTTCAAAAATGTCTTCTTGTTTTATACCGTCGAAAACTTCGGGCACGGATTCAAAAACATAAGCATTTCCTTTTTGTCGCATAGAGTTGTCAGCCATAATTGCGTATCTTTCGGGTATATCGTAAGTTTTTTTGTCAAAATTGCCAAACAAATCAACTTTTGAATCAAGTGTCAAATCTCTATTTTCCATAAAGAAACCATAGTCGGCTGAATCTTTTGTATAACAAGAATATAATTCTTTTTCTCTATCTTTTATATTGAAATACGTAGGTCCGAAATATTCGGCTTCGTATGTAGATTTTTCCAGTCCGCCTTGTTTGGTTAAATCTATAGCACTTGTAACCCAAGCTGGTCTTTTGTTTTTAAGAGCTGAAATTTTTCTGTTTGCTTCACCGATTTCACAGAACATTCCCTTTTCTTCGTAATATTTTTTCTGAGCTTCCCAATATTCGATTTCTGCTTCCAGTTTTTCTTTTGTGTGTTCGGGAGCTTCGTTGAATTTTTTAAAGGCTTCATCTACCGGAGCTTTTAATTTTTCTTCTTTTACAATTTTAAGTTTTTCTTGTCCTTTTTGCCACAAATCTATTTCTTCTGTTTTTTCACCTTCTGTTATTTTGACTTTTCTATCACATTTGATGTGGCCTGAATATTCTTTTGTATAATTAACTTTTCCGCTTCTTTGTGCCCATTCTAATTCTCCTAAAACATTATATTTCATAACGACTTTATCACCATTCGGAAGGGTAACATGGACTTTGCTAAAGTAGGGTTGATCATTAAAATATGCTTTTCCATCTTTAAATGTGATTTCTGAAACGTCTTTGTTTGTCAATTTGTATAGTTTTTCTGCTGATTCTTTGTCTGAAATTATTTCGTCTATAGTTTTTTGTTGACTTTTCGACTTGTATTTAATAGCGTCTGTTCTTTTTTTGAAATCAGCCGAAGTAAGATTATCATTTTTGTCTAATAATTCTTTCAATTCTGACTGTTCTTTTCTTGCAATATTTTGAGTTTGAGTTAATTTTATTGTAGATGTTTTATTGTCTGATGTTATATGAACAATTTTTTTACCGTTTACTGTTTCATAAATTTTGGAAACATTCTTTTCCCCGCTTCTTACTGAAGAAACCAAAACCCCGTTATTATATTCCATTACAACTTTATCGCCGTTTTTTAGCTTGCCTTTAACTTTTCCTGTAAAATCTGATGGAACATTTTTGAAGTCAAAATTTTGGAGTTTGGATGCTTTTCCTTTTTTGATACATAAAATTGCTGTCGTTACAACAGCTGCTACCGCAAGACCTATTGCAAGAAGTTTTTTCTTGCTTTTGTCGTCATTTTTCTTTGTCGAGAGTTCAATTTTGTCGCTTTTTGGGGTATTTAAGTTTTGATTAGTTGCATATTGGGTATTTTTTATTGTTTTGTAATCAAAATTTTTATAAAGTTTTTGTTCTTCTGTGGTGTTGAGATTTATGCTCATATTTTCTCCATTTGGCAATATATATAAATAAAGAATTTTTTCTTTATAAAATTGAGCAAAAAAATTTAAAAACAAAAAACATTATTGCAAAAAACAAATCAGAATCAGTATAAACAATATTTACAATAATTAATATTTTGTTGAACTATAAAAAATCTTTATTTAATCTTTTTAACAACTTTACAAGGGTTTCCAACAGCGATGCAATTGGCGGGGATGTCTTTAACTACAACGCTTCCTGCTCCAATTGTCGAGCCTTCCCCTATTTCTACCCCCGGAAGAACAATGACACCTCCGCCGAGCCAACAATCTTTACCGATTTTAACGGGTTTTGCCGTTCCGATACCGGTGTTTCTTTTTTTGGGTTCTAGAGGGTGAATTGCAGTATATATTTGTACATTTGGTCCAATCCAACAGTCATCCCCTATTTCAACTTTTGCACAAGACAAAATCGAACAATTGAAATTAATAAAAACATTTTTCCCAATTTCTATGTTTTCTCCATAATCGCAACAAAATGGAGGATGAATGGTGAAATTTTCGACTTTTCTTTGCAAAATTTCTTCCAGATATTTTATTTCGCCGGTCGAAGAATATTTTATAGAATTTTCAAAACTTCTTTTTCTTGATTTTGTCAAATCTTCATCTTTTGCAAAATATTCTTCACCCGATAGCATTTTTTCTCGTTCAGTTTTGTTTGCTTTTGTCACTGTTTTCTCTCCTATTTCTTTATTATTGACTATTTTTTTGGAATATCAAATACTTATATTGGATAGTTGGCAATACTTGACAGGTATTATGATAGAAATATAACTTTGTTATGGAAATTAGGGTTTTAAAGTATTTTTTAACAGTTGCAAAAGTCGGCACAATTACAGGGGCTGCAAAAGTTTTGCATTTGACTCAACCGACTCTTACTCGGCAATTAAAAGATTTGGAAAATGAACTTGGTGAACAGCTTTTAGTCAGAACAAATCACAATGTATCTTTGACTTTAGAAGGTGTGATTTTGAAAAAAAGAGCACAAGAAATTGTTGATATGGTCGAAAAAACAGAAAACGAATTTTCTTCTTTAAAAAAGTCTATAAGTGGCGAAGTTTTTATAGGTAGCGGAGAATCTTATTCACTAAAAATCATCACAAAAATTATAAAAGAAATTCAAATGCAATATCCAAATGTGAAATTCGATATTTTTAGCGGAAATGCAGAAGATGTGAAAGAAAAATTAGAAAACGGGCTGGTGGATTTCGGGATTTTGATTCAACCTACCGATATTTCAAAATATGATTACATTACTTTGCCTTCAAAAGATACTTGGGGTTTGATAATGAAGAAAAATAGCGAGCTTTCAAAAAAAGAATTCATAACAAAAAAAGATTTGCTAAAAATTCCTTTAATCACCTCAAAACAAGTAAGTAAAAGAACAAATGTAAAAAACAACTACAATGAGTGGTTCGGGCGAGATTTGAATAAATTAAATATTGTTGCAACGTACAATCTTATTTATAGTGCAGGATTGATGGTAGAAGAAGATATAGGCTATGCTCTTGCGTTAGACAATTTGGTTGACACATCGGAAAATTCAAATTTATGTTTTAGACCACTAGAGCCAAAACTGGAAGCAGGACTCGATGTTGTGTGGAAAAAAGGACAAATATTTTCGCCTGCGGCAAGGTTGTTTTTAAACAAGTTGCAATATTTTAAATAAAAATGATGAATTAGAAATACAAGAGAAGCAAAAATACCTCTCTTGTATTTGATTTTTTAATATTTTTTGTACCCGCATTTTGGACAAACACCATCATCACCCAACGTGACGCCGCACAATGGACAACGGTCAAGAGTTTTGTTTATTTCATATTCTTCCGAAGCTGTGTTTGCACCACTCGTGAAGGTTATTTTTGAGATATTTAATTTGTCTTTTAATAGCTCATATACTATTTTTATCATTCCTTCTGTTGTCATAGTTTCTTTTGTAACAACAATTCTAGAATCTGGATATGCTGTTGCCAATTCGGTTTTGAATGCATCACCTTTCATTGTATTTTGCGGTGCACCATTTTTGATACCTTGTTTGTCATAAACATCTAAAATAACAGGCAAAATCGGGTCATCTTCTCTCAAAATTAATGCATGGTCAAAGTTTTGCAATATATTCCAAGCTACTTTTTTGATTTCGTTGCAAGGAAATACCATATTAACACCTTTGTTGATTGAATCTTCTACTTCTATAGTCAAAGTACCTGTGTGTCCATGGAGATATTGTGCTTCTCCTCTAAAACCATAAAATCGATGTGCATACTGCAAATCAAAAGCTGTAATTGATTTCATAATTGAGTTCTCCTTTGTTTTATATAAGATATTTAATCTATTTACAAAAACAAAAGAATTGCCCGATTGGTCAAATAAAAAAATCAAATAGAGTAGTTATTCTATATTAATATCAATAATAAATTCACTGCCTTGATTTTCTTTGCTTTCTGCTTTGATTGTTCCATTGTGAAGTTCTACAATGTTTTTTACAATCGCAAGCCCCAACCCTGTTTCACCGAGTTTTCTGCTGCGGTTTTTATCTACTCTATAAAATCTTTCAAAAAGGTGTTTTAAGTGTTCTTCTTTTATTCCGATATCATAATCTTTTACGGATAATTTAATGTGGTTTTCATTTTTGCTTAAAGTAACGTCAATTTTTTCTGACATTGAAGCTAAAAGGTTTTGAAATACAATCTACAGCACCATTTTCAAATCCTTTTAAAATATCTTCTTCCATTTTTTCAACAACAAAATGCAATTGATACCATGAAAGAATTTGATGTTCAGATGGAAGCTTGGGGGCCTTTTGCAGAAGGGAAGTTTGGAATATTTCAAAATGAAATTTTAAAAGAAATAGCAAAAAAATATGAAAAAACTACCGCCCAAGTGATATTGAGATGGAATATTCAAAGAGGGGTTGTTGTTATTCCAAAAACAGTAAAAAAAGAACGTATGAAAGAAAATTTCGATGTGTTCGATTTTGAATTAACAAAAGAAGATATGGAAAAGATTTCTACCCTAGATATAGGCAAAAGTAACATCATTGACCACTACACAGCAGAAACAGCAAAATTTCTAAACGGTTACAAAATCCATGATTAATATTCGTGTCGAAACTTGGAAATACTTATAAAGCATAACATAGCATTCAATATAGGTATTTGCTATTTGCAACGACATATAAAATAATAATATAATCTGGAGAAGTGTATGGAAATCATAAAAGCAACGGCAAAAAGAGGAATAGAATTAAAAGGTGCAATGTATGGCAGCTTGTCTTGTGATAGCGTGGTTGTTATGCTGACGGGTATTTGTTCTAATGTTTTTCAAAATGATTTATTGGACTCAACAGGCAAATTACTGGAACAAAATGGCATTGCAACAATAATTGCCCACGCTTCGGATTCTTTTTCTTGTTTAGCGTACACTGATTATTCTATTGGAAAACAAAGACATCTTGGTGTTTTCAATGATGAATTTGAAATGGTTTTTGAAGATGTTGAAACTTGGGTCTTGAAAGCAAAAGAATTGGGTTTCAAAAACATAATTTTAGCAGGACATTCATTAGGCTCAAACAAAATTATTAATTACTTAGGAAATACAACTGATGATTTTGTTGATTATTTTATTGTTTCTTCTCCTATTGATATTATGCACTGGTGGAGCGTTATGCCAAATATCAACAAATGCTTCAATATGGCGGAATCTTGGGTAAAAGAGGGCAGAGGAGATGATATTTTGCCGTTTTTGTTTGGAGGGTTTTCTCCTATGACTGCTCGAACGGTTCTTGGGTTTTACAATACGAACAATCTCAAAAACTGTCCTGTGCTTAGTAAAATCGGCGAAACAAATTCTCTTTTCAATATAAAACCCGATGGCTCTTTTGTTATAGGTTCAAAAGACTCTGTTACAGGCGATAGCCCGAAAAAATTTATGGAACAATTGAACAATTGGACAAAAAATCCAAAACTAAATCAAGTAATAGAAGTAGAAGGTGCAAGCCATATTTTTTATAATATGCAAGAAACTTATGCAAAAACAATATTAGACTGTATTCAAAAACATTTTTTAAAAAAATAAAGAAAGGTAAAGTATGATAAAGAAATTATTGATAGGAATTAGTTTTATTGCTTTAGCTCAGACTATTTGTTTTGGGGATAGTAACGTTACTGTTTTAAATAAAATCAACAGCCCTTCTGATGTCAAAAAACTGACTATGGAAGAAATGAACGTTTTAGCAGCTGATCTTCGATATGGAATTATAAACAAAGTAGATAAAGTAGGCGGACATTTAGGGCCTGATTTGGGGTTTGTTGAGCCTACAATTGCTCTACATTATGTATTTAATGCACCAAAAGATAGAATTATTTTTGACGTTTCGCACCAAATTTATCCTCACAAAATGCTAACAGGCAGAAAAAGAGCATTTTTAGACCCATTAAACAATAAAGACATTTCAGGCTACTCAAATCAAGACGAATCAAAATATGATTATTTTAAAGTCGGACATACTTCTACAAGTTTGAGTTTGGCGACAGGTGTTGCAAAAGCTCGTGATTTAAAGAATGAAAAATACAATGTTGTTGCAATCATTGGAGATGGCTCATTGTCCGGAGGAGAAGCTCTAGAGGGGTTGTCAAATGCAGCTGTTTTGAATAGCAATATGATTATTATTGTAAATGATAACGAAATGGCGATTGCAGAAAACCATGGCGGTTTGTATACGGCATTAGCAGATTTAAGAAAAACAAACGGAAAATCCAAAAACAACATCTTTAAATCAATGGGATTTGATTATTATTATTTGGAAAACGGAAATGATACAAAAGAATTGATTGATTTGTTTGAAAAAGTAAAAGACACAACAAAACCGACTGTCGTTCATATTCATACCCTAAAAGGAAAAGGCTATGAATCAGCTGAACAACAAAAAGAAAAATACCACTGGCAAATGCCGAATTTTGTTGAAAATGACAAAAACAAAGTAAACAAAAAATTTGAAAATTACAATACAATAACATCGGATTATTTATTGGAAAAAGTAAAACAAGATAAAAATATTCTGATTGTATCTCCGGCAACTCCCAGTGCGACAGGTTTGACACCTGAAATCAGAAAGCAATTAGGAAAAAATTATGTTGATGTAGGTATTGCAGAGCAACATGCTGTTGGTTTTATTTCCGGTGCTGCAAGCAATGGTGCTAAACCTATTTTAGAAGTAAAAAGTTCATTTATTCAAATAACCTATGACCAGTTGTCACAAGATTTGGCTCTAAACAATAATCCTGCTACAATACTTGTTTTTGGAGGAGAAATCAGTTCTATGGATATGACTCATTTGGGGATTTTTGATATTCCATTGATAGCTAATATTCCAAATATCGTGTATTTGTCTCCTGTATACCAAGAAGAATACATAAACATGCTTGATTTTGCTCTAAAAAACAAACAATATCCTCTGGCAATCAGAGTCCCTAAAGATGTAATTAAACAAAACAAAAAAGACACAACTGATTATTCAAAATTAAACAAGTACAAATTAATGGAAAAAGGCAATACCGTTGCGATAATTGGTGCGGGAAATTTCTATCCTTTGGCTCAACAAGTTAAAAAAGAATTAAAAGAAAAAACAGGAATAAATGCTACTTTGATTAACCCTGTTTTTTTATCAGGAATAGATAAAGACATGTTAGAAAGTCTAAAAAAAGACCACAAAATAGTGCTTACATTGGAAGATGGATGTCTTGATGGTGGATTTGGCGAAAAAGTGACAAGATTCTTTGGTGATTCAAATGTTAAAGTCCTAAATTATGGTGCAACAAAAGAATTTACAGATAGAGTTTCATTAGATGAACTTTATCAAAAATTCAGACTAAACAAAGAACAAATCACAGAAGACATAATAAATACTTTAAAATAGGGATAAATGATGAAAAAAACTATACTATTTTTGTTAATATTAAGTTGTTTTTCTTGCAATATGATTTTTGCAAAAAATAATAAAAAGGAGCATAAACCTATGGAAAAAATAGTACAAACAGCAGGACGAAGCCAATTGGGTAATTTTGCACCTGAGTTTGCTCATTATAATGATGATGTATTATTTGGAGAAAATTGGAACAACAAAGATATTGACTTAAAAACACGTTCTATAATTACGGTAGTTGCTTTGATGTCACAAGGAATAACAGACAATTCGCTCAAATATCACTTGCAAACAGCAAAAGGAGTAGCTTCTGATAGCTGGTTTTCTCATATAGCAGTAGAAGTCGATGGAGTGGATACATCAAATGAGTGGTTAGAAGCTGTAAATGATGAAGAATACAACAAATTGAGGTAAAAATTATGACAAAAAATGTTTTAATTATATCAACGAGTCTTAGAAACAATGCAAATTCTGAAATTTTGGCTCATGAAGTTGAACGTGGTGCAAAAGAGTCTAATAATAATGTAGAATTTGTGACACTAAAAGATAAAGAAATTAAATTCTGCAAAGGCTGTCTTGCTTGTCAAAAAGTTGGCAAATGTATAATAAACGATGATGCGAATGAAATTACATCAAAAATGAAAGAAGCAGATGTGATTGTTTGGGCTACACCTGTTTATTATTATGAAATGGCAGGACAAATGAAAACAATGATTGATAGGGCAAATTCGCTCTTTCATACAGGCAAAAACTTTTCAGAAGTTTATCTAGTTACAACTTCTGCCGATGATTCAAAAGGTGTATCAAAAACTGTCTTAAATGGCATAAACGGGTGGATTGCTTGTTTTGACGGAGTAGAATTAAAAGGCTGTCTGGAAGCAGGCGGATTAGAAGAAGCAAGTTCTGTTTTAAATAGAAAAGATTTGCTCGATGAAGCATACAATATGGGAAAAAACATATAAAAAGAGGTAAAAATGGACAAAGTATTAATCATAAACGGAAGCCCGAGACTCGACGGAAATACTACAGTTGCAATCAATGAGCTTGTGAAAACTTTTGATTCAGAAGGAATTGAAACAGAAGTCATAAAAGTCGGAAATAAAGACATAAGGGGCTGTATCGCTTGTTACAAATGCTACGAAAAAGGCAAATGTGTCTTTAATGATATAGTAAATGAAGTTGCACCGAAATTAAACGAATCAGACGGAATAATCGTTGCAAGTCCTGTTTATTATGCACAAGCAAATGCTACTTTGGTTGCTTTTTTGCAAAGATTGTTCTTTTCAACTTCTACTACTATAAATAAAACGATGAAAGTCGGTGCAAGCGTTGCTGTTTGTCGCAGAGGCGGAGCTAGTTCTACTTTTGATGAATTGAACAAATATTTTACTATTTCTAATATGCCTGTAGTATCAAGCCAATACTGGAATAGCGTCCATGGCAGAGAAATCGGCGAAGCAAACAAAGACCTCGAGGGTTTGCAGACAATGAGAACTCTTGCTAAAAATATGGCTTTTTTAATAAAATCTATCAAATTGGGCAAAGAAAAATTTGGTTTACCTGAAAAAGAAGAACAGATATTAACGCACTTCATTAATTAAGGATAAAAATAACAAAAGATGTAGTTTTGTGGAATATGAAAAAACTCACTAAAGGTTCAAAAGTCTTGAAAGAGTTTGTTGTTGCAAATCGTGGTGACAACAATCTTCAAAATGACATCAATGATTGGATAAAAGAATTGAATTAAATTTTAATTTCTTGGCTCGTAAGTTAATTTCTATTCTTGAGCCAATTCCCATACATCAAACAAATCATCATCCAGATTGTCAAGGAATCTGGATGGTTTTGTTAAAATCATTTGTGTTGAATAATCATACATATCAATAGGATAACTAATAAACAAATCCGATTTTGCTCTTGTTGTTGCAACATACATTAGCCTGAGTTCTTCTTCCATTTCTTCTGTAGAATTGAAAGAATATGCACTCGGAAATCTTCCGTCTACTGCTCCAATGATAAAAACGCTATTCCATTCAAGACCTTTAGCAGAGTGGATTGTGGAGATTGTTAAACAATCGTCTTTTATGTTTCTTTTGTACATTCCTTCAACAGTTGCTTCCGGAGGTTCTAGAGCCAAATCGGACAAAAAGCTATCCAATTTTTCATATTGCGTTGCCAAATATTCAAAATGCTCCAAATCCTTTTCTCTTTTTGACCAATCATCGTATTTTTCTTTTAGAATCGGTTTGTAGTATTTGATTATTTCATCGACAAGCTCTTTTAAAGTCCAATTTGAACTATCGTTTTTACAAAGCAGCTTGAATAACGGTGCTATTGAAGAAGAAAACCTTGCAGGTAAGAGTTTTTGTTCATATTTTTTTGCTTGCATAACAGGAATTATTTCTTCTATAGCTCTTGAACCTATGCCTTTTAAAAGAAGCAATACCCGATTCAATGATACAATGTCATCAGGATTTAAGATTATTCTCAAGTGAGCAATGATGTCTTTTATGTGTGCTGCTTCCATAAATTTTGGGCCGCCGAATTTTTGGTATGGGATGTTGTATTTTGAAAGCTCAATTTCTAAATTGTAGCTCATTCTTGCGTTTCTTGCTAAAACACAAATGTCGCCCAATTCTACATCTTCATCCAACAATTCAAGAACTTTTTGACAAACAAATTCTGCTTCCATTTGGGAATTTATCGCTTTTACGATTGAGGGTTTTCTATAGTTTTCTATTTTTGAAAAAAGTTCTTTTTTGTAGCCTTGTGTTGCTTTTGAAATAATTGCATTAGTCAAATTTAAGATATTTTGGCTGCTTCTGTAATTTTGTTCTAATTTTATTACTTTTGTATTTGGGAAAATATTTTCAAATTCTAATATGTTTTTGTAATTTGCTCCACGAAAAGCATAAATACTCTGACTATCATCTCCGACTGCCATTATGTTATTGTGTTCAGATGCTAATAACTTTACTATATCGGCTTGTAGAGTGTTTGTGTCTTGGTATTCATCAACCATTATGTATTTGTACTGATTGGAGAGAGTTTTTCTGATATTTTCGTTATCAGTCAAAAGAAATTTCAAATACAACAACAAATCATCATAATCTAAAATCGAATTTTCTCTTTTATATGTCACATAGGCTTTGTGAATCTCGATGATTTTGTCCGTTACATCAAGAAAATTGAAATATTCTTTTTCTATTATTTCTTTGACCGGTGTTTCTTTGTTTACTGATTTTGAATAAATTTCCAGTATTGTGTTTTTCTTTGGAAAACGTTTTTCTTTTTTGGGGAATAATTTTGTTGTCAAATGTTGAATAACATCTTCGCTGTCTGCTGTATCCATAATAGTGAAGTTGTTTTTAAGTCCCAAAAGTTTTGCATATTTTCTTAATATCATATTAGAAAAGCTATGAAATGTTCCGCCTGCAACTTTTTCACACCTTTCATCCAACACGAGAGTCGCACGAGTAAGCATTTCTTTACTTGCTTTTTTTGTAAAAGTTAACAACAAGATATTCTCGGGATTTGTGCCGTCTTCTATTAAACGAGCAGTTCTATATGTAAGAGTCTTTGTTTTGCCTGTTCCTGCCCCTGCAATAACCAAAATAGCTCCCTCTTTTTGGCATACTGCTTCTAATTGCGAAGGGTTTAATTCTTTTTCATAATCAATTTTGTAGTTTAATTGGGCTAAACTTTCTCTTTTTTTTAAGACAAATTTTTTTATAAGTTTTGTTTCGTTTGTTGGCATAGGAATATTTTAGCATAGAGTTGATTCATTTTCATCTTTCAATATGATGGACAATTCGCTTTTTAAATAGTAATATTCTATTGAGGAAAGTTATACATTTGTGATGGAAAATCAAAACTTTAACAATTTAGATGAAAATTTTATAGACGAAGCAGACGACATTGAACTCGATGCTTCGATTGCAAATGAATTTAAAAAAGGTTGCAAACTCTACAATTTCCGTCGTCCTGATAAATTTTCAAAAGAGCATTTAAAAGCTTTGCAGGATATTCATAGAGATTTTGCAAAGAATTTGGCAACGATTTTGACCAGCTATTTGCGTATGGAAGTAGAAATCGATGTTATTTCTGTTGACCAATTAACATACGAAGAATATGTCTGCTCTATGCCATCTCATGTGCAGAATATGATTTTCAAACTTAATCCTCTAAGTGGTGAAGTGTCTTTGGGTATTAGTCCGGAAGTTCTTTCTATAATATTGGATAGAATGCTTGGTGGTGCAGGTGTTACAGCTGACCACGGAAAAGAATTGACACAAGTTGAAGAATTTTTGACAATAAAATTTGCAGAAAAAATACTAAAAATACTAGAAGACGCTTGGAGTACTATTTTAACGATAAAATCAGAATTCGTCACAATAGCAAACGGTTATCACTCAGTTCCAATCGCAAATGCAGGCGAAATTGTTACTTTGATGTCTTTTGAAGTTCGTCTGGGGCAGAAGAATTTTGGTCTGATGAATATATGTTTGCCATATCCTGTATTGGAAACAGTTTTGCCAAAATTGACACCTCAATATATCTACCAACATACTGCAGTTACAGCTAATGAAATCGGAAAAAACGAAACTTTAGAAAAAATTAAAAGTGCACAATTAGAAATGCAAGTTATTTTAGGGATGGCAGATATCGAAATCAATGATGTTATAAATCTAAAAGTTGACGATATAATAAAATTGGAGCAAAAACTGGATAAAGAGCTTGTTGCTTGCGTAAACAATAAGAAAAAGTTTTTTGTTATTCCTGGAGTTTTGCAAAATAAAGTTTGTATAAAAATTGCTGATCAATATCATGTAGAGGAATAGTTTTTTAAATGGAAAAAGAAACAAAAGATTTAGATATTTCAAAATTAGAAAATGTTGAAAGACCCATAAAACAACAATCCTCAAGTACTTGCAATTTGTTGATGGATGTAGAGTTAGAGTTGTCTGCAATTTTGGGCGAGACTGATGCACCATTAAAAAAAATATTAGATATAACAAAAGGCTCAATTATCGAATTAAACAACAAAACTTCAGAACCTATTACGCTTCTTGCAAATGGTGAAGAAATAGCAAAAGGTGAAGTTGTTATTATAGAAGACAATTTCGGACTAAGAATTACAAGTATCAACAAAAACAAACCCGCAGGTGAATAAGTATGGAAATAAATGAAACAAAAATTGCTATTATGTTTAAAACTATCATACCAAATGAAATTTTAGAAGAATTACAGTCTTACATTATTGAGGATTCAATTATTTTTATTGCATTTTCATGTGGTGGAGGAACAGGATCGGCTATTGCACCTATTCTTAGTGGAATATTAAAGGAAATGGG
>CAKUUG010000002.1 GCA_934692665.1 uncultured Candidatus Melainabacteria bacterium | reverse complement strand
GAAGAAGATATAAAAGAATTTTTCGACATATCAACAGTAAAAGAAGGAGAATTCTGTCCTGTTTGTAAAGCTCCGCTAAAAGTAACAAGAGGAATAGAAGTCGGCAATATTTTCCAATTGGGTACAAAATACTCTGAACCAATGAATGCTGTATATACAGATATAGATGGACAATTAAAACCATATATAATGGGTTGTTATGGTATTGGAGTTTCTAGAACAATGGCTGCAGCAATCGAAAAATACCATGACGATTTTGGAATTATTTGGCCTATAGAAATTGCTCCATATCATGTAGTTGTTGTACCTGTTGATACAAAAGACGAAACCCAAATGCAAACTGCTCAAAACATATATGATGAACTTCTTAAACTAAATATAGAAGTTGTATTGGATGACAGATCCGATAGAGCAGGTGTAAAATTCAAAGATGCTGACCTAATCGGTTTTCCAATCAGAATCACTGTTGGAAAAACAATTACAGAAGGGCTTGTAGAATTCAAAACAAGAAAAGATGGAGTAATGAAAAAACTTGCTCCAAATGATGCCATTACAGAATGCCAAAAAATCCTCTTAAATTAAAAATAGGGTATTTATACCCCGATATTCTGCAAAGCCCATGCGATAGGGCTAATATTGAGGTGTTCACAAAAAGGTGCAAATGGCGTGATATAGATGTGCAAGTATGCGAAATTAATGCACATGATAGAATAATTTCAGCTTCAAAATATGATTTTTATTATATAGGCGGCTCAAATACAGAAGCAATGAATTATTGTCTTAAACACCTAAAGTATAATGAAGACACCCTAAGGATAGCAACTCTTGCACTCGTTCCAATGCTTGCTATCAACTGTGGTTATCAATTGATAGGAAATTACTTTCAACCCCATAACAAAGCCCAAATAGAAGGCATCAAGCTATTAAACATAAATTCAATCGCAGGGAAAAAATTCAGGTATGGAAATGTTGTCGGAAGTTGCAATTTTTTGAGCAAAAAAGTCATAGTAGGTTTTGAAAACCACACTATGACAACACATTTGTTTGAAAACACCACTCCGTTTTTAACTTTGCAAAAAGGTTTTGGAAACAACAAAGACAAAACCGAAGGAGCTAGATTTAATAATATTATAGGTACATACCTAATAAGTCCCATTTTTGCTCAAAATCCAAATTTTTGTGATTTTTATATAGCAACAGCTCTAAGAATAAAATACAAATGCAAAATCCCGCTTACACGTTTATGCGACGATATCGAATGGTATAGCCACGATTATATTATGAATTTGAAATAAATTTTCCATGACAATTTTAAAATTTATTATATAATTAGAAAATATAGTTTGATTGGTAATTTATGGAAAATAACAAAGCAAAATTAATAATATTTACAGGTCCTTCAGGCGTTGGCAAAGGTACAATTTTGACGGATTTTTTCAAAAAAGTAGATGGAAATATAGTATATTCAATATCTTCTACAACGAGAAAACCTCGAGATGGCGAAATTAACGGAATGCATTATTTCTTTATCACTAAAGAAGAATTTGAAAAATTAATCAAAGAAGACGCATTTCTGGAATATGCAAACTATAGCGGCAACTACTATGGAACGAATAAAAATTTTGTTAACGAAAAATTATCCCAAAACAAAAGTGTTTTATTAGAAATCGAATTGCAAGGTGCTCTACAAGTAATGGAAAAATGCCCAAATGCCGTTACTATATTTATCAAACCCCCGACTTTTGAAGAGTTGGAACATAGATTAAGAGGCAGACACTCAGAAGATGAAGCATCTATCCAAAAACGCTTAAAAGCAGCAAAAAAAGAAATTGAAAATGCCGACAAATTTCACTATGTAATTGAAAACAAAATAGTTGAAGATGCAGTAAAAGAACTTATTGACATTTACAACAAGGAAACAAAATAATGCAAAAAAATATCTTAATCGGTATAACTTCTTCTATTGCAGCATACAAAATCTATGAATTAATAAGACTTTTTAAAAAAAATGGCTACAACATAAAAACCATCATTACCCCAAATGCCAAAAACTTCATCTCACCTTTAGTATTGGAAACTTTAACAGATGAAAGATGTTACTTAGAAGAATTTTCGCCAAGAGATAACACCCAGCACATAAATTTATGTGAGTGGGCAGATGTTTTTTTAATTGCTCCAATCAGTGCAAATACTTTGTCAAAATTCGCAACAGGTGTAGCAGACAATCTTTTGTCCAGCATTTTTTGTGCATATTTAGGAAGTAACAAACCAATATTGTTAGCACCTGCAATGAATGACAATATGTGGAATAACAAAATTATTCAAGAAAATTTATCCAAATTAAAAAACCTAAATTGCAAAATCGTAGAACCGGAAGTTGGTTTTTTGGCTTGTAACAAAGAAGGCAAAGGAAGGCTTGCTAATGTAAATTTGATTTATGAAAATACATTAAGATTGTTGTTTCAAGACAAAAAAAATAATTCAAAAAAAATCACAGTTACAATAGGCGGAACAAGAGAAAAAATAGACTCAGTAAGATATATTACAAATGCCTCATCAGGAAAAATGGGAACAGCGATTGCAGATTGGGCGTATTATTTGGGATATGAAGTAAATGCAATTTCAACAATAGAACTAAACAAACCCTACAAAACGATTTTTGTCAACTCAGCAAAAGAAATGCTAGACGAATTAGCAAAACAAGATTTTAATTATTTGATTATGGCAGCTGCAGTTTCTGATTTTAAAGTAGAAAATTCTTCTGAATTTAAAATTTCAAAAGAAGAAATTAAAGATGATACTTTTAATCTAAAACTCACAAAAAATCCGGATATTCTAAAAACACTAAGCAAAAATAAAAAAGAAAATCAAAAATTAATTGGTTTTTGTTTGACAGACAAGAATCTTCTTGAATGTGCAAAAAACAAACTAAAAAATAAAAACCTCGACTACATTGTAGCAAACGATGTAAAAACAGCACTTAACACTGATTCAAATATGGTTACAATTCTTTCAAAAAGTGGTAAAATAGTTGATATAAATTTATCAACAAAAAAAGAAATTGCAAAAAAAATTCTGGAGGTTGTTTGTGATTAAAACAGATTACATAATTTCAAAAATTGAAAAATATGCTTCTTTAGAGCTTGCAGAACCTTGGGACAACTCTGGTTGGCAAATTGATTTGAACCATGATTACACAAACAAAGTTCTTGTTGCTCTATCTTTTACAAAAGAGGTTTTAGAACAAGCAATTACAAATGATTGTGATTTAATTATTACGCATCATCCTGTTATTTTTGAACCAATTAAAAAAATAAACACTCCTTTAATTACAGAAGCAATAAAAAACAATATTTGCGTTTATAGTGCACACACAAACTTAGACAAGACTTATGGTTCAACGACAGACGCTCTTT
Source organism: uncultured Candidatus Melainabacteria bacterium (assembly GCA_934692665.1). Classification (GTDB taxonomy): domain Bacteria; phylum Cyanobacteriota; class Vampirovibrionia; order Gastranaerophilales; family Gastranaerophilaceae; genus RUG14156. The sequence continues at coordinate 80,550 of CAKUUG010000002.1, read as the reverse complement.
GTGGAGTTTTAGGATTGCAAAATTTAATAACAGTAGAAGACTATATTAAAATAGCCCATCTAAAAGACGAACTTGCACTTGAACAATTAATCGAAAACATCAAACAGTCACTAAATCTAAAAACCGTAAAATTAATTAATCCGGATAACATTACTATCGCTAAAAATATTGCAGTCTGCGCAGGTGGTGGCAGCAGTTTTGTCAATAAATTGAAAAATTACGATATCGATGTTTACATCACAGGCGATATGAAATTTCATAAAGCACTGGAAGTTGAAGGATATGCAGTAATTGATATCGGACATTTCGAATCAGAACTGCCCGTGCTACCTTTGATTCAAGGGTTGATTTCAAAAACAAAAGTTGAAGTAATCATCGCAAAAGAAGAAAAACCTTGGGTGATGGTATAATGGCAATCAGATTTCTAACATCGGGAGAATCTCACGGAGAATGCCTAAATGGAATCATAGAAGGAATACCTTTTGGGTATGAATTGGATTTTGATTTTATAAATTCAGAATTGTCTGCTCGCCAAGGTGGTTTTGGTAGAGGCAACAGGATGAAAATCGAAAAAGACAAAATCAAAATCACATCAGGCGTTAGACACTCTATAACAACAGCTTCCCCTATAGGATTCCAAATCAAAAACAAAGATTTTGAAAATTGGATATATCCAATGAGTGTTGAAAAAATTGACTTTGATGCTTTAGATGAAAAACTAAAACAAGAAGTAAAAGAAAAAATACAAGAAAAACTAATCACAAAATTTCGTCCGGCACATGCAGATTTGGCCGGTTGTACAAAGTATGGATTTGACGATATCAGATACGTGCTCGAAAGGTCTAGTGCCAGAGAAACGACAACAAGAGTTGCCATTGGTGCAATTTGTCAAAACATATTAAAATACTACAATATAGAATTTTCATCAGAAGTCATATCTATCGGCGAATGTGACAAAAAAGAGGATTTTGAACAATATATAGAAGAATACAAAAAACAAGGTGACAGTCTTGGTGGAATAATAAAATTAACAATAAAAAATGCTCCCATAGGATTGGGTAGTTTTGTTAATTGGGATAGAAGACTCGATGGAAAACTGGCACAAGCTCTTGTTTCTATTCCTGCAATAAAATCTGTCGAGTTTGGTTTGGGTACAGAATATGCAAAAAAATCAGGCTACAATTCGCACGATGAAATTTATTTTGAAAATGGAAAATATTTCCACAAAACAAATTCTTCAGGCGGAATAGAAGGCGGTATGTCTAATGGCGAAGATATCGTTATGACAATTGCAATGAAACCAATACCCACAATGAAAAAATCGCTACATAGCGTAGAAATTAAAACCCACAAAGAAACCCTCGCTCACTTTGAAAGGGCTGACAACTGTGCAGTAGAAGCAGCCGGAGTTGTTGCAAGAAATATGGCTGCGATTGTAATTTTGGATGAATTTTTGGAAAAATTCTCTAAAGATTGCAAAAATGATATTGATAATGCATTCAAAAATTACCAAAAGAGGATAAATGAAATATAAAAAAATTGCATTTATTGGCATGATGGGTTGCGGAAAGACAACCATATCAAGGCTTCTGGCTTATAAATCGGGTTTTTTGTTTGTAGATTTGGATGAAATTTTTGAAAAAGAAAACAACATCAAAATAAAAGATTTTTTTAAAACGCAAGGAGAAACAGCTTTTAGAAAAAAAGAAACGGAAATTTTAGAAAGATTTTCAAAAACAGAAAACATAATCATCTCAACAGGTGGCGGCATAATTCTCAAACAAGAAAATCAAGAAATTTTGTTTAACAAAGATATTTTCACAATTTATCTAAAAACGTCAGCAGAAAATATTTTTAACAGAATAAAAAATGACACAACAAGACCGTTGCTACTTGTTTCTAACCCCAAAAAAGAAATTGAAAAAATCTTATCTTCAAGAGAATTTTTATACGAAAAAGCGAATTTAATAATCACAACAAATAACAAAACAAAAGAAGAAATATTAGAAGAAGTATGGAAAAAATTAATATAAATTTAGATGAAAAAATAAATAGCGAAATCATAATAGAAAACGACATAAGAAACAGTCTTCAAAATTTTTTTGAAGATAAAAGATATTTTTTAATCACAAACACAACTATTGCAAAACTATACCCACAAATCATCTACAAATTTAATTCAGACAAAGTAATAGTTATAAAAGATGGCGAAAAATACAAAAACATAAAAACTTTCAATTTTATAATCAGCCAGCTTTTGTCAAAAAAAATAGAACGAAAAGACTGCATTGTTGCACTAGGTGGTGGAGTCGTAGGCGATTTGGCCGGCTATGTAGCATCCAGCATTTTAAGAGGGGTTGAGCTAATTCAAATACCGACAACCCTCCTTGCAATGTGCGATTCATCTATCGGGGGAAAAACCGGCTTCAATACAAAAGCCGGAAAAAATCTGGTCGGGTCTTTTTATCCGGCAAAAAAAATAATAATCGATCCACAATTTTTAAACACATTGAATAATTACGAATACAAATGCGGGATGGGAGAAGTTTTAAAGTATGCATTTATTGAAAATTCTTGCAAATGCGAAAACTTCTACAATCTTTTAGATTTTTTAGAAAAACAACAAACACAAGATGTCAAAAAAGAACTAAAAACAATAATTTCAATATGTGCGAATTTAAAAGCAAATGTTGTCAATCTTGATTTAAAAGAAGGAAATCTGAGAAAAGTATTGAATTTTGGTCATACTTTTGCTCATCCAATCGAAACTTTAACCAATTACAAAAAAGTTTCCCATGGGCAAGCAGTTGCTTATGGCATGAAATATGCAAATACATTAGCTTTAAAACTGGAAAAAATAGATAAAGAATACTTTGAAAAAATAAATTTCTTGATTGACAAATTTGAACTAACAAATAAGAAGTTAAGATTCAACAAAAAGAAATTTATAAATTTAATGAAACAAGACAAAAAAGTGGAAAATTCAAAAATTAATTTACTAATTCCCGTTGCTCCTCGGACTGTTGAGCTAATTCATAATATCGAAGAGCCTTTTGTTGCAGCTTCGCTGCCTTAAGAGAATTTCCCAATTTATCCATTACGTTTGCTGCTTGTTCATAGTTGTAAGCCATTTGTTCATAGCTTTCATCACTTCTTGAAAAAATTTCAAGAGCACTTTTGTAATTGTCTAAAGCTCTATCATTATCACCCAAATACTGATAATTTTGAGCATTATTTGAATATGTTTTTGCAATCAAATCTTCGTCTTGTGTAGTTTGGGCAGTATCTAGAGCTAATGACGAATAGTCATCGAATCTTTCTATGTCATATTGTCTTGCATACAAATCAGCAATTTTTGACAAAACAGTTGCTTGGCCTGTATAGTTGTCTGCTTCGCCACTATATGCAACGCTTGACAAATAATTGTTCAAAGCGGGAGAAAATTCGCTAAATTCATCATAGATTTTTCCGGTTTTATAAAAAGCATTCGCTTTTAAATTTAAATCGTTCGCCTTTGTAGCTTCAAAATAATCACGCAAAGCATAATCAACATAGTCATATTTATCAAATATTTTTCCACGTTCAAGATGAATCGCTGCTTTTATGTTTTCATTGACGGCGGTATTATTTTCCATTAAGCCTAGTGCTTCATTTAGTAAATTAACTGCATCAGTGTAGCCGCTTTCTGTTTGCGGAAGTTGTTTTGCTTGAGAAAAAATTTCTTTTGCTCTGGTATCAGCCAAACTAATGGGGCTAAAGCCAACTGAAGTAGAAATCTCTTCTTGTGAATCATTTTCATCAGAAATATCAAGCGAACTTTCAACTTCTAAATTTTGATAAGTTACTTGAGTCTTGTTTTCTTCTTGCTGAGTTTCTATTTGTTCGTTTAGTTGATTTTGTGCTTCTTTTTGAATTTGTGCCAAATCAACTTGTTGATTTTCTTCAGTTGGCTTTTGTTCAACTTCATTTTGAATATCGATTTTTTCTTGAGCTTTTTTTGGAAATTCGAGAAGAAAATCTGGGTTAATTTCTTCAGGGTCAGCTTTTAAGTTTATTTTTTGCAAAAACAAAGCATCAATCCAACCTTCGACTACATTTGATGGTTTATTGAGGCTGTTTGCGATATAGTTATCGGAAATTTTAGAAGCATTTTTTAAATTTGCAAGAACAATTTCACGATTTGGCGACTCTTTTTTTGACTCCCTTTCAACCAAATTCAAATACAAATTCACTTCATCTTTCACATCATCAGGGGCATTGATTGCAACTATTGTATTTCTAAAATCCATTAATACTTGGGAAATATTTATTTGCCCTTTAGAATAATCGATTGCAACTTTTGTGCCGTTGGGAAAAGTCTGTTGCTGTTGTTGATTGTTGTCAGATTGTTCGGTTGGGGATTGAAGTTTTTGGTTTTTATTTGTTGTAACAAAACTAGAGCCTGTCCCTTGTGACAAGTTTTGTCTATGATAGTTAATATTTGGATAAATTGAATTATACAAAATTAGCCTCTAAAATCCCCATAATTGGTTTCTTACAGTATTATAGAAAAAATTAATGTCGTTTTAGTCATACAAATGTATTAAAAATACTCTATTTACACCAATAATTTAACAATTTTGGGCAAAAAATCAAATTTCGGCATGCCAAATGGACTAATTTTATTAACAATTCTTAAAATATAAAGAAAAAACAATATTTTTTTATTATAATATTATCAATAGTTTTAGGAGTTTTAAAAATGCCTCAATATGTATTTAAAATGAAAAAAGGTGAACTAGAAGTAGAATTTTCTTCAGACGATGCTGATTTCGTAGAACAACAGCTTGAAAAATGGAGAGAAGAAATACTTAAAAAACATCAACAATAGTAAATTTTAGGAATTAGTGTGCATTACAATATAATAATAAAATCAGGCGGCGGTGAATACTGTCTTGAGTGTCAAGATAAAGACATTACTCAAAGAGAAATGGATATGTATTTTGCTAATCTTTTTGGAGCGAGTAAAGAATTTATCGATAGCATAAAGAAAATCGACAGAGATAATACTGTAGTAAAATCAATAGAAGATTTTACTATACAGACTTTTGTGAGAAATGAAGACGAAGAAAAAACCACAATAGAAGAATCGCCAAAAATAGAAGAAACAAAACCTTCTGTTGAAGAAAAGGACGAATTTACTCAAATAGTTAACCCTTCGGTGCCTTTGGAACAAGAAGCCAAAAGTACACCTGAAGTTGCAAGTGCAACAGTGCATGAAGACAAAAAAAGAGGGTTATCGCTTTCTCCATTGACTTTTAAACCTTTGCCTCAAGAAGAACTTGTTTTTCAAAATAATGCACAAAAATTGCAAGAAGCAAAACAAGTAGAATTTATTAAAGAACCTCAAGAAAAAAATCTCGAAGAACCAAAAACAGATTCCAACGAAGAACAAAAAGAAGTAATTGAAGAAAAAATTGAAGAAATAAAATTAGAAGATGAAACAATTCCTTCAAATAATGAGCTTGAAATAACTGAAGACAAAAAAGAAGAAATAGAAGTAACACCTAAAGAAGAACCAAAAGAAATAAAAATAGAACCCAAAGAAGAAAAAATAGAAGAACCTATTTCTTTAGAAAATGAATTAAAGATAATTGAAGAACCAAAAGAAGAACCAAAAAAAGAAGTAATTGAAGAAATAAAATTAGAAGATGAAACAATTCCTTCAAATAATGAGCTTGAAATAACTGAAGACAAAAAAGAAGAAATAGAAGTAACACCTAAAGAAGAACCAAAAGAAATAAAAATAGAACCCAAAGAAGAAAAAATAGAAGAACCTATTTCTTTAGAAAATGAATTAAAGATAATTGAAGAACCAAAAGAAGAACCAAAGGCTGAAAACGAAGCTGTTTCTTTAGATAACATTGAAATAATTGAAGACAAAAAAGAAGAAATAGAAGAAATCATCATACCAAAAGAAGAGCTAAAAACAGAACTTAAAGAACAACAAACAGAAACTATACCTCAAGTAGAAGAAAAACAAGAAGCTCCAATAGTTTCCAATGACACAGAAGAAACAAAAGCTGAAGATTTTGAGATTGTTGGATTAGATGATGACAAAATAGAAGAACAAAAAGAAAAAGAAAAGAAACAAAGCCTTTTAAACAAAACAATTGAACTTGTTCAAAATGCGGTAAAAAATATAGACATTGCATCTGATGAAACTTTTGATGTTGATATTCCTGATACATATTCAAAAGCAAATTTAGATGCAGAAATTACATTAAGCGATGAAGACTTTGACAAAGAAGAACAAGAAGAAGCCATGAGTGGCGAAATTTCAGCACTTCAAAATAATTCTTCAACAGAAATAAAAAATCAAAATGATATAGACAACGAAAGTGACGATGATAATGAATTGATACTTCTTGATGATGAAGATGATGAAGATGATGAAGAAGAACAAATCATTAATCAAGAAAAAGAGCCGGAAATAAACTCTATATTTTCTGATGAAAGTCCTTTTGAAAATCCTCCTGAATCGCAAAATATTATTGCTGCAAAAGAATATCCGGAAAAGAAAAAAGCACTAAATTTGGATTTCAAAACATTTTTGTCTAACTATGAAACAAATGGAATAATCGATGATTTTTTGATTTGTGCATATTATATAAAACACATTGCAGGTCAGCATAGTTTTAATATGAAATACATAAATTCAAAATTATTCCAAGCAACAGGAAAAATAGCTGATTTGTCTATTGTTAACGGTCTGATTAATGGAGATTTCATAAAAGTCTTTGAAGTAGATGGGGCAAAAAAATATTCAATAACTTCTACAGGAGAGGAATATTTCATGGCTCATTATCAGAGGTAAGATGAATTACATTTTTGCATTATTGATGCTGTTTTCTTTGATTTGTGCAGCTATAAACGGAAAAACAGATGTAACTGTACAAGCTATTTTTCAGGCATGTGAAAAATCTGTCCAAATAGCCTTTGGGCTTATTGGAATAATGGGGTTTTGGCTTGGCATAGTAAAAATCGCCGAAAAGTCCGGATTGATTGATATTTTTGCAAAAATAGTTAAAAAACCGCTTCTTTTTGTTTTTCCGGATTTAAAAGAAAACAAAAAAGCTCTTTCAAATATTGCATTAAATGTTTCAGCAAATGCACTAGGATTGTGTAATGCGGCAACTCCGTTCGGAATAAAAGCAATGGAAGATATGCAAGAAAAAAATCCAAATAAACAAATTGCAACGAATTCTATGTGTACGTTTTTAGCAATTAATACTGCAGGATTTCAGATTGTTCCGGCGACAGTGCTTGCAATATTGATATCAAACGGAATGAAAAACCCAACACAAATAATTCTTCCGACCCTAATCACAACCGGTATTGCATTTGTTTCGGCTATATTTTTTGCAAAAATTTTAGAAAGGCTTGAAATTTTCAGATGATTAAAACGCTAAATAGCCTCTCTATTTATATTTTACCTATCATCATTGCAATAATCATACTTTATGGATTATTCAAAAAAACACCGGTCTATGAAAATTTTACAGACGGTGCAAAAGATGGTTTTCATATTGCAATAAAAATAATTCCTTACTTAATTGCAATAATGACGGCAACAGCAGCTTTTAGAACAAGCGGAGCTATTGAATTAATAGAAAAAATTCTATCACCTGTATTGAATTACTTCAAAATTCCAGCAGAAACAACGATTATTATGTTAACTCGTTCTTTATCAGGTTCTGCAACATTGGGGGTTTTGTCTGATATAATCAACAGCTCTGGGGTTGATTCTTACGCAAGCAAATTAGCTGCAGTAATTACAGGCTCTAGCGAGACCACATTTTATGTTGCCTCGGTTTATTTTGGTGCTATCGGAATAAAAAAATTTCGCTTTGCTCTTTTGGCCGGTATTTTGGCTGATGTAGTCGGGCTTGTTGTTGCTGTTGTTGTATGTAGAATATTTTTCTTATAGCGTAACATTTCTTAATACTTTATATAAATTATACAATATTTATATAAAATTTGTTATAATAAAGAAAAGTACACAAAAAAGTGTTGTTAGGAAAATAAAGGATAAAAGTATGAGAGTTCCACCAATGAGCAGCTGTGGTTTGTTTGGGGTACAAAAAAATACGCACTCCTTGAAACAAAATCCGCAAATGATAAAACCACTTCAAAAAGACACTGTAGCATTTACTTCAAAAAGCAAGTATCTTAGACAGTATGCAACGCTTCCTGAAGAAATTAAAGAAAAACTAACTCCGCAAGATGGTATTGATATGTTTCAAAATATGGAACAAATTGCAAACGGAAGAGTAAAAGGAATAAAAGTTGCAAAAGGTGTTGCAACAGAAGTATATGAAAACCCATGGCTAGATAATTATTACATAATGATTTCAGAAGATATAGACGATAAAACAAGAGTTATCTACACAAAAACAAATATGGGTGATTTGGTTTGGGAAGATCCAAAAGACAAAAGAATGCAACTTTTGAAAAAAAATAATCAATAAACAAAGATTCATTACGTTTTTGTAAGCGGTTTTTTATATTGTATTTCACAATATAAAATGTTTTGCTATACTTGATATATGAAATTTCAAATCAATGCAAAATATATCTTCTATATTTTGATATTTATAGTTTTTGTCATCATCAGAGCCAATTATTTAATAAACGAAAACGAAATTATAAGTATCGAATTCAAATCTCTCGCTTTGGCAAGTTGTTCTTTTCCTTTTGGAATTTTAAAAGAAACAATCTTGAAAGATTATTTTTTGCCGGCATATTATTTTTTGATTCATTATTTAATTCAATTTTTTAATAATGTTTTAGCAATAAAAATATTTAATTCAATTATTTCTTTAATAAATATATTTTTAATCATAAAAATCGGAAAACAGATTTTAAACAGAAGCCTTGGTTATTTTTTAGGAATACTGTTTGCAATAAATCACTTTTATTTATACTATACCGATTTAATTGCACCATATTGTTTAATTTTTCTTGTTGGAACTATTTTAATAAAAACAATTATTGATTTTATAAACAAACCCAACAAAAAACACTTTTTATATTTGACTATTGCTAATTGCATTTTTATTTTGGTTGATAACATAGGATTTTTGTATGTTATTCCGGAATTGTTTCTATTGTACAAATTTTATGAAAATCGAAAATTCATCAAAAAAAACGTAATAAAAATAGCGTTCTGTTCATTTTTTGCTTTTCTTGCTACTTTTACAATATTGATTATTCAATATTACAATTGGACAAACACCATTATCCCCAACACAAACAACGGAGTAGGGTTGAATTTTAATAGTTTATACTTAATGATAAACGAATTTTTAAGCCCATATATGAGTTTCAATGTCCCAAGTATACAAACAAAAAGCACAATTGGAATGTTGTATAGTTTTGCACTAAATCCGAATTTTAAAAGTTTAAATTCAACAAAGCTCTTTATATCTTTGTTTTATAGTTCAATATTACCGCTATGTGCACTTCTTTATTTTAGCATAGTTGCATACAAGAAAAACTTCAAACTAAAATTTATTTTTTTAATCGCAATATTGAATTTTTTGCTTACGATGTTTTTTATGATGTATGAAATTATAGACACTTCGCCTATTTATTTAACACAATTATTTATCACAAGCATTATTTTATTGGGCTATGGAATATGTAAAGTAAAAGACAAATTTTTAAAAACGCTTGTTGTTTTTTGTTTGTTTGCAATTCAATTTATAAATCCTGAAGCGAATTCTTTCAATTTAACAATAAACAAAAATTACCCAACAATAAATGCTTTTAGTTCTTTTATAAAAGAATACAACATAAGCAAAAATGATTTAGTCATAATGCCTTTTATGGGGCAATATGGGGCAATGTATTGGAAAGAATTGAACTTTTTCAATTTCGATTATTCTCTATTGCAAAAAAATACCAAAAAAAGCATGATTAGAAACTTGAGCAATAAAAACACAACTTCTATAAACAAAAACAATATCAACACTTTAATCGAAGATTATTTAACAGAAAGAACTCTAAACGATTATATTGCCAAATATTTTTTGGATAATTATACGCAATATTCAGGCAACAAAATAATCATATTCATAGACAAACTAAATTCAAAACCTCTTTCTGATGTTTCAATTATAAAAGCTGCAACAATGGATGATTACAACACAAAGCTCAGAAAAATTGACTTTAGAAACAATGCAATACAACAAAACAAAACAAAGCTCTTGTACGAAGCTATAAAATCAAAAACACTGTATAATTTTGTTGGATTGATTGAAACAAATTTCACTCTCGAAAAAATTGTTCAATACAAAAAAGTTGACAACGAATGTTACAAACTAAAAACTTCAACACGCAGCATATACAAAGCTCTAAATTCATACGAATCAGATTATGTATTTTTAATATTCAAAACATATAGATAAATTTTTATTTTAGCTTTATAATTAGCGTATGGAAAATACATACCTGCCATTATTTAGAAAATATCGTCCCCAGTCTTTTGATGATGTAATAGGACAAGAAGCTCTTGTCAAGGCACTTTCTAATGCAATAGAATTAAATAGAATTGCAAATGCATACTTGTTTTGTGGACCTAGAGGAACAGGAAAAACTTCTTGTGCCAGAATTTTTGCAAAATCGCTAAACTGTATAAAAGGCCCAACAGTCACTCCGTGCCAAGAATGTCCCAGTTGTATCGACATCACGAATGCAACAGGGCTTGATGTAATAGAAATCGATGCAGCATCAAATCGTGGTATACAAGATGCCAAAGACCTTATTTCCCAAGTCCAATACGCACCAATAAACGGCAAGTACAAAATTTTCATCATAGATGAGGTTCACATGTTATCAAATGATGCTTTTAATGCATTATTGAAAACATTCGAAGAACCTCCCAAAAATGTCATCTTTATTCTTGCAACAACAGAACCGCACAAAGTTCTTGAAACAATCATCTCAAGATGTCAACGATTCGATTTTAGAAGAATAACAACAGACGACATAACAAAAAGACTTAGAAAAATTTCTGATTTAGAAAACATAAAAATCACAGATTCTGCCTTGTATACTATCGCAAAAAACGTATCGGGAGGAATGAGAGATTCGCTTGCTTTGTTGGACCAAGTAAGTATTCTTAGCACAAAAGAAGAAATAACAAAAGAAATAATAGAAGATTTATTAGGTAAAATAAATTTTAATGTTTTATTAAATTTATTGAAAGACATTTCAGATGAAAATATCGAAAATTCAATAAAAGATATAAATGAAATTTATGCAAAAGGAAATGAGCCAAGAAATCTTGCAGAAAATTTTATAGAATTTTTAAGAAACATTATTCTTGTTATAAATTCAACTTCAACAGAAAAAATTTCCGATTTTACAATTTTAACAAATGATGATTTTGATAAAATAAAAGCTCTCAATTTTAACAAAGACAAAATATTCAAAATCTTAAACACGATTATTGAATATTACAAAGAAATTAAAGTGTCTACAAATCCTTACTTATGGATGGAATTGGCTGCGATATCGGCTTGTAAGATTGATTTAAATATAGCAAAGACAACTGTTCAACAGCCCCAAATTCAACAAATTCAAACACCAATAATCAATTCAACACCAAAAATTCAAAAAGCAGTTTCAATGCAAGCACCGATTCAGCAATCGCAAAAACCCCAAATTCAACAGGTGCAGCAACCAACACCGCAACCAATCCAAGAACAAAAACCACCGATTCAGCAAAATGCAAATACTTCTCCAATACCGCCTGAAGTTGCTCAAAATCAAGATAGTGCACAGATTTGGTCAAATGTATTGTCTGCTATTCCATCATTGCCAACAAAAGCCTTGTACAGCGGGACAGCAAAATTAATAAAAGTTGAAAACAAAACAATAACACTAGGTTTTACCCATGACAATGCACTGGTTCAAGCAAAATTACCAACAAAATTAGCTATGCTTGAAACAACTGTTAAAAATCTGTATCCGGATTATAGTATTGAAATGATTAAGGTTGATGCAAACACAAAATACATAGAAGTAAAACCCAAACTAAGACAAGAATCAAGACCCCAAAGGTCAGAAATACAGCCCAACACCTACCCGCAAAAACCTCAAGCTCAATCTTTTCAAAATACAGAAAACGCAAATGAGAAGGTAAATGAAGAAGAGGAAGAAGAAACACCTCAAAGCGAAAAAAAGCACTATAGTTCAAAAGTCCAAGAAATGCTCGAACAATTCAACGGTAGAATTATAGAATAAGTGTAAAATTTGCATTTTATAAAATTTTATTATAAAATAAGGCTATGAGAACCTTTGCGGAAACTAAAACACATGAAGTTACAGTCGACGTTGTAATTTTGACAATTCATAACAACAAATTAAAAGTTTTGTTAGTAAAACGTGTGAATGAACCTTTTAGAGGGAAATGGTCTATCCCCGGTGGTTTTATCCGTTTATCAGAAAACATCGATGATGCGGCATTAAGAGTATTGAAAGAAAAAACAACCGTATCAAATATCTACTTAGAACAGCTTTATACTTTTGGTGACCCATTGCGTTATCCTAATGCTCGTGTCATTACTTGTGCTTATTTTGCATTATTAAGAGCAGAAGACATAAAATTAGATATCAAAAATACAGAAGGTGTCTCGGATATTCAATGGCACGAAGTAGACAAACTTCCATCACTGGCATTTGACCACAAAGAAATTATCGAATACTCTCTTAAACGCACAAGAGAACGTCTGGAGTTGTGTCCTATTGCTTTTCAGTTGTTACCTAAAAAGTTTACTTTGACCGAATTGCAAAAATCTTACGAATTAATATTGAAAAAAACGTTAGATAAAAGAAACTTTAGAAAAAAGATGCTTTCTTCAAACATTCTTGTTGAAACAAACGAATTTACAAAATCAGTATCGAAACGTCCGGCAGCATTGTATTCATTTGATAGAATTACATTAGATTCCAAACGTGGACATTTCTTTTCTTAGTTTATAATTTTTCTTTAATTTTTTAAAATCTCTTTTAAGGCATTTTAAAAGGCTTTTTCAAGGTGTCGTTTACATTTTTTTTAAAAAATTTGTAAACTTTTATTAAAATCACTTCAAAAAAATAGCAATATATTCATAGTATATATTTTTTATTAATATATCAAAATTCGAATTTAGATTTTTTAAACACACAACACACGATACAAGGAGATAATATAATGCAAGTTTCAAACACACAACCACAATTTACATCAAGATTAACAAACGTTTCTGAAAATGGAAAATCAAATCAAGAAATTAATATAGTCGAAGATCAAATCGAAGAAAAAGAAGCTCAAAAAGAAACAGCAACAACACAAGATCAAATCGAAGAATTAAATAGACAATTGGCAGAATTGAATGAAAAATTAGACGAATTGAATGAAAAATTGGACGATGATGGTTCAGAAGTACCAACAAATTGCGAAAATGCAGATGCTCGTCATAGTTCCGTTAAACATAAAAATAATCTTAAAGGCATAAAGTACGAAGGTGACACCGATGCAGTAACAAAAGAAAACAATGAATCCGGTTTCTTTAATGGACTTTCTTCACTTGTAAAAGGTGCTGCAGGAATAGCTGCGATGGCACTAGGACAATTTCCATTGTTTGCAATGATAGGAATAGGAGCAGAAATAGCAAAAAATTCTGAAGACGGTTCATTTGGAACAACTCTCATCGAAGCCGGTTCAGAACTGGCAGAAGGTATTAAGGATAGTTTACCTTCAGGAGGGGCACTTGTTGAAGCTGGTGCAAAATTGGCAGAAGGTTTAAAAGATATCCTGCCTCCAATAGAATCATTACCTGATTTTGGTGCAAAACTTGCAGAAGCAGTTAAAGGTGCACTACCTTCAATCTCTTCAATACCTGAACTAGGCGGATTGATAGGAAAAGCTGCTCAAGAAATCCTAGACCAAGAAGGAATAAACAAATCAGCTAAAGAAATATTTGCAGAAAAAGGCATTGATATAGATAAAAGTGTTAAAGAATTAATTGAACAAATGAAAGAAGAAAAAGAATACAATCCATTAGAAGGTGTATTTGGTCCACTTGTACAACCAATGCCAGAATTAAAAGAAGGACCGGAATCGGGAATAGAAATAGTAAAAACAAACGAAGATAGAGATTTATTTAAGCAAGTACAAACTGGCATGCCACTCATAAAAATGGATGAATATACACAAGAACAAGGGGGAATAACAGAAACATTAAAAGAAGCAAACGAAGATAGAGATTTATTTAAGCAAGTGCAAACTGGCATGCCACTCATAAAAATGGATCAAGAAAAGCTAGAAGAATTATTAATAGATGGTACATACACCGACATCGTATAAAAAAGTACAATATATAAAACACAAAATAAAAACAGGTTCAAAATTGAACCTGTTTTTTAAAATATTAATATTTAAAGTTAAACATTAACAAGCTTGTTTTCTTGTTCTAATTGCAATGTGATTGTTGTAATATCACATACAGAAGCAGGTCCAAAGTATTGGATTGCTCCAGGGAAAATATAGCAATCTTCAAATGCCCATTTTTCTCTATTTTTTTCAAGAGCTTTAAATACAGGGCCATCCAATTCAACAAGAGCTTTTTTAATTACAGGTTTCATTTCGCCATGACGACGTTCCATATTCATCATCATAGTAAGAGGCACGCCACCTGCAACCCATTCAGAAGCTTTTTTTGTTGTATTTTTAATTGATGACAAATAACCGGTCAAGCCTGATTGAATAAGAGCAAAAGCATTGTATCCCAATGAATAGCAGTAATCAGCATCAAAATTAGAAGGCATTGCACATCTTCCTTCATATCCGAAGAAGTGAGCTTGTGATGAGAATTTGCCGGTATATTTTCCGTTTGCTTTCATTTCTTTTAATTTTGTTTCAATCATTTCGATAAGCAATTTTTCAGTTTCGATTTTAGAAACTTGAACATTACCATGAGGATCTCTATCCATTAATAATTGTGCTTTTATGCTTGATGGAAGTGAATTGAACAATTTTGCAGAATCAGAATCAAGTTTTGATGTAATGATAGAATATTTTTCATCTTGTGAAGCATTTTGATAATTTGAATCTTTTTCTAAAGTTGCAAGAGAATCATTCAAAGTTGCAATCATTGCCTTCATTTCAGGAATAAATTCAATCAAACCTTCAGGAATTAATGCAATACCGAAGTTTTTGCCATTGTTTCCACGTTGAGCAATGATATTTGACATATATGTAACAATTTCATCTAATGATTGTTTTTTGTTTTCAACTTCTTCACCAATTAAAGTAATGTTCGGTTGAGTTTCAAGAGCAACTTCTAAACAAACATGAGAAGCACTTCTTCCCATTAATTTGATAAAGTGCCAATATTTTTTTGCAGAATTTGCATCACGTTGAATATTTCCGATTAATTCTGCATAAGTTTTTGTTGCAGTATCAAAACCAAATGAAATTTCGATTTGGTCATTTTTAAGGTCACCATCTATTGTTTTTGGACAACCGATAACGCTAATTCCTGTATTGTTTGCTTTCATCCATTCAGCAAGCAAACAAGCGTTTGTGTTTGAATCATCACCACCGATAATTACAATCGCTGTGATATTCAAAGATTTACAAACTTCTAGAGATTTTTTAAATTGTTCTTCTGTTTCTAACTTTGTTCTACCTGAACCAATGATATCAAAACCGCCTGTATTTCTGTATGCGTCAATGATTTCATCAGTCATTTCCATATATTTACCATCAACGATACCTGATGGGCCGCCCAAAAATCCATATAGTTTGTTTTCTTTGTTAGCAGTTTTTAATGCATCATACAAACCTGCAATTACATTGTGACCGCCAGGAGCTTGTCCGCCTGATAGTATAACACCAACGTTTCTTTTTTCTGTAGACAAGCTAGAACCGTTTGATGAAAATTTTGCTATAGGTTCACCATAAACATGTGGAAACAAAGCTTTTATTTCTTCTTGGTTTGCAACTGATTTTGTTGCTTCACCTAAAGACAATTTTACATTATTAATACCATCTGCTAAAGCACCTGCCAATTTTGGCTTGTAGTTTAGTCTTTCTTTTTGTAGAGGTGAAATTTCTCTCATCTTTAATCTCCTTTAAACTTTTGATAGTATTATTATTACATGAACTTAACAAAAATGACAAAGTGTTTTTTTTAAGTTATGATAAAAGAAAATATTTAACTTTGGAGGATATAACAATGGGTTACGAAATCCTATACAAAAAAGAGCTTTGCAAAAATCAATTTGAAATCAGAGTAAAAGCACCTTTTATAACCAGAAACGCAAAAGCAGGACAGTTTATTATTTTAAGAACTGACAAAAATTCTGAAAGAATTCCTCTTACTATTGCAGATTGTGATAAACAAAATGAAATTTTGACAATTGTATATATGGCTGTAGGCTACACTACAAAGAAACTTGCTTCTTTGGATGTTGGCGACGAAATAGAAGATATCGTAGGACCATTAGGCGTTCCGACTCATATCGAAAATTACGGAACAGTAATTTGTGTTGCCGGCGGATATGGTGCAGCACCTTGCTATTTGATTGCAAAAGCATTCAAAGAAGCAGGAAACAAAGTTCACATGGTAATGGGTGCAAGAACAAAAGACCTTATCTTTTGGGAAGATAAAATGAGAAATGCAGTATCCGAACTTCATATCACAACAGATGATGGAAGCTATGGCATAAAAGGTTTCACAACAAATGTAGCAAAAGAAATAATTGATAAAGAAAAAGTCAACTATGTAATCGCTGTAGGCCCAATGCCAATGATGAAGGCGGTTGCTGATTTGACTCGTCCTTATGGAATCAAAACAGAAGCATCAATGAATCCAATCATGGTAGATGGTACAGGAATGTGTGGTGCATGTCGTCTTACTGTTGGCGGAGAAGTAAAATTCGCTTGTGTAGATGGACCTGATTTTGATGCTCATAAAATTGATTTTGACGAAGTAATCAACAGAGGCAAAATCTACAAAGCAGAAGAAAAACGCTGCGATGAAACAAAATGTAATTTAATTAAACAAGGGATAGAACTAGAAAAGGTATAAATTTATGACAGAAATCAACAAAAAGAAAATACCATATTGTCCGTTGTTATCTGCAGGCACTGATGATCCTAAAATTTGTTTGCAGGAAAATTGTGCTTGGTGGATGGCTAGCACAAAAACTTGTGCAACATATATAATAGGACACAATAACATACTTGATATAAAAGCAAAACAAGGAAAATAAAATGTCTACTTTGCATCCTATGACAATTACAGAAAAAATCTTCGCACATCATTCTAATAGAGAATATGTAAAAGCAAATGATTTAATAGAAGCTAATGTTGATATTGTTCTTGCAAACGACATTACAGGTCCTATTGCAATAGAAGTTTTTGAAAAATTTGACATAGAGAGCGTATTTGACAAATCAAGAGTTGTACTTGTTCCTGACCATTTTGTACCAAACAAAGACATAAAATCCGCTATACAAGCAAAAACGCTGAGAGATTTTGCAAAAAAGCAAAAGCTTTTACACAGATTTGAAGTAGGCACAATGGGTATAGAACATGCTCTTCTTCCTGAAAAAGGAATTGTGACTGCAGGCGATTTGATTATTGGAGCAGATTCGCACACTTGTACTTATGGGGCATTGGGAGCTTTTTCTACAGGAGTAGGCTCGACAGATGTGGGTTGTACAATGGCCTCAGGAACTACTTGGTTCAAAGTTCCACCAACAATCAAAGTAATCTTCAATGGAAAACTAAAACCCTATGTCACTGCAAAAGACTTAATTTTGCATTTAATAGGTGATATAGGTGTAGATGGTGCATTGTATAAAGCATTGGAATTTTCCGGCGACACTATAAGAAACCTTGATATGGATGGAAGATTTACTATCTGCAATATGGCAATAGAAGCCGGTGCTAAAAACGGTATTATAGAAGCAGATGAAATTACGAAAGAATACTTAAATACTAGACCAAATAAAGACTATTTTAGAGAAGCGAAATTTTTCTATAGCGATAAAGATGCAAACTATGAAAGAGTAATTGAATACGATGCAAGCAAAATTGAACCTACAATTGCTTATCCGCATTTACCTGAAAATACAAAAACAGTACAAGAAGCAATAAAAGACAATATAAAAATCGACCAAGTTATTATCGGCAGTTGTACGAACGGCAGGTTAGAAGACATTAAAGCAACTGCAGAAATTTTAAAAAACAGAAAAGTTCATCCAGATGTAAGAATGATTGTTTTTCCTGCAACGCAAGAAATAGTACTAAAATCAATAGAATTGGGCTTTTATCAAACAATAATTGAAGCAGGAGCTGCAATTTCAACACCGACTTGTGGGCCATGTTTGGGCGGACATTGTGGAATTTTAGCTCCAAATGAAGTATGCATTTCTACAACAAATAGAAATTTTGTGGGCAGAATGGGTGATACGACTTCTAAAATTTACTTAGCAAGTCCATACATTGCAGCAGCAAGTGCAATTTTAGGAAGAATAGGTTCTGTTGAGGAATTATAGATGAAAAAAATACTAACTTATTTAATGTTTTTTTGTTTAATAAGTTTAAATATGCCTGATGCTAGTGCAAATTTGGTTTCATCTTATATTCAAAAATCAGGTTTTGAAAACAATTCAACAATAAGTTTGTATGTAAAAAATACAAAAAACAACAATACTGTATACAAAAGAAATGAAAAAAAATTACTAAATCCAGCCTCAACGCTAAAAGTTTTGACTTTTGGTGCTTCTTACAAGGTTTTGGGTGAAGGATACAAGTTTGAAACAATATTGTACAAAGATGCAAACAACAATCTTTACATAAAACTGGGTGCAGACCCGTTGTTGTCTTATTTGGATTTGGTTGAATTGTTTTCTTGTGCAAAAGAAAAAATAACTACAGCAGAAATAAACAATATTTATATTGATGATTCTATAATAGACAAAACCCCCTACCCAAATGCTTGGATGCAAGAAGATATTTGGCCGAACCAAAGAGCAATTACGCCATATATTATTGACAATAATTTTACAAACATAGACATCAAACGCTCTAGCCTTGCAACAAAAGTAGATATATTACAAGGTGATAGCTACAAAATCCCAATCATAAACGAATTGAAACTTGGTGACACCCAAAATTACACAATAACAAAAGAATACGGGGAAAATTCTCCAATAATTACATTTAGAGGAACAATCAAAGAAGACGAATCAAAAAGACTGCCTGTTCTCAACCCTCAAATTAACTTTGTCATCAAAACAAACAAAGCCCTAAGCAAAAGCGGATATTTGTTTGATAAAAAAATATTATTCAAAAAAACACCGTCAAAAGTAACAAGAATTTCTGCAGTGAACCACGATATAGAAGAAGTATCAAAAAAAATATTGTTCAATTCAGACAACTTCGCTTCAGAAATTGTATCAAAAGTTGCAGCAGCAAAATACATTAAATACTCACATCCTGCAACAAATGAAGATATGATAAATATGTTTTATGATATATATCAAAACACTATAACAAAAGACATAAAAATTACTGACTCGTGCGGAGTGTCTAGAAACAACTTTTTAAACACAGAATTTTTAGTTAACGGATTTTCTTATATTTCTCATATTACAAAAATAGAAAATTTAATGACGGCACCACATCAAGGAACACTTGCAAACAGATTATTGTTTCTTGATAGCAATTTAAAAGCAAAAACAGGCACACTAGACAATATGTCATCCATTATGGGTATCTTAAATACAAAAAAATGTAATAATTTGATTTTTGCAATAATAGTCCAAAATTCTCCAAAAAGAAAAGCTATTTTGAAAAATTTTGAAGACAACATAATAACGATTTTGTATAGAAGATACTAGCTCAACTCTTCTGTTTTTACAGTCAGTATTTTTAAAATATCTAATAACAAATCATAGATTCCAGCCGAATCTTTTTTTAAACCACCACGGTTAAAATTAAGTATGCTGGATTTTATGTAAGAATCGAAATACAAGTTTTTAAAATCAATAATTTTTTGATAGACAGGAGTGTCTATATATCTTTTTTCTTCGCATAAATAAACAAACACTTCACACAAAATTACATAAGACGAGCAATAGTCTTTTTTTGAAAATTTTTTCTGAAAATTCAAAAACATGTCTAACAATTCTTTGTATTTTGCATATAATTTTCTTCTTTTTTCAAATAAAATATCTTGAAAATAATCGTCAGTCGCTTTGTAACCCAAATCAAACAATTCTTGCTTTTTCGCTTTTGAAATTAAAAAATCAACAACCGAAATATCGGGAGTGTTTATTTTTATATAATCAAATTTATCTTTTTTTCCATACACATCAATAATATAATCTGTAGAAAAACCGCAAAATGCATTGTATACACGATTAAAATAGTCGATAGGATTTGTTATATTTTCTTTTGGAGTGGTATCTTCCAACCTGTATTCAAGAATCCTATCATTGGTGGTTAATATTGTATCCGATATTCTCCACAAGGGAGAAGCTTTCAATAAATCACCATCTACCAAAAATGTATTATTTTCAACCAAAGGAGTAAACAGCCCCGGCATAGAAACGCTCGCTCTGACAGCTTTTGCAACTTCAAAATCGGGAGTTAATCTTTTAGAAAACTCTTTAAATTCCATTTTAACTAAATCAACAGCATAAATAACAAGATTTTTTTCTATATCTTTAAATGTAACCGGAGGCATTTGACCTTTTTTGTAAGAAGATAAATAAAATTTTTGTTCAATATAAGTTTTAATCCAATCGTAAAATTTTTGACCTTTTGAAAAAGCGATATCGTTTTTTACGCCAAAATTTAAATCACTAAACAGGCTAAATCCGGTATCAGAAAAAATATCAAAAATTTCATCACCTTTATACCCCAAAGACAACAAAACAGCAAAAACCGCACCAATAGAGCTTCCTGCAAGCCCCGAGATTTCTACATCATTTTTTAACAATGCATTATAAGCACCGCAATATGCTATACCTCGAACACCGCCACCGCCAAATATAACAAAATATTTTTTCATAAAAATACTACTCCATAAATGCAGGCTTGTTACCATCCATAATATAATCGTCATGATTTAAATCATTTAGACGTTTAACTTCGTTTTTATATTCGCCCGACATATCGATTACATTTTCCAAAAGTTGTTTATCATTGCCGACAAGTTCTTTCATAGCATCAGAAGGACCGGAACCCGATTTGCCCTTGTATGCTCTTTGCATTGCTTTTGCTTCTTTTAGAATAGTTTCCATATCTTTTTTGATTAAATTTTTATTTTTGTTTTTCAAAACAACAATCTCAACACGTCTGTTTTTTGCTTTGTTTTCTCTTGTTGCATTTGGAACAACAGGCACTGTATCAGAATAACCGACAGCACTGAAGAGTCTGGGGTTGAAATTGTGTTTGTTAATTAAATATCTAACAACGCTAGAAGCTCTCGCAGAAGACAATTCCCAATTAGATGGATATTTTGCATTAGGGCCGGTTTTGTCTGAATCTGTGTGACCGTCAACTTCTATAAAATGGATAGAGAATTTTTCTTTTATAATTTCTGCTACTTTATCCAAAATATCATAAGAAGAAGTGGAGATTTCTGCTGAAGCAGGCTTGAATTTAATTGCATCTTTATCAAATTTTATAACAAGACCTCTGTCGTCAATCGCTGCAGACAATCCATCTTGTTTTAGAGAATTTACTTCTTTTTCTATAGATTCATAAGAAGATTGTTCATATTTATTGCTGACATATTCCAACATAACCGGATTTGTTGCACCGCTTCTTCCATCCAAAAGAGAATCAGCTCCGTTCATGATTTTATTTTGTGAACTCAAAAAGCTTTGGTCAAAAGCATCTCTTAGAGCATCTGCCATGTTTTTAAAAGCATCTACATCAGATTGAGCCAAAGCATACAAAACAACAAATGTTGCAAACAACAAAGTCATAAAATCAGCATAAGACACCAACCATCTTTCCAGATTTTCATGTTCTTCGGCTTTTTTCTTTTTTGCCATTATTTAGCCCCTTTTTCAGGTTTTTTGTCAACAATATAGCATTCCAATTTTCTCTCAATCAAGGCTGGTGCTTCACCTGCTTGTATAGATAAAATTCCTTCTATCATAATTTCCATAGAAGTGAATATTTTTGCATATTTTCTTTTTGCTCTTGTTGAATAAGGAATAGTAAGAAGGTTTGCAATAATAAGACCATAAATTGTAGCAACGAAGGCAACCGCAATACCTGCACCGAGTTTTGACGGATCAGAAAGATTCTGCATAACTTGTATCAAACCCAAAACAGCCCCAATAATACCCAAAGTTGGAGAATAGCCACCTGCAGATTCAAGCACTTTTGCACCTGCATTAATTTGCTCTTCTTTTTGAGACAATTGCGTTTCCATCATATCCCTGACCATAGTAGGATCAGCACCATCGGCGATTGCCTCCAGCCCCAATTTTAACAGCGGATGCGATGCGTTTTTCGCTTCTTTTTCAAGAGCAATTACACCTTCTTTTCTTGCTTTCTGTGCGTAACCTGTTATTTCTTTAATCAATACAGAAAAATCGGGAACTTTGCCGAAATAAACAACACCGATACAATGAGCGGCAACTTTAAAATCGGATAACGGAAAACTTAAAAAAACCGCACCGGCAGTACCGCCGCCAACAATGAAGAAAGCTGTAATTTGGAGCAATTGTCCAATGTTTCCACCTTCCATCGCTTGTCCGGTTAATATAAAACCTATACCTAAAAACGTACCGATTAATGCCGCTATATCCATTATAAAATCTCCTATAGTTGCATATATTATCTTAAAAAATAGGAGAATTGTTATCATATAATTAAACGAAAAAGTTTTTTAATATATTTGTTTTTGTTCTATAATTAGTGTTGAGAAATTCAAGGAGTAACAATGGGACAAACATTAGCACAAAAAATTATATCGGCACATGCAGGACACAATGTGTCGTTCAATGAATTGGTAATTGCAAATATCGACGTATGTGCAACGCAAGATGGGACAGGGCCACTTGCAATAAAAGAATTCAAAAAACTAAATAAACCCCTAAAAAATCCAAAAAGAACAATTTTATTTATAGATCACGCAGCCCCATCACCCAGAAAAGAACTGTCTAATGCACACAATATCATTCGAGAATTTGCAAAAGAATATGGTGCAGTGTTGTCAGACATTGGCTGTGGCGTTTGTCACCAAAGATTAATAGAAGATTATGTAAACCCGGGAGAAATTCTGGTTGGTGCTGATTCTCACACTTGTACTTCAGGAGCTTTAGGAGCTTTTGCAACAGGTATGGGTTCTACAGATATTGCCGTTTCTATGGCGTTTGGAAAAACTTGGTTTAAAGTTCCACCATCATTCAAAATAGAAGTTACCGGAAAATTCAAAGAAAACGTATGTTCAAAAGACCTTATGTTATATTTGATAGGTATGATTGGTGCAGATGGAGCTACATACAAAGCTTTGGAATTTTGCGGCGATACGATAGAAAATATGGAAATGTCAGAAAGATTTACTTTAGCAAATATGGCAGTAGAAGCCGGTGCTAAAGCAGGTTTGTTTGAAACAGATGGAAAAACAAAAGAATTTTTAGAAAAAAGAAATAGAGTAGACAAATTCAAAGAAATCAAAATGGATGACGACGCAATTTATGAAAGAGTAATCAAAATAAATGCACAAGACATTGAACCAATGGTTTCTTGTCCACATACGGTAGACAACACAAAAAAAGCATCAGAACTCAATAATATAAAAGTAAACCAAGTATTTATCGGTACTTGTACAAATGGAAGAATCGAAGATTTGAGAGTTGCAGCAAAAGTCTTAAAAGGCAACAAAGTTGCACAAGATGTACGTTTAATTGTAGTACCTGCAAGCAAAGATGTATATTTGCAGGCATCAAAAGAAGGGTTGTTAGAAATATTTTTAGAAGCAGGTGCAAACTTCTTGCCAGCAGGATGCGGACCATGTGTTGGCGTCCATGGTGGAATTTTGGGAGATGGAGAAGTTTGTCTTGCAACGCAAAATAGAAATTTCCAAGGAAGAATGGGTAATACAAATGGATTTATTTATCTATCAAGCCCATACACAGCAGCAAAATCAGCAATAAGAGGATATATTTGTTAATGTTTAACACTGAAGACACAACAATAGTTGCAATTGATATACAAGAAAAACTTGTTAATATGTTAAAAAATAAAGAAGAAATTGCAGCAAATTCTATCAAAATATTAAAAGCAGCTTCTATTTTAGAAGTCGACACAATTCTATCAGAACAATACCCAAAAGGATTAGGGTCAACAATTTCTGAAATAAAAGAAATAAAGGATTTCAAAACAGTAGAAAAAACAACTTTTTCTGCATTAAAAACACAAGCATTTAAAGAAGAGTTTGACAAATTCAAAAACAAAAACGTGCTTATTTTTGGCATAGAAACACATATTTGCGTTTTGCAAAGCGTTTTGGATTTAATTAAAGAAGGCTACAATGTTTATATTATAAAAGATTGTTGTGCTTCAAGAAGCAAAACCAACTATAAAACCGCTCTTGAATTTTTAAAACAAGAAGGTGCAAAAATAATCACTCTTGAAATAGCATTGTTTGAATTTTTAAAAAGTTCAAAACATCCAAATTTCAAAGAAGTACAGTCTCTAATTAAATAATATTTAAAAAAGCCCTTACAAAGGGCTTTTTTAAATATTTTGGTTTATTTTGGAAACCGTATTAATTAAAAACTCCGGTTGATAAATATTTTTCACCACCATCAGGCAAAAAAGCGACTATATTTTTATCTTTATTTTCTTCTTTCAAAGCCAATTCAATTGCCGCTGAAAGTGCAGCACCTGAAGAAATTCCAACTAAAATTCCTTCGCATTTTGCAATTTTATTTGCACAAGCAAACGCTTTTTCATTTTCAACAGGTATAACTTCATCATAAATTTTTGTATCTAATGTTTCAGGAACAAAACCTGCCCCTATTCCTTGTATTTTATGAGGACCGGAAGTACCTTTAGACAAGACAGGAGAAGACAAAGGCTCAACTGCTACTATTTTTATATTGTTATTTTTTGATTTTAGATATTTACCCACACCGGAAATTGTGCCACCTGTTCCGACACCGGATACAAAAATATCAATTTTCCCATCCATATCGTCCCAAATTTCTCTTGAAGTCGTTTCAAAATGAGCTTTAGGATTTGACATATTGGTAAATTGGCTTGGAATAAAGCTATTTTTATTTTTTGAAGCAAGTTCTTTAGCTTTTTCTATAGCACCTTTCATACCTTTAGCACCTTCTGTTAAAACAATTTCAGCTCCGTATGCAGAAATTAACTGTCTTCTTTCGACGCTCATTGTTTCAGGCATAGTTAAAATCAACCTATAGCCATAATATGCACACAAACACGCTAGACCAATTCCCGTATTTCCGCTTGTCGGCTCAATAATTATAGTGTCATTATTTATTTTGCCGGAATCAATTGCATCATTCAGCATATAATATGCAACTCTATCTTTAGCACTGCCTGCCGGATTAAAAGATTCCAATTTTACAAACAAATTTGCTTTCAATTCGTTTTCTTTTGCAAATTTTTTCAGTTTCATTATCGGAGTATGTCCGATTAATTCCGTAACATTATTGAACACTTTCAATATTAACCTCCTCTTGTACAACTTCTTTTTGTGGAACTTTTGATTGTATTTTCGATTGTATTTTATTCAATGTTTCTTGTTTTTTAGTTTCTATATTGTTCTGTAAATTATTTACAGAAGTTTGGACTTTTTCTTGGGTTTTTGAATTAAAATCGTTTACTTTGGTTTCAATTTTTGCTTGAACCTTATCAACCGATTCTTGTTTGGTTTTTATTATTTCATCAACCAACATTTGTTTTACCTCGGGAGCAGTTGTATCCATCTGCAAAACTTTTTGAACTCCAATTTTGACTTTGTTATCTTCTTCATATTTTTCTTGTATTTTATTCATCAATTGTTGACGAGCCAAATCTTCTTGTTCTTTTACATATTTGTCACTAAATTCTTTTGCTTTGTCCAAATCTTCTTGCAAAGACAACCATTTAAATGATTTTACCAATTTTAGAGGCTTGTTTACATCACCAGCCAAAACAATTTGGAATTTCGTTGCATTTTTGTCAGAGTGATTTGCACTGAAATCCGGAATTTCTTTATATTCTTCTTCAGCTACAACTTGAGTAAAGAATGTAAATAATTTTGCAGTTACAATATTCAACCCCGGGGTATTTTTTATTAAGTTAACAGGATTTGCCATTGCTAAAGGCCCTAACATATCAGAAACAGTAGAAGCCAAACGAACTCTAACCCTTGAATCCAGAATATTGTTTACTAAATCCATATTTCCTTTTATCAAGATACACAATATATCACCTCTAGAAGTTATAGGGGAAAGATAAGTCTTTCCATTTTTGAAATTCAAATGTCCTTCTAATTCTTCAAAATGAGTACTATCTATCGTAAGAATAGGAGTCAATACCGCACCAATTGTTGCTTTGAATACAGGGTTTTCTCTAATGTTTTCTGCCAAAAAGAAGTTTTCCAATTTCGCAAAAGGCCCATATTGACCATCCTTTATCGAAAAATCAACATTGCCTTTTAGGGATTTTACTTGTTCTAGATATGTTATACCTTTTAGAGAAATGTCTGCTCTAAATTTCAATATACCTGAAATCATATCTTTCATATTTGCAGCTTCTAAAAGCATAGCGTTTGAATCAATATTTTCACCATGCATTTTTATTGTCAAAAGAGAAGAGAGCAAATTCATTGTAATTTTGCCTCTCATAGCACCATTGAAGCCTTTTGTTTTGAGTTTTTCAATCATTAAATCATTATTGTGCAATTTTATATTGCCTGTTGTATCATTTAAGACAATTTGTCCTGTTGTGATTTTTTTGATTGAAAATTTTCCATCCATACTAACAGGAATCAAGTTTTCGCTATTTTGTTTTTTAGATTTTACAGTTTGTTTATTTGAAGAAGCAGGAGGCAAATACTTCATTGCTTCATTTGATACTATCATTGTTTTGTCTACATCAACAAAATTTGAATTCACTCTTACATCAGAAATATTGATAATTTTTGATGGAATAATGTCTGTTTTTAAAGATGCATCGATTTTTGAACCATTCAAATCAATATTATCCAGGTTGAGCGAGAGTTTTTTTGCAAGCAAATTTATTGCAACATTTTGAACACCGAGTTTCAACTCGGGTATTTTTACATCATAAATTTTTAAATTACCCAAAAAATTGAGCGAATTTATTTCTCCGTTTGCAATCAATTTTCCTTTTGTTTTAAAAGAAGAATTTTTCATAATAGAAATTTTACCTTTTAACTCGTTAGGAATATTGATTCTCAAAAGATTGCAATGGTTGTTTTCCAATATCGCACTTAGTTCAACCAATTCTTTTTTGTTTTGTTGATTTAATACTAAATCATTTGAAAATTTTTGATTTGTTTTAAATAATCCTGAATTTTTTATGTGGATTTTGTTTCCTTTTAGTTTTATATCACCTTGAATAAGTGTATTTGTGCCATATAAATCCTTCAAATCAATCAGCGTAATAAAATTAGCAGAATTCGAATAAATTTGTGCTAAAATGTTTTGAGTTTTTTTATCGCCTTTTATTGAAGCTTTTAGAGGGATATTCCCTGAAGATTTCAAATAATAAGAAACTTCTTTGCCAAGTGTATTTTTAATATCATTTGTTGAAATCAAACCATCTACAAAAAGATCTAGATTGCTGTTTTTTAGATAATCAGCAATTTCACCTTTAATGTTAAATTTTGAATTTTTATTGTAAACAAAATTAAAAGGATTTATTGCGATTTTGTCTTTATTAATGTCAATGGTTAATGTTGAAATATTTGTGTAGACATTTGATTTTGGAATATTAAAATTAAAACCTGAATCGGTTAACTTTGCATTAATGTCTTCTTTGTTGCCTTTTAAGTCAAAAACTATACTTTTATTTAGTACAAACATAGTTTTTTTATAGTCATTCAAAGATAAATTATCAAATTTTGCACTCAATATAGCATTTAAGTCATTCAATTTGCCTTTTATGTTTGCATTTGCAGTCAAATTCAAAGAATTTAGTTTGTATAAATTTTTCAACTCTTTTGGTGCAAATGCATTATACAAAATAGGTAAAGACAAATTATTTATTGAAAAATTAATATCTGCATTGGATTTGTTGTCAATATTGCCGGACAAATTTATTTGTGAATCATTGATTGCCGCTTGTGCTTTTTTGATATCTATCGAATCGTTGTCAAAAATCAAATCTGCAACAATATTTTTAATTCCGATGTTTGTTTTTTTGTTAAGAAAAGAGCCATCTTTTACGATTATTTTACCGTTAGATTTTAAATTTTTAAAATCTGTATCAATCATAGCATTTGCACTGAGATAACCTTTTGCTTCGATTAATGGTATGCTGTTTTTGATGTTCAAACTATCCAATAACCCTTTAATCAAAGCCAAAACGTTATCAAAATGAATATCGTCAGATTTTAGTGCAGTTTTTAAACGTGGATTTTTACCCATTTGTACAAAACCGGCAACATCCAATTTTTCATCGCTTTTTACAAAAATATTGCTTTCATATACAATTCTTTGGCCATTGAATTTTGAATGAAAATAGCTTTTCGGAAGTTGAATATTTGACAATTTTAGCGTTAAGTCATCTACATCAAAATAACCGAATGCGAGAATGCCTTTGTTTTTTGAATTTTTTATTCTTAGTTTTGATGTGATGTTTGTTTTTAAGTCGTAAGTTTGATATATATCAATAATGTTTATAAAGGGTATTTCAATTATTTCGTCAGGGTCAATTTCTTCTTTTTGAGAAGGGGTAGTTTTTGGGATAAAAGTCTTTATATCCAAATCCGCTAAAATATTTTGATTTTCATTTGAATACAAATGAAGAATTGTTTTTAGCTTCACAGTATTTGTTTTACTTATATAACCCAATTTAATTTCATCACCCGAAAGCAATAATTTGTTTTTTGTTTGGGGATTGTTGATATCAACTTTATAGTTTACAACTTTAACATTTGGTACTTTTATTCTTAAATGCTCCAATACCCAAGCAAGGATTTGTTCATTTTTTATGTCTTGTTCTGTTTTTTGCTTTTCGATTTTTGGTTTTTTGATATTTTCATTAATTATTTCTTCAATCAATGAAACCACTTTGTATTGTTTGTTATCTATTATTTCCAAATTTATATTTGGATTGGATATTTCGCTATAAGCTGCTTTTACGGTCAAGGTCAACAAAGAAGGAAGAGCTATTCCTGTTTTGATTTTGTCACTTTTGAATAGTGCTGTTTTGTCGTCAAATGAAATATTTATGTCTTCTATAATTACACCTGCCGATAAAAGAGGGGTTGTATAGATTTTCAACTTTGAATAATTGAGATTTAGTTTTGAAGAGTCTTTGACGATTTGTTGAATCTGCGGTTTTAAAAAATCAAGATTTATAAATAAAGGAACAAGCAAAAATACTAAATACAATAGTCCTATAAAAGACAACAGAATTATAGATAAAATATTTAAAAATCTCTTCATTATCACTAACTCCCCAAGAAAAATAGTGTCATTACCATTATAGTTGATAAATGAAATAATAAACAAAAAAATGTATCAATTGTAACATTTATAGCCAATTGATATTAGTTATAAATTTTTCTTTGTTTATTTGGTCAAGAGTTTTTTTAGGGTAAATAAACCTTCTATTTTTTAACTTGGCAGGCAAAAACACACAAAATGCTTTTTCATCAAATGCCAAAAACCAATCGGAATCGTGTTTCAGGTATTCAATTATTTTGGGGTAGGTTTTATCCATTATCAAAATATCAAAATGATAATGATTCAAAAATTCCTTATAATCTTCTCCTAAAAAGAATTTCCCCATATTGTTAATCAAAGAATCATCATAGACTTCTTCATATCTTCCGTCCATATAAATATGGTTATTGGGATAGAGTTTGTATGCAACATAACTTCCTGTGTGAAAAATTGTAAAAATATTTCCTTTTAAGTTGTTTTCTTTGATAAATTCTACGCTTTTTACCGGATAAACACTTTCGCTAACTATATTTTTAAATTTATAATCATACAAATGAGAAACAGAAGAAATAAACACCAAAACAAATAAAAGCATATCAACAAAAGTATTCATTTTGTTTAAGAATTTCGCTTTAAAAAGATTGTTAAAATCACAATAACAATATGTTAAAACACAATAAACAAAAAACGGGTGACACCTAATGCTTTTTAGTGCAATTAGAGTTGAAAAAATCAGGATTAAATATTTTGTTTTGTCGAGTTTGATATATGAATCTTTGAAATTTGATTTTATATTTTTGATTAAATAAAAAATCCAGCAAACAAAAGTTCCAAAAAAGAATATTTTAAATTTTGGCAAAGCAAATATGAAATTTTTATTAAAAAATGCACTTTGCCACTCAGGGATGTGGATTCTATTCAATGTAAATGCATCGAAAATATAAATTAGGTATTTTATTCCGTATGGATTCAAAAGACTCGTCAACAACGAAATACAACAAGCAAAAAGGTAGGGCTTTGAGGGATTCTTGTTTAATTTTTCACCTATTGCAAAAATAAGCATCAGTGCAATTCCCAAAACAAACCCCCCATGGAGATTTGCCCAAATTATATTCAACAAAGGCAAAACCCAGAGTATTTTGTAATTTTTCTTTTCTTTTGCATATTCCAAAACATAAATATAAAAAACAAAAAAGAAAAACGAAAATATCTGACATCTTATTGTCGAAAAAACATTATAACATACAGCGTGTATAGCAAAAAGGAATAACAAGAAATGAAGTTTGACTGAAGGATTTTTTAATTTTATTGTTTTTGTAATTAAGAAAAAAGTCAAAAAAATCATTGAAATTTTAAACAAAAACAATCCAACATCGCCAAGGTAATTTTGAATCAAGTAAAAAATCAAACTTGAACCCCATTCATGGTCGATAAACAAATGAGTTTTTCCAAAAGAGTAAAAATCATTGTTAAATAGAATACCTGTTTGAAAAAAACTTTTTCCGACGATCAACCTCGCCCAAAAGTCATAGTCGATATTAATATCCAAACTGCCAAATAAAGCAATAAAAAGAAATAAAGTAATGTAAAAAATAAAATCCATAAAAGTTATTATAGTACATTTTTTTTGTTTAAGCTATTATATTCAAAGGAGAAAGCAAAATGGAAAATAAAATCAATCAAATAAAGACGGAAGCCCTTGAAAAAATAGAAAAAGCAAACAATTTAAAAGAACTTGAAGAAGTTAAAAACCAATTTTTATCAAGAAATTCTGAATTCAATAATTTAAAAAAAGGCATGAAAGACTTATCCCCGGAAGAAAAACCTGTAATTGGGGCATTGTTGAACAAAGTTTCAAATGAACTCAATTCATTAATAAATGAAAAAAATGAATTTTTCTATAAAAAAGAACTGAACGAAAAACTTTTAAAGGAAAAGATAGATGTTACGCTGGATGGCGACTACACACCACTAGGACATGTTCATCCTTTAACAAAGACAGTAAATGAAATTGTTGAAATATTTAATCACTTAGGTTTTTCATTAATTAATCCCGAATTTTCTCCGGAAGTCGAATTGGAAAAATTTAATTTTGATTTGTTAAATGTTCCAAAAGAACATCCTGCAAGAGATGTACAAGATACGTTCTATTGTGCAAATCTCCAAAATGTAGTTTTAAGAAGCCAAACATCGAATGCACAAGCTAGACAAATGATAAATTCAAAACCTCCAATAAAAATCATTTCTCCGGGAAGAGTATATAGAAACGAATCTGTTTCAGCACGCAAAAATAACTTATTCCACCAAATAGAAGGTTTATACGTAGATAAAGATGTTACAATGGCACAATTAAAAGGCGTGCTAAACGAATTTATCAGATTGTATTTTGGTTCAACCAGACCAACAAGATATAGAAGCAGCTTTTTCCCATTTACTGAACCATCTGTTGAAATCGATGTTCAATGCATTATGTGTCAAGGAAAAGGTTGTTCGGTTTGTTCAGGCAGTGGTTGGCTAGAGATACTTGGTGCCGGCATGGTAGATCCAAATGTCTTAAAAGGAGTCGGAATTGACCCTGAATCATATTCAGGTTTTGCGTTTGGAATGGGCGTTGAACGTCTTGCAATGTTAAAATACGCAATAGATGATATACGACTATTTTTTAACAATGATGAAAGATTTTTAAAACAATTCTAATTTTAAACCCGCCTAAATAAGCGGGTTTAAAATTTATTTAAGTTATTTAAATCAAAATTTCAAAATTCTTTCTTCTCCATTCGGTAAAGTATGCAGATAGTGAAACTCTGACAACAATTCATCTTTAAATACATATTTTTGCATAGGTTTTTGTTTGTCGCCATTTTCATCAAAAATTTGTCCTATTCTGCATTCAAAATTGTTTTGATCGACAAAAACATAACTTCTTTTTGCTTGTGCTTTTTTATCAGAGATTAAATTTACATTGTCGTCATAGCGAAGAAGAACATTATCTTTAGAAAAAGAAAAAATATTCATCGCTCTTTTTTTACCGGTTTTTCCATTGTCTTGTATTATTTTCGATATATAAGGATAGCCAAAATCATCTTTTTCAACAATTACAACTTGATTTTTATCCCCATCTGAAGTTTTCATTACAATCTCTTTTGGTATAAACCATTGTTCTTTTTTCATATAATAATTTCTTAAAGCTGATTTTTCATCATCCGTATCTTTGTCTACTTCAGAATTAACTTGTTTTGCTAAATGCATAACCATTTTTTTGTCTTCATCTGCTGTTATTTTTATGGTTCTATTTTGCAATTCATTAAATGCTCTTGAATATTCAACTTTTGCAGTTGATTTTATGTCATTTAATTTTAACATTATATCATCTGCAAAGCTTTCAACATTATAGATAAATAACAAATCATTTCGATTAAAATTATTTTTAGGATTAATTGTATCAACAGAAGTAAAACCGGAAGGATTACTCGTTTTTGAAGCATTATCGTTATTTACTTGTATAAAATTTGTCTTTTTGCAAGGATTTATATCACTTTTTTGAGCATAGCTTACATTGTAAATTGTTATCATATTTTTACACCGAATAGTTACAAATAAATAAAAATCGTAAATAAATTTTCTTGCTATTGTTTTTAAATATCACAAAAAAATCGAGTCATTTAGACTCGATTTTAATTCTTATAATATATTTGATGTAATCATAAAGTGAACTCTGAAGCTCGACGCATCGTCAGGTTTGTTTATTATCGGAACACCGAAGTATACGTTACTAGATAAATATCTTGTCATTTTCAAAACTAAACCACCACCAACACTCATAACAAATGTTGAACCCGAAACACTTCGGTTATAATCACCAAACCAACCTAAGTCGCAGAATGCAGCCAATCTGATAGAGTCATCAATAAATCTGAGTTTTTCAGGCAAATGGTTAAGTCCTGGAATAGGTGCTCTTAATTCAACGCTACCTGTTACACCATAGTCTCTCAAGAAGTAACCTTCTTCAAAACCTCTGATTGAAGAGATACCACCGATTTGCATTTTATCAGAATACCAAGCGTTTCTGTTAACCCATTGACCATTTGCAGTAAATATACCCATCATTCTCCAAGGTAAAACTTGCAAACGAGCGATAGAAGCTTGTATTTTAAATACTCTGTTTGAAGGATTCTTTTTGCCGCCAAGGTCATTATTTATATCGTAGTTTGATGCACCAAAGATATCAATACCTTTTGCCAAACCGATATTACCAAACCATTTACCATAAGCGTCATCTTTAATGTTGGTTAAGTTTAATTTAATTGATCTTGTTCTATAACCATACAAATCGTATTTTTGACCAAGGGCAGTATAGGTTGTGTTTGTATTTCTAAGGTCAAAACCTACATCACCGTATAATTTATAGTTTTCAGTTTTAATTAATCTTCTTGATAAATCAAAATAGAAGTTGTGAGATTTACCTTTAATATCTAGGCTTTTAAATTCACCTCTATCAAGTTTTGTACCTGAATAAGAATAACCGACATTCAATTTTGTTTCATGTCTGCCAATTGGTACAGAATAAAATACACCTTGGCTAAATGAACTTCTTGCCATTGATGTTGTAGACAACAACTGATCACCAAAACCGGTCAAGTTGCTCATACCGGCAAATATAACGAAACGATTCAAACCGACAGAAGATCTACCTTGGTTATCAAATCTGAAATCGAAGTCGATAGGAAATCTGTCTTTTACTGTCAACGTCAAATCTGTATATTGTTCAGAATCTTCGTTGTCTT
This sequence comes from uncultured Candidatus Melainabacteria bacterium, assembly GCA_934692665.1. Lineage (GTDB taxonomy): Bacteria > Cyanobacteriota > Vampirovibrionia > Gastranaerophilales > Gastranaerophilaceae > RUG14156. Next base: position 46,044 of record CAKUUG010000002.1, on the reverse strand, counting down.
GTAACGCAACAGCACCTTTTATATAATCATGAGCATTTAATTCACGAAGAGACTCTTGAACATCGGCAATATTAAGAACTTTATCTTCTTGAACACTTTTGTCTTTTAAGAAAGTTGCATTCAAATATCTTTTACGTGCCCATTTATTACCTTCAATTGTGATATTACCGTATTTTCCTTCCAATACAACAATTTCAACATTACCATCTTCAACCTTTTGTGGCGGTAAATAAGCCGTTGTAGAAATATATCCGTTTCTTTGGTAATATTCAGTAATAGCATTTGCCATACCAATCAAATCATTGATTGTAACAGTTTGTCCGACTTTATTACACACCAAATTCATCAATTGTTCTTCTGTATATTCTGTATTACCGGTTATATGAATAGAATTAAGAGTAAATTGAACTTCTTTATTGGCAAATTCGCTCAATTTTTCTTTCATTTCTTTATTCATCTCAATATTTTGTTCTTGGTGCTCTTTTTCTTTGTAGTTTCTGATGCGTTGCTCATAGTCTTTTATTTGACGCAAGTTCATTTGGTCAATCATACCGGCATCATATTTACCAAAAGCATTTGAAGCAGCCGCAGCATCAGCGTTACCCATTGTTGCAGCATTCACATTACCCATAGAAAAGGTCAAACAAGCAGCAAGAGCTAGCGATGTAATTTTGGCTTTTTTGAAAATTTGTTTATACACTACTTTAATTCCTTGTTTATTGTTTACTGTTGGAACATATCATAATAACACTTACAATAATAAATCATACAATCTCGTTTAACAATAAATTATATTGATGATTTTTATTGTATTATAAAAAAAATCCTAAATTTTATTTTTTGCCTATTTGTTAATTTATGTAAAAATAGTATATATTGCAGAATATAAACATTATATAAATTGTTGATTTAGATTTTTTTTTCTGCTACTTTTACAAAACGTGTACTTTTGACAAGAATTATGTAAATTTTTGTAAAATTAAACATTTTTTCTGAAATATTTTTCATTTACGTGGTTTTTATTAAGTATATGGGCATATGGACACTTAATGTTTTACGAAAGGAAACAAAATGAGTCAATTTAAGAGAAAGTTATCTGCATTTACAGCAATGTTAGCGCTTATATCATTCTCTGGTGCTGCAATGGCAGTTACAAGCAGTGATGTAATCGGAAAAACAGGTAATACGAGTGTTGTAGACACTTCAAAAGTAAGAACTGATCTTAATATCACAAGCGGCAAAGCAGGTGATGTTGGACAAATCGACTTCAAAAACTTTAATGTTGGCAAAGGCGAACATCTTAATTATGGATTTAGTAACGTTTCACAAACAATGATTAACCGTGTTTTAGGTGGAAACGAATCACAAATCTTGGGTAAAATAACAAATTCTTGTATCAATGGCGGTTCTTGTAGTTCTTATGCTACAACAAGTAAGGTTATTTTAATCAACCCAGCAGGTGTAATGTTTGGACAAGGCTCTACTGTTGACCTTAATTCATTTACAGTTTCAACATTTGATTTTAACGGAGCTAAAAACTTGAAAGGTATGACTAATTCAGCCCTAGATTCATACCAAAAAGGTACATTAAACAAATTGTCTCCAACAGCCGCTGTTAACGGAGAAGGTAGAGCATACGGCAATATTACCTTTGATTCTAACTATACTCAAGCTTTCAAAGATGCAGGTATTGATATGAACAAGTTTGCCGGCAAAACAAAAATCACTCTAGACGGAACTCATTTTGATAACTTTACTTATGACAATAACTATAATATTACAGGCGTTGCAGAAATAAACAAGAACAAATCACTTGACATTGTTTCAGACAACGTTGCATACAAAGATTCACTCATCAGAACAGGTTCAAACTACAACTATGGTTCATATAACCAATCATTTGGTAATGTACGTATCGTAACCGCAGATGGCGTTACATTCAGCTATTTGGGTAATGGTTATACAAACGGTTATAAAGTTGCAGCTGATACAAAAAATAATGTAACAAGAACCGTATCAATCGACAATTCAGGCTTGGCAAAAGATAAAACAGCTATTCGTTCAGGTGATGTACGTATAGAAAACCGTTCAAATGCTGCCGGTTCTGATATTAAAATTAAAAACACTTTAATAAAAGCAACAAAACTTGTAAACGGTGAAAACGGAAACGTATTGATTGTTGGTTCAAAAAATGTTGAACTTGCAAATTCACGTATAGATACAGTTAACACTTCAGTAACTGCAAACGGCAAAACAGAAAATACAAAAGGTAAAACAGGTGGCGAAGTTTACATTTCTGCTGATAAAAACTTAAAAGTATCTGACTCTGTTATTACAACCGCAGGTACAACAAGTACTGCAAGTGCAAGTGCTGCCGCTGTAAGATTGTATTCACAAGGTGGCGACGTTAACGTTAAAAACACAAGAGTGCTTTCAGATGGCAACTTAAAAGCAATAGCTTATAATAATGTCAATGTAGACAATTCATTATTGCAAGCAAGCAATACCGTCGATTCTTCACAAACAAAAAATGCTGAAATTTCAGGTGCAAGCAGTGTTAATATTAAAAACACAGTTGTACATGGCACAGGCGATGTAAATATTACTTCAAAATATACAAATGGCAAAGTTGCAGGCAATATTAATATTTCAAGCGACAAGGCAAACGGACAAAACCAAACATTAATTTCAGCAGGAAAGAATTTGTCTGTTGAAGGTGCAAATACCACTTTAGACAATGCTTCTCTTGCTTATAGCAACATCAAATTCTATGGAAACAATACAACAGGTATCAACAACGTAACTGTTAAAAATGATACAACATTCTCACCAAAAACTGCTTCAGGAAGTGTATCTAAAAATATAACTCTTGAAACAAATGGTGACTTTACAATGGATAAAGCGACTATGAAAGCTGCTGCGTACAGTATGAAGCTAAATAGAGTAAATCCAAACGACAGTACAAGTGATCTTGTCGATGATGGTACAGCAAATGCAATAGGATATACATTAAAAATTACTCCTGCAAATGCTGGTAACTTAAAAGTTACATCAACACAAGGCAATGTTAATGTTAAAAATTCTTCTAACATTACAACAACAAATACAACATTAGAATCAACTACAAAAAATGTTAATATCAATGATTCAACATTAACTGCATCAAAAGACATCAATATTAATGCTGCGAAAGATGCAACTATTAACAAATCAACTCTTGATGCCGGAAACAATGCAAACGTTACAGCAAAAGGTGGTGCATTACATATCACAAATTCAGCAAAAATTGCTGCTAAAAATGATATTAACTTAACTTCTAATGATAGTATCAATTTCGGAAAAGATGCTGATTCTAATGTAAATATTGGAAACACATCTAACATCCAAGCCGGACACAACATCAATGTTAAATCAACAGCAGGCAACATTACAGCTGAAAAAACAACAATGCCTGTATTGACATACGGTAACAGATTAGCATTTGATGCTAAAAAAGATAACGTCTTTACTAGTGAAAACAGCTTAAAATCAGTAAATGTTGATTATAAAGCAGGTGGAGCTAACAAATTCTATACAAACGGCGATAATCAATTTGTTAATTCTACTCTAGAAGCTCCTGAAAACTTTATCGAATCAGGTCATGATGTTATAATGAACAATTTAACTATCAAACAAGCTACAACCAATGCAAAAGACACAGTTACAAAAATCTATGCAAACGGTAACGTAACAACAGATGATGTAACAGGTACTGCAGCAGCAGATGTAGCAAAATCAGTTAAAGAATTTCCACAAAGTGTTTCTACCAACAGAACCGGCACAGGTAAAACAACTTTAGATATCAGCAAAACAAAATTAGCTGTTACAACAGAAGTTGTTAAAGATTCAGCAAATCCTGATAACGGTTCAATCACACTAGATGTTAAAAACGCTGACAACAAAGAAGCTGGTGTTGAACTTACAGCACAAAATGTTGCAGCACTTGACAAAGATCCAACAGGTGGAAACTTCAGAACAGGATACTATAAATCAGGTACTCAAAAATGGGATGAAAACATTGCAGCAAAAGAAGGCCCTGAAATCAGATTAAATGCAACTGATAACAAAATTTCTATCAAGAAATTAACTTCAGATAAATTAACTCTTGATACAAATGATACAAAAATAGCAGACAAAACAAATGGTACTCCAGTTATTACTGTTAGAGACCAAGGTGGTTTCAATTTAGACCCGAAACTTGATTATAATGATGGAACTCCAAACGGCTTCACTTATGACAAAAACTACAATACTAAAGACAAAACTACTACAGGTGGCGATTTGACATTTGGTGAATGGAGCGAATGGAAACCAACAGGCGAAGCTTGGACTGATCCTGATGGCACAACTCACAAAATCTATGAAAGCACTAGAGATGGAAACATTTCAGACAAAACAACTACCCAAATTGACCAAGCTCACAAAATCACATTCGACAACAATGGCAACCCTGGTGAATTCGAATTAATTTATGATAAAAAATTAACAACTGTTGACCCTGGAAAAACAATCACAGCTGAACAAGTTAAAAACGATTCTAGCGTAGTTCCTCCAGGATATACACCAGACGATTTCATCAAAACAAAAGATGATATATGCGAACCTGAACCTCCAGTAAATCCTGATTTCGGTGATTTGGATTCATATATCAACCAAACTACTCTACCTAGAGAACAAGTTGAAATCTCTAAATCATCTACAGTAGCAGATGGAACAGCTGATCAAACATCTTCAATTATGTCAGCAGCAGCAAAAGTTGATATCAGCGAAGAAGATTCAAACGCATTAAATACTACCAAAGATGATGAAAAAGACATAGATTAATAAAAATCTATAAAATAACAAATGGCTCTCAATTATGAGAGCCATTTTTATATATTGTTTTAAATCATAAATCAAATAACATAAGAGCTTTTGTACAACAAGTTTACATACAAAACAAACATATTATTAATATTTTCTTTTTTATTAAAGTATAAAAAAATGTGCGACAGTACATCGCACATTTCAAAGATTCAAATTATATTTTAATTTTTTGTAAGCATTTGTTTAATTCCATCAATAGAAGACAAAATTCCGGTTGCTTCATAAGGCATATAAACAACTTTGTTGTCTTTTCCTGATGTTATTTCTTTTAAAGATTCCAAGTATTTCATTGCAATCAAATACTTGTCAGGCTGACCTTTATAGTCAAACGCTTCTTCAATTCTTCTGATTGCTTCTTTTTCTGCATCAGCTTCAATAAGTCGAGCTTGTGCAAAACCTTCTGCTTTTAATATTTTTGCTTGTTTTAAACCTTCTGCCTGATTGATTGCTGCTTCTTTTTCACCTTCTGCTTTTAGAATTGCGGATTTTTTAAGCCCTTCTGCTTCTAATATTGCAGCACGTCTATCACGTTCAGCTTTCATTTGTTTTTCCATCGCACTTTGAATATCTGTCGGTGGGATAATATCCTGCAATTCAACCCTGTTTACTTTTACACCCCATTTATTTGTAGCTTCATCCAAAATAGAACGCAATTCAACATTAATTTTGTCACGAGAAACCAATGTTTCATCCAAATCTAATTGACCAACAAGGTTTCTTAGCGTAGTTTGTGTCAATTTTTCAATCGCTTCGGGAAGATTTTGGATTTCATATACTGCAGACTTTGGATCAACAATTTGAAAATACAAAAGAGCATTGATGCTGATAGAAACGTTGTCTTTTGTAATTACTGATTGTCTGGGAAAATCAAAAACAGACTCCCTTAAATCAATTTTCGTTTTTTCTTTTACATACGAATACGAACGACCATCAATACCTTTTTGCGTAATTTTCCAAGCAACACCTCTTGGGGATTCTACTATTGGAATAATAAAATTCAAACCAGATTCAAGCGTTCTTGAATACTTCCCCAAAAACTCAATAATTACAACTTCGGCTTGTTGAACAATAATAACGCCTTTTGCCACAAAAACTATTGCTAACACCAATAGCAAAAACAGAAAATATGTCATTTTACCTCCTTATATTTCTTTTACTTTCATTACAATACTTTCATGTCCTACGATTTCAATTGTTTTTCCTTTTGAAATTGTACCTTCGCCGACATTTCTTGCTTGCCAACGCTCATCATAGATAGAAATTGCACCTTTGGTTTTGTCAATATCTTCTACAACAAGGGCTGTTTTTCCAACATATTTTTCTTCCATGCCGGTCTTTTGTTTTATTTTGTTTTGCATTTTTAGAAAAATTGGTCTTAAAATCAATAGCATTAACAAAGACAATACGCTGAAAACACCAATCAAAATACTAAAACTATGAACAAAACAAGCAATAATTGTGCATACAAAACCTGCTATTGCAAAATTCAAGAAAAAGAAAGCCGGAACAAAAATTTCAAGAATCAATGAAAAAATTGCCACACATAACATAATTTGCCACATATATTACTCCTCATTTTTAAAAATAGATAGCGTAATTATATTCTAAATTATAAATTATTACAAATTATTAAGTTAGGTTAATCTACTATAGTTCAACAAATTTTATAATATATCAACAATTACAACACCATCTCTACCTTCTGTTTCATCGCCATAACGAAATTTCGATACATAGGGAGAAGTTTTAAGATAGTCGTTTATTGCTGATTTCAAAGCACCAGTGCCATAACCATGAACAACAGTAATTTGGTGCAAACCACGAAGCGAGGCTTTGTCGAGTTGTTTGTCCAAAAAATCGATTGCTTCTATTACTCTCATACCCCTCAAATCCAGTCTCGATAGCAAACCGTCATTATTGTCAAAAGAAACTTGTATCTTTTTGAGATGAGGTGCAAGTTTTTTATCCGTTTTAGCTAAATCGCTCAATTTAACTTTTGACTGAATATTTCCAATTTTTACTTTTACAAAACCTTTTTTATCAGGCAAACTATCTAATAATACAACTTGATTTAGCTTTTTGATTAAGACATTTTGTCCGATTTTTAAATCACATACATTTAATTCTTTATACTTTTCCATCAACTCGTCATCAGAAGTTGAAAACTGTTCTCTGATTGAAGTTTCTATTCTATTCAATCTATCATAAGACCTCATTGCAACTTTGAGAGATTTTTCTTTTCTGATTGCTTCTACAATTTCCTTTATTTCACCTCTCGCATTGTCAAGCTGGTTTTGGAACTTCTTTTTAAAGCCATCTAGTGCTTTTTTCTTGTTTTGTTTTAATTCTTTCAGTTTTTCAGTGTATTCTGTGTTTATTTTTTTTGCTTCTTTTAAATTTTGTTCTGTTTTTTGCTCTTTTTCAATTAGCGTTTGGTTTGTTTTTTCAATTTTTGAAAACATTTTAGAGCTTTTTGAATTTGTATCCAAAAATATCTCTCTTGCTCTGTTTATTATTTGGGGATTTAGACCCAATACAGAAGAAATATCAATAGCATTTGACGTACCGGACATTCCAATAATTAGACTATACTTTGCTTCTAGGGTTTTTGTATCGAACAGAACTGTTGCGTTTTCAAAATACTCGTTTTCATATTTCAAAGTCTTCAATTCGCCAAGATGAGTAGTTACGACGCTTTGGACGTTTTTATTTTTCAAATATTCCAATATTGCCCTCGAAATAGCAGCACCTTCTGATGGGTCAGTGCCTGAACCAAATTCATCCAACAAAACAAAATCATTTTCACAAACTTCATCCAGAATTTTAGAAATATTTGTTATATGTGCACAATAGGTTGAAATTCCTTGTTCCAGATTCTGTTCTGTAGAAATATCACAAAATATATTTGAATATGGAAAAATTTTCGCCCCCAATACAGGAATATGCAGCCCAAAACATGTCATCAATACACACAGTCCGACTGTTTTTAGAGCAACAGTTTTACCCCCTGTATTTGAACCGGTAATTAATAGACAATTGTAATCTTTTCCGATAGAAAAATCATTTGCAACGATTTCTTTTTTCACATCTATCAATAAAGGGTGACGCATAGATTGAATATCTATTATTTTTTCACTTGTCAATTCTGCACTCATCCCATGCAAATAAATAGAGTACTTTGCTTTTGCAAAAACGACATCGATTTTCGATAGAATATTTTGATTTTGTTTCAATTCTTGTTTAATTTCTTTCAATTTGCAAGACAGATTGGCAAGGATTCTATCGATTTCAGCTTTAATTTCAAGCTCGATTTGTCGGATTTTATTTGACAGCGGAACAAGAGAACTAGGCTCAATAAAATACGTCAAACCTGTCGAAGAAACATCGTGCACAATACCCGAGATTTTGTTTTTGCAGCTGGCTTTGACTTGAAAAACAGGCCTATTGTCACGCATAGAAACAACTGTATCTTGCAAATTGTCAACAAAATTGTAATTCGATAACAATTCATTTATAGAGGATTTTAGATTTTCTTTTCTATCTTTATATGAATTTCGAAGCGATTTCAAAGTATCTGACGCCCAGTCGACAACATTTAGTTCACTATCAAATGTATTAAAAATTTCATCTTCTAAGTCTTTATTTATGTACAAATTTTTTACAATTTCAGATAAATTTTCAATATTTTCATTTTTAGAAATAAAATTCTTGTTCAATCGAGCCATTCTTAATATTTCTGCAAGCGAAATTATTTCTTCTATTGTTAAGTAATTTTGTTTAAAAATATCATCAGTATCAGATATTTCATTTATTGGAGCAGAAAGCTGCGTATTGTCAATAATTTTTTTTGCTTCATCAACCAAATCAAGCTCGTATTTAATTTGTTCTTTTTGTTTCAAAAAAGGCAAATTCAAACACTGATTTTTACCTAATTTAGAACAAGAAAAATCAGACAAACGAGAAAGCACTTTATCCATTTCTAAAGCTATATGATGATGGGATAAATTATTCATAAGTAAATTCTACCAAAAAAATCAAATATTTTTCGCAATTTGATAAATTATTTTCAATTTTTCATCAGATAAATTGTTTATTATTTTGTTTAATTCTATTTTCAATTCTTTGATATTATTAAAACCATCAATATCAAACAAATCTTTCAAACTGCAGTTTAAAATCGACACAATATTCAACAAGGTTTTTGGACTCGGAAAACTTTTGCCCAATTCAATCAAAGATATCTGTCTTTGAGTAACACCAATTTTTTCAGAAAACATCTCTTGCGTAAGATTGAGACGATTTCTGTAGTTCTTTATTTTTTGTCCTAATGATTTTTTAAAATCAGCTTCATTCATTATGTATTAATTATAATTTTTTAATTTGAAGTTATAAACATTATTTAATATTGCATGATTTAATAAATTATGATATATCATGTTGTTTAATAAAGCAGTTTATCTTTAAAGGAAAATATGAAAAAAGCATTTACACTTGCAGAAGTTATGATAACATTAACCGTAATCGGTATAATAACGGCAGTCATTATTCCCGTTGCAATACATTCAAAGCCAAACGAAAATACATTAAAATTTAAAAAAGCCCATGAAACGCTATACCAAACAATATCAACGATGACAAATTCAGACAAATATTACAAAAATGAGGATTTGGGAATGAGACCTAATGGAAATTTACTCAAAAACGGAGTAAAAGATGACATTACCTATTTTTGTAAGACATTTGCAGATATAGTTTCAGCAAAAGAAGTCAATTGTTCCACTTATACAAATTATCGTTATTCGCATTATTGTGGCGATTGGTCAGATGAAGCCAAAGAAGTAAATAGTTTAGATAAATTTTGTTTAGAAACTCAAAACAATGTTGGTGCAGAAATAGTAACAACAGATGGAATTACGTATTTTCAGACTTCTCCGGGGACGCATTTTGGCTATATAGGAATTAGAGATACTCCTTTTACAACTGATGAAGAATTTAAAAATTGTTCTATAACTAAATGTTGGTTAAAAAATTCCAGATTATTTAATGAAACAAATGGTTTTAAAGCAATAGATGCAGTTTATGACCATTTTGGAAACATTAGGACATATCGTCCTTTTTGCCTTGATATAGATGGATTGAATAAAGGCGAAGACCCATTTGGCTATGGAATAAGGGTTGATGGAAAAATAGTTGCAGGCCCAAGAGCTAAAGAGTGGCTTGCTAAATCAATTCAAGGTGACAATTAGTTTTTTATAATCAAAATTAAACAACAACCGCCTGTCTTATTCTATCCAAACATGCTTCTTTTGATATATTCCATTCACGTTTCGTAATACGCATTACAGAATATCCGCAGCGTTCAATTATAGATTGTTTTTTCATATCATTGTATTTGGAGTCAATATTATCTTCTATTCCATCTATTTCAACAACTGTTTTGTCAATCACAATATCACAAGAAACAGAACCCATATTCACACCGGCATGGATTTTGTTTTCTTTATCTAAAGTAGGAAATTCTTCTTTAATTGCTTGGAAAACTATTTTTTCAAAATCATTTTTAAAAGTATCTTTGAATTTTGAACTTGAAACTTTTTTTACATACTCAAGATAATTTCTCAACAATCCTTCAGGAAGCTCGTTTACTTCTCTTGAAATAAAATTAATCAGTTTTCTTTTTGCTCTTGTGATTGCAACATTAAATAAATTTGGTTTTTGAGCAAACATAAGACTTTGCGGATAAGAATTTTTTGCATAAGCCCACGACAAAAGCATTATATCTCTCTCGTCACCCTGGAATGTGTGTGCAGTACCACAATCTAGTCTATACTTTGAAATAGTGTCATTATCAAAAACTTTCAATATTGCTTTTTTAATCAAATCAACTTGTGCCCTAAATGGCGAAATAACGCCGATTGTCGGAGGATTTTCATTGTCTTTGTTTTTAATGATTATTTCTTGAATTGTTTTTATTATTTCTTCGCATTCAGGCGTATTTCTTGTTGCATCTTTATCTACATAGCCATCTTTTACTACACGAAGTTCTACAACATTTTCCAAATTCATATCAGGGGACATGACTTTGATTTTGCCTGCATAAAATTCATTACTCGAAAATTGAATAATAGGAGAAGGTGAACGAAAATGTTCATCTAGCAATACAGGTACTGTAGAATAATAATTTGCCAAATCAAACATGGAATTTTCTCTAAATCTCCACATAAGTTGATATTTGTCATCTATTCCATATTGAGATAAAAAGCTCTGTTCTTTTGCTTTTTCCAAAAAAGACAAATGAGGAAGCTGTTTGTCATCACCGACAATGATTGCTTTTTTTGCCCTAAACAACACAGGAATACAAGAAGCAATGTCACATTGGCTTGCTTCATCTATTATAACAACATCGAACATAGCAGGTTTTAAAGGCAGACTGTTTGATATAGCATAAGTTGTTGTACACCAGCAAGGAAAAGCAGCAAGAAGAGGTTTGAAATCTTCTTTTTCAAGCAATCTGTTTTGCAAGTTTGTTTTTCTAGATACAAGAGATTTTGAATGTATCATCAAACGACGTCTTTTTTGAGCATCGGATAATATATTTTTTAGTGCAGTTCTGCGTTTGTTTTTTAGAATATCTATTGCAAGTTTTTTTTGTTTTGATTTTAAAAGTTTAATTTTTCTCAATATCTGATGCAAATTACCTTTTGAATTTATTTCTTCTTCGATATTAGTCAATTTTGCTTCTTCCATTACGATATTAAGTTCATAAGGAAGCCTTTTTAAAATTTCTTCATTCAAAACTTTGTTTAGTTTTAAAAGTTTTTTTATTTTTCTATAATCAAAAAACAATTTAATATTGTCAAAAATTGATTTTTTGTATTTGTTTTCTATTTCTTCAATTGTAGAGTAGATTTTTTTTGCTTCTTCCAATTGTTGAAATTTTATTTTTTCATTCAATAAAACCAAATCAGAAATAGAGTCTTTTGTGATTTCATATTCTTCATAAAGAGAAGAATATTTTTTTTCTAAAGACAAAATATTTAATACAGAATCTTCAAGACGTTTTATATCTTTTAACAAATCTTTCATATCATCAACATCAGCAACCATATCGTCATCTATGTTTGAATTGAGATTGATTTTGTTGGATAAAAGTTCTTGCAATTCAAGATTCAATTGTTTTTGATAGTTGCTTCTGCCTGCACGAAGTGCTAAATACGGTGCGTTCAATTCGTTTAATCTATCTGCAACAACATCCACTGCTTTATCCATTCTAGACGCCACAAGCACGGTTTTTCCCGTAGAAATCAAATGCGCAACAGTGTTTACGATGGTTTGGCTCTTTCCTGTACCTGGAGGGCCATAAACTGCTAAAAAGTCATTTTCTTCTATTTTTCGAATAACATCTTCTTGAGAATCAGACAAACTCAATGGAGTGACCGGAAAAAATGATGTGATATTATTTTCATCTATTTTAATTTCACTCTGACCCGATGATTCAAGAAATTCTTGATTAATCACATTAAGTACAGTTTCTCTAATAGTTCCCGATGGTTTATCAGCAATTTGCGTCAATTCATGCAAGACACCCGCTGTTACCGTTGGGCGTGTTGTTAAAATCACTGCTTGCATTCTTTCTAAAGACAATGTTTCCGGTTTTGTTTTCGTTTGGTTTTGAATTGTTGCATTTATATCAAAATCAAAATTCCCATCTATGATATCGTCGACTAAAGTTTCTTTATTGTAAAAATCATCTTCGGTTTGTTTGTTGTTTGCCAATGAAGTTTGCATTGAAAATTCTATATTAGGCACAAGAGATTTTAAAGTCGTTAAAAATATATCGAGTTTTTCTTCTGTTACAGGTAATTCAGGTACAACATCCAACAATCCAGATAACATTGCATCAGTTTCTTGTTCGTCTTCTCTTTGTATTAATTGGGCTATTGCACCGGTGTTGAGCGAAAGAACATCTTCTTGAATTGACAATTTTATATTCACGCCATCTCGTTCTAATTTTGCCGGAGCATATAAAACAGGGGTCAAAAATTCGTTGTTCTTCTTTGATTTTCCATTTTTTCCAACCAAAAACAAATAACCATATATCAAGTATTTGTCTTTTAGACTCATTTCTGATTGAATCATCAGTTCCGTTAATTTGCTATCAGTTCCATCCAATAACAATGGTGCATCAAAATTGTTGAAGATTTTTTCATCACCATCTAAAAAAACCCATTTGTTTTCTTTGTCACCCTTTAGATTACGAAAAGTTGAAGACTTTACTTCTTCTCTAACACAATCATGCAGGTAATTGCAGATTTTTTTAACAAAACTACCTTTAAATGCTTGTTTTATTGCTGATGGCACAGATTGTAACATTTAATTTTCCTCTATAATACAAAAACGATTATATCATTTTAAAATAAAATAACAAAATTATTCTTGATAATTCACAATTTTAAAGTTCAAGTTTTTTTCTATCAAATCTTTTAGCATCTCGTCTTTTGTAATCAAATATTCTTCATAATGACAATCTTTGATTGCAGAATCTTCATACAAACAAGGATGAATCAAAGCTTCGACCAACACATTTTCGTCTTCAAAATTCTTCAACCCCTCTAAAACAGTTGCAGAATCCATCATAGAAGTATAAGACACGCCCAAAATATAATCATTTGTTTTTAAATTGTATTTTTTGATTTTAGTTTTATTTATTGATGTAAAATATTTTAATAGCAAAACTTTTATTAAATTTATATTATAAGTTTTTTTATTGTACTTTTTATCATCTATGTAATAAAATTTTTCGTTTTGTGTTCTTACTTGTTCTATTCCGTATTCATTTGCCAATTTGCAAACAAGTTCAAAAATAGGAGGAATGCTATGGATATGCACATGAGAATCAAGATGAGTCGGCTTAAAATCAAGAACACATCTTTCTATTTGAGAGCGAAATTCTTTTTCGATTTGTGAAAGAAATTTTTTAGAAGTAGAATTTAAAATTAATTTCAAATAGCTATTGTTAAAGTTTCTTCTTTCATCGCAAAGCAAATCTAAATCAGAATTTAGTGCTTTTCCTTCCATCAAATTCAAATGCACACCGACACCCAGAGTAGGATTTGGTCTGATTACATTCCACAGAGCATCATTGTAAAAAGGCATATTTGCCATAACGCTTGTACTTTTTAATATTCCAAACTTAAACCCATTTGCGATAGCACGATTATGGTTTTCGCTTTTTGCCAAATCATCAGCATTTAAAACAAATTTTTTCATATATCTATACTAACATAAAACTAACTATTTACTTATATAACTATAATTGATATCATATATATGAGGAAGTTAAAAATGTCAAAATATACTCGTTTAGCGATAGTAGTTCCCTGTTATAACGAACAAGATGCGATAAATTCAACTACAAAAAGGTTGTTGGAAGTTTTGACTGATTTAGAAAAAAAAGATAAGATCTCCGAAGATAGTTACATTTATTATGTAGATGACGGCTCAGTCGATAACACTTGGTACGAAATAGCAAAAAATGTCGCAAAATACTCAAACAAAGTAAAAGGTGTGAAATTCAGCGCCAATTTTGGAAACCAAAAAGCACTTTTGGCAGGGCTTTTGGGAGTTAAGAAAATAGGTTGCGATGCTGTCGTTACAATTGATGCGGATTTGCAACAAGATGAAAATAAAATAGAAGAATTCTTAAACAAGTTTGACGAAGGTTACAAAATTGTTTATGGGGTAAGAAACGATAGAAAAACAGATGGTTTTTTAAAAAAATTCACAGCTTTGGCTTTTTATAAAGTAATGAACTTAATGGGCGTAAAAATCCCCAAAAACCACTCGGATTACAGACTTATTTCAAAAGAAGTTTTAGATATTTTAGAACAATACAATGAAACAGATTTGTTTTTAAGAGGATTTTTCCATGAAATAGGCTTCAAAAAATGTTCTGTTAATTTTGATGTAAAACCCAGAGAAATAGGAAGTTCAAAATTCAATTTCTTTTCACTTTTAGCTTTAGCAATAAACGGAATAACTTCTTATTCTATCGTTCCATTAAGATTAATCTGTTTGTTCGGATTTATTTCTATGATATTTGGATTTTTTACGGGTATGTGGGCAATAATTGCCAAGATTTTTTGGAACGACTCACCCGACGGCTGGGCAGAAAGTATCATTCTAATATCATTCTTCGGCGGAATACAGATATTTTTCATTGGAATCGTAGGCGAATATCTTGGTCAAATATACAGAGAAGCAAAACACCGCCCCAGATACTTGATTGAAGAAGAATTGTTGTAAATTTCTTCAAAAAACTTAACAAAACTTGTAATTTTAGCAATACCTCAAAGAAAAAATACTTTTTATATACAAGATATATTTTTAGGAGGTAAAATAAAATTATGAACGAAATTTCATCAGTTAGTTCGGTACAACCAAGTTTTCAGTCAAATAGAACAGTGCAAAAACAGGAAAATGCAACCGCACCGCAGGAGATTAAAGATGGCGGAAAAAAACTTGCATTAGCATTGACAGGTTTAGCTGCTATAGCAGTTGGCGGTATAGTATTGCACAAAACAGGTGGTTTCAATAAAATTGCAAATCATTTCTCGGGTAATGGCGGCAATATAGCAAAAGGAAGCGATGACTTAGCAGGCAAAGGTAATGAACTTAAAAATGGAGTAGAAAAAGCTCTGCAAGATAAAAATCCAGTAGCTCAAGCTAAAGCATTTGAAGGAATCACTGATTCAATAAGAAAAGAATCCGTAGACATCGCAGGTAATGTGACAAAAGTTGAAACTGAGGCAGGAAATTTACTTGCTGATGCCAAAAAAGCAGCAAGCAGCGCTAAAGAATATTCACTTAAAGAAGTAAATGGTGCAAAACATAGAATTGTAAAAACAGATAATGGATTAAGTGTAATGTTTAAAGATATCGACGGAGCACCAGAAATCGAAAGTATTCAACAAACATTAGAAAGTGGAATGAGACGATACAACTTTAACAATGGTAAACTTACTTGTATGAGAGATGGTCTTGAAACTTTAAGTGACCAAGGCATTAAAAAAGCAAAAACAATGTATACATTTACCCAAAATGGTGCACAAGTTATGAGTAACGCAGAAGGAAAACTAGCAAAATCAGGTTCAGGTTTGGCGGAAACACTTACTGGTTTTAGTACACGTCATACCCTCACAGATAACGCATTAACAAAGAGTGAACTTGTATATAGTGCAGGCAAAAAAGGTAGAAAAAATATTGCAGAATTAAATTTCAATAACAATGCTGCCGAAAGAATAGATTTCAAATCATTCAAGAAAAAAGAAAATATAGCAGCAAGCAACGGCGAAATCCTTGGTTCATTCGGCTTTAAAGACGGAAAAATTACAAAAGCAACAAACAGAAAAGGAGATGCCTATATACTTAAAACAGGCAAAGACGGAGTAGAAAGTTTTGCCAAGAAAAAATAAAATCTATTGTTGATATATCCAAACGTCAAGCCCCTTACTCTTTAGAGTGCGGGCTTGATTTTTTGCCATATTAAAATCTTTAAAAGAGCCAAGTTGAACAGCAAAAACATCGCCGACTTTTTTGACATAAGGAGTCAAAGAAGCATCTTTTGCTTTTATTACTGATTGCAATCTTTGTGCGTCTTCAAAAGTCGAAAACCTGCCAACAAGAACTTTTGACATAATTGTAATATTGGATTCATCTGTAGAAATAACAGCAGGTTCTTTATTTGTTTCTTGTGGTTGTTCTTTTGTTTGTGTGTTTTGTTGTTTTTGTTGCTTTTGTTCTTTTTCGATTTTTTTATTATTTTCTAAGTGTATCGGATTGATTACTTCATTTCTTTTTGTTTCTGCACCTATTACTTTTGCTTCAGAAGGAGCATTTTCTTCTTGTTGAATAAGTAACAATCTTTTGTCAATTTTTAGTTGTTTTTCACTTTCAAAAGATTGTTTTTCCAATTCCTCTGTTTGCTCCATTGAAAAATCATTGTTAAATTTTACTTCTTTTTTTGAATATTCTATGTCCATTTTAGAAGAATATTTCATAATCGACACTACTATTACAATAAACATTATAATGAATGTTGCAATAAACAATTGAACTAAAAAATTTATTTTAGACATTGGTTTTGGTGGTTGAGTAATGTCTTTTCTGTATTTGTTTTTTTTGTATACAAAGTAATTTGATGAATTATTGTTCATTATTCAACAACACCCCTTACTTTGCATGTTGCCATTTTAATATCTTCAACTTCTTGTTTGTATTTTTGCATAATCTTTTTGCCAAA
The DNA here is from genome assembly GCA_934692665.1 of uncultured Candidatus Melainabacteria bacterium. GTDB lineage: Bacteria > Cyanobacteriota > Vampirovibrionia > Gastranaerophilales > Gastranaerophilaceae > RUG14156. The sequence goes on along the minus strand of CAKUUG010000002.1, from coordinate 28,838 downwards.
ATCTTCTATATTTTTTATACCAATTTCAAGCAAATCAGAAGCATCAATTGGCGCACCGTCTTTGATTATATTAAATGCAGTATGAATAAGGCAAGAAGTAATTGATTGAGTTGCAATAGAAACAGATAATTTTCGATTATCAAAAAACAAATCATCACCGCTTCTTGTGATTTTAGCATTTGTTTCTTCTTCAATAGAATCTTTTACAATAGAAACAAAAAGCCTCTGCAGGCATACCATTTCTTCTAATGATATTCCATACTGTTCAATAATAAAATTCAACATTTTTTTTGAATAAATAGGTTCATTATTTATCACATCTTCTATATCGACCATCTCTTTTATATCAACATCAACTTCACCTATAAAAGAAACAATTGCATCACCTTGAATGTGAAAATTTTTGTATATCCAATGAGGAGACAATTGAGAACCTATGTATTTTATTTCTTTTTCAATAAACAATGTTTGCATAATTTAAAAAATTTCCTTAATTAAATTCGGCTTTTCACTCTTCAATAGAGCATTATAGAGTAGTTTGCACGACATACATTTTCCACAATGTTTTTTGTTTGTGTTGTTTTTTGAATTATAGCAACTTTTTAATAGTTTCAATGGAACACTATTTTCTATTGCATAATTTACTATTTCTATTTTATCAAATTTTAAGCATGGTGCAAATATTTTAGGTTTTTGTAAAGTTGCGAAAGAAAAAAATTCATCAGCAATTTTTGCAAATTCTTCTGAATTATCCGGAAAATCTCGTGCTTCTTCTTTGTTTGCACCAAAAATAATATAATCAAATTTGTTTTTATCACAAAAACATCCGGCAATATTAAGAAACAAGCCATTTCTATTTGGTATCCAAACAGAAGAAAAATCATCAAGATTGTCATCATCCGGATTTGTTAAAGCATTATTTGTTAAATCTCTCAAAAAAGGCAAATCTATGATTTTATGTTCAATATTGTAGAATTTTGAAATTTCTGTACTGGCTTCTTTTTCTTCTTCAAATGCTTTTTGTCCATAATTAAAAGTTAGAGCCATCTTTACATCACAAGTTTTTCTTGCAATATCCAACGACACAAGACTATCTAACCCGCCGGACAACAATATAATCGCTGTTTTATTCATCTTCATTTGCCTCAATTTCTTTTATTGTTTCTATTGCAAAATTCTTCAGTTCTTCAGGATACTCACCTCTTATCACATCTTCCAGAACTTTTATATCACATGATATATTAAATAGAGCAACAAGAGCATTTTTTTTCACTTCCAAATCAGAATCCAAATTAAAAACATCAAAAATCATCTCGTAACTGTTTTTTATTTCTGATTCCATCAGTGTTTCAATTGCAGATATTCTGACATTTGGACACGGGTCATAGAGTGATTTTTTGATTAATTCCAAAGCTTTTTTGTTTTTTGAAATATCGAATTTTCCAACAGCTTCCATTATTTTTTCTTTTAAAAATGAAAATTTATCTTTAAAAATCTGTTTTGTATCCATTATAGAAGAAAAAACTTCAATTGCTCTATCATCACCGAGCATTCCAAGAGCAGTTGCAGCAGATTCTTTTACATAAGCTGACTCTTCTTTTTCGTCTGTTAAAATTTTTCCCAAACTTTCAAAAGCATTTTTATCACCAATTTTTCCCAATGCATCAGCAGAAGCCAACTTGATTTTGTAATTTGAGTTTTTATCGTTCAAACAAAATAGAAGTGCTTGAACAACAGAAGGGTCTTTATATTTTGGAAATGATTTAATGATTAAGACTTTTAGATTAATGCTATTGCTATCGGATAAATTTTTTACAACAAAATCAATCAAAGAAGGTAAGTTTTCTTTGTTTATGTTTTTTATTGTGTATCTGATTAAAGAATCCAATATAGCGGAATTTGTTTGGGTTTTTAAAATATAATCAACAGAAAAAGGCATGGCATCTATTGAATATAGAGATTTAATTTCGTTAAACAAAACATCAAAATTCAAATCTGCTTTTTGCAGTTGTTCGTTCAAATATAAAGTCAAATTTTGATACATCAAATCATTCATTAGTAAAACCCGATTAGTAAAATTTAAGCACAAAGCAAACGAGATGTAAACTTTTTTTAAATTATTATAATTTTAGACTTTAAAGCATGGTGTTTCAGTGCTATAACGTATTAGAGAATAAGGAAGAATTATTTTTTAATGTCGGAAATTTCGTATCAACAAGCAGTCGAGCAAATAAAAAATAGTCTTGATATAGTAGAAGTTATATCTCGATATGTTGTTTTAAAAAAAACCGGCAGAAATTATCAAGGGCTGTGTCCTTTTCACAATGAAAAAACACCTTCTTTTGTCGTTACACCGGATAAACAAATATTTAAGTGTTTTGGTTGTGGAGAAGGTGGAGATGTTCTGGCTTTTTTGATGAAAATCAATAACCAAAGTTTTACGGAAGTAATTGAAGAACAAGCACAAATTCTTGGTATAGAATTACCAAAATTCAATTCTCAAAATGTTCAAAAAAACAAACTCTTAAAAGAACGTCTTATTGATGTTATGGATTTGGCAACAAAATTTTTCAAAAAGAATTTAGAATCAAACCAAAAAGCGCTTGAGTACTTGGCTCAACGTGGTATAAATGAAGTTGCGATTTCAAAGTTTTCTTTGGGCTTAGCTCCAAAGGGAAATGTTGACCTTAAAAATTATCTTCTAAATCTTGGGTTTTCTGTAGATGAAATAAATAAAGCAGGACTTGTTTATGAACATAATGGCGAATTTTTAGATAGATTCAGAAATAGAATCATCATCCCAATCAAAGACATAAATTCAAACACTATTGCTTTTGGTGCAAGGAAAATACTGGAATCTCAAGGTGCAAAATATATAAACTCACCAGAAAGCATCATTTACAACAAAAGTTCTGTTCTTTTTGGCCTAAATCGTGCAAAAGACTCGATTAGAGAAAAAGATGGCGTAATTTTTATGGAAGGGTATTTTGATGTAATTTCAGCACATTTGGGCGGTGTTGAAAATGCTGTTGCAACATGCGGAACAGCTCTAACCCCTCAACACATTAAATTAATCAGCAGATATAGCCCTTCAAGAAGAATTTATCTTGCATTTGATACTGATAATGCAGGCAAAAAAGCAATAGAACACGGTGCGGAAGTTATAAAAAACATATTTAACAATTTGGGTGATATTAAACAATATGATTCAAATTACAAAAACAATGATACTGTTTGCGAAATTAGAGTTGTTCAAGAAATTGAAGGCAAAGACCCTGATGAATACATTAGAGAATTTGGCGGAGAAGAATACTTGAAAAAAGTAGACTCAGCACCATTGTTACTTGATTATCAATTAAATCAAATTTATTCAGATATAAATCGAAAACTTACACCACAAGAAAAAAATCAATATGTCAATCAAATAGTTGAAATTTTGTATCAAATTAAAAATCTTGTAATTTTAGACGATTATATTAAAACAGCTTCGTATAAATTAGAAGTATCAGAAAATATTTTAAAAACACAAATTTCAAACAAACAAAATGAAGAATTTGGCATTTTGAAGATAGAAAATGATGACTTCGAAAATTCAAGAAAATTAATTCAAAAAGATTCTAAAACTCAAATTGAATTAATGGAAGAAAACATCATAAAACTTACATTTTCGGCAAACGATAATGAAAAGAAAAACTACATAGAAGAACGCATAAAAACATATACATCAGACGACAAAACGACTTCTAAAATTCTTTCATCAATTGAAAAAACGTTACAAACGGTAAATAATGTTGATGAACTAGCAAAAAAACTTTTTCTTGAGTTTTATAATAACAACGAAATTCAAAAAAAAATCTCAGACGATATTTTTACTTCGCAAGAATTTAACAACTTAACTTTTGAAGATTACAAAAAGGCGATAGATGAAACTTTTATGAGATTAGATAATATAAAAATGCAAATCAAAAAAGAAAAATTGAAGAAGATGTTGAAAGACGAAAACATTTCTCAAGAAGAAAAACTAAAAATCTCTCAACAAATTTTTCAAGGACTAATTAATCAATAAAGATTGGAGAAACAACCAAATGGGCAGAAAAAGAAATCCAGAAAGTTCAGCAATAAGCGTAATGGATAAAACGGAGATAATCGAAGAAGAATATTTTGACGGCACAGGTCTGGAAACAGACAATATCTCTAATATTATGCGTACACAAGGTATGACAAGCCCTATTGAAAATACCTCATCTTCAATATATTTTGACAATCGTGACGACGAAGACGACCAAGAAAACGATATTTCAATTCCACGCAGCATTTCTGTAGACGATCCTGTTCGCATGTATTTAAGAGAAATCGGCAGAGTAAAACTTTTGACTGCAGATGAAGAAATAGATTTGGCAAGAAAAATCGTAGCAGGCGGAAATGCCGGTGCAATTGCAAAAAGGAAGCTTGTACAAGCAAATCTAAGACTTGTTGTTTCTATTGCAAAAAAATACGTTGGCCGTGGAATGTTGTTTTTGGATTTAATTCAAGAAGGAAATTTGGGTTTAATCAGAGCAGCAGAAAAATTTGACCACGAAAGAGGCTATAAATTTTCAACTTATGCAACTTGGTGGATTAGACAAGCAATCACTCGTGCTATTGCAGACCAAGCAAGAACTATAAGAATTCCTGTTCACATGGTTGAAACAATAAACAAACTTAAAAAAGTTACAAGAAAATTGGCTCAAGAACTCGCAAGAAAACCTTCAGAAGAAGAATTGTCACAAGAAATGGGCATATCAATAAACAAATTAAGAGAAATTATAAAAGTAGCACAAGAACCTTTGTCACTGGAAACTCCTATCGGAAAAGAAGAAGATTCTCGCTTGGGTGATTTTATAGAAGACAAAGACGCAGACGCTCCTGTAAAAACCGTTGCCCATGAATTGCTTAGAGAAGATTTGGCAGAAGTTTTGGGTTCTTTATCTGCTCGTGAACGTGATGTTTTAAGATTGCGTTTTGGTATGGACGACGGAAGGCAAAGAACACTGGAAGAAGTAGGGCAATTGTTTGGGGTTACTCGTGAACGTATCAGACAAATCGAAGCAAAAGCATTGAGAAAACTTCGCCACCCCAATCGTTCTAAACGCTTAAAAGAATATGTAGAAGTTTAAAACAAATCAAAAGCCTGTTTGAAACAGGCTTTTTTAATGTATTAAACAATTCCATTAATTAAAATAATTTATCAAATTAAATAGATAAACGATTTTATTGTAGACTTTTTTCAATTCTTCTTTGTTTGATATTTCTTTTTCTATATCAAGCTTGTCAAAGAAAAACTCATCTTCTTCAACAAAAACATAAACATCAGAATTGATAAAAGCAAAACTTATACCACAAGAAGAAAAACTATCTCTTAAGAGTTTGATTTTTTCAAGCAACTTATCTGTGATAAATTTTCTTGCTCTTGTTTCATCATTGGAAAAAACATCAAACAACTTTCCAACTTCAGAATCATCAAAATTAATTGTATCCAATTTTTCAGCATTGTTAAATCTGAAATTAACTTTTGAACCTAAATAGACATTTTCTCTTTCTCTTGTTGAAAAATCTTTTGCTTTTCTGGATAAAATTGTTTTAGAAGCTAAATTTACTTTTGTTTCTATTCTGAGCATCAAACCTTTAAACAAAGAGAATGTTGTTCTATCCTCTTTTTCGCCTGATATTCTTTGGATTTTTGCTTCTGTTGTGTTAATTTTTAAATTTTTATAAAGAAGAGATATTATACTTCCATAATTGATATCGTTTGCGTTTGAGCAAAAGCCAATCTCTTTTACTTCATCCAAATCGATTACGTCAGTCGATGATTTTACTTTTGCAAAAATCGAATAAAGAATACTCGACAACTCATTTTTTACTTTTAGTTCATATTCATTAATAATCGATTGCTTTCTTCCAAAAAGTAAATTCAATATGTTTTTTGATTCTTTAAGTTTTTCTTGTCTATACTTTTCAAGAGGAGAAATTTTCGGAATAACAACCGATTTATATAATCCATCAAATTTATTTAAAACTTCATTCATATCCATATAAATATTTTAAAAAATAGACACAAAAATGCTATCCCCCAATTAATCGAAGATAGCATTTTTTGTTTATATTTTATCTCAATTTTACTAAATCAGCTTTTCTGATTCTTACATTTTCCGGAGTAATTTCTACCAATTCGTCATCTTGGATATATTCAAGTGCATCTTCTAGACCCATTATTTTTGGGGCTTGCAAAGTCACCATTACATCCGCAGTTGCTGATCTCATGTTCGTCATTTTTTTGGTTTTGCAAACATTTACAGGAATATCTTGTGGACGATTGCATTCTCCAACAATCATGCCTCTATAGACTTTTGTTTTTGGAGTAATAAAGAACACACCTCTATCTTCAAACTGATGAAGAGCGTATGCAACAGCTTCGCCTTCTTCATGGGCAATTAGAGAACCTGTTCTTTGGCGAGGAATATCACCTGCGTAATCATCATAATGAGCAAAAGTATGATACATTATACCTTCGCCTTTTGTCATGCGGACAAATTCTGACCTAAAACCTATCAAACCACGTGCAGGAATCAAAAAGTCAATATTTGTTCTTTTTGGGCCGGCTTCCATATTTAGCATTTGAGCTTTTCTTGAAGATAATTTTTCAATAACAGAGCCAACAAACTCTTCCGGAACATCGACAATCAAGTTTTCATAAGGCTCTTGTTTTACGCCATTTTCTGATTCGTGCATAATTACTTCGGGTTTTGAAACTTGAAATTCATAGCCTTCTCTTCTCATTTGTTCAATCAAAATAGACAAATGCAATTCGCCACGACCAGAAACTTTGAACATATCAGTAGAATCTGTATCTTCTACACGAAGCGAAACGTTTTTTTCAAGCTCTTGGTACAATCTCTTTCTGATTTGACGAGAAGTGACAAATTTTCCTTCTGTACCTGCAAAAGGTGAATCATTGATTGAAAAATTCATAGAAATTGTAGGTTCGTCGATTTTTATTAAAGGCAAAGCCACAGGAGAAGCAATATCAGCGATGGTTTCACCAATTTGAATATCGGAAAAACCGGCTATACCAACAATATCACCTGCAGAAGCTTCTTCTATTTCAACTCTGCCCAAATCTTTAAATCCGAATAGCTTTACAACTTTTCCTTTTTCAGTTGTTCCATCAGCTTTCATTAATAATACTTGTTCACCTGATTTTATAGAACCGTTTTTGATTCTGCCTATTGCTATTCTTCCAACATATTCATTATAATCCAATGTTGTTATTTGCAATTGCAAAGGCAAATCAATATCAGCTTCAGGGCCTTCAATATTTTCTAAAATACAATCAAGCAAAGGAAGAATGTTTTTGTTTTCGTCTTCTAAATTCACTTTTGCAAAACGGTTTAATGAAGAAGCGTATATCACAGGGAAATCAATCAAATCATCTCTATCTGTTAATTCTGTAAACAAGTCAAACACTTTATCCAAAGTTCCATCAGGGTCTGCACCGGGTTTGTCGATTTTGTTTATTACAACAATGATTCTTATACCTAATTCCAATGCTTTTGATAATACAAATCTTGTTTGAGGCATAGGTCCTTCTTGGGCATCAACAATCAACAATGCTCCATCAACCATACCCAACACACGTTCAACTTCGCCGCCGAAATCTGCGTGGCCCGGGGTGTCTACAACATTGATTTTAACACCTTTGTATTCGACTGCAACATTTTTAGAAAGAATAGTAATTCCTCTTTCTCTTTCTATATCGTTACTATCAAGAACACAAGTTCCCATTTCTTGGTGTTCTTTAAATACATTCGTAGCATCCAAAATACAGTCTACAAGCGTTGTTTTACCATGGTCAACGTGAGCAATGATTGCTATGTTTCTTAATTTTTTATTTTTCATTGTTAATACTTTCTATTTGCTATTCTATTTGTTTATATAAAACATCTGATAAAAATATTTTACAATAAAAAATATTTTTTTAAAAAAACAACAATCATAATGTTTTAGTTTTGTAACTTTTTTAAATAAAATCAAAATCACTCGCCTTGGATTGATTTTTCGAGCCATTCTTTCACTCTATCGCTTGCAACAATTTTTCCATCATACCTGATTCCATACGCAAACGGTTCTTCACCTTTTCCTATTCCGTCGATATCAATACAGATTGGTTTATATATTTCATTGAAACCAACTTCGGAAAAGCTAGTATATGATGTATTATAAAACAAAAGCTGTCCGCCAACATTGGGGTTATCATTTATTTGAGATGATGTTGGCCATTTACTTGCAAAATGATAGGGTTGATTAGCTTCATAAAATGTAATGCCATCTGTTGTTATGATTTGTGCTTTTGCTCCAATTGATAGTGCGTCCACGCACCAACTATTCCACACTTCATTATTATACACATAACCCAAATTATAATGCGACAACCAACTTTTAACCTCGCCTGTCCAATTGCAATCAACAAATTTTGGACTCACAACTTCAGCAAATGTTTTGCAAAAATATTCTCTATCAACAAAACTTCCGTCAGGTTTGTAGACCAAATTTCCATTCAGATAATATTTGTCTGAATTAACAAGAGTGGAAATCGTTTGATAGAGGGTATTGTGAGCTTTTTTGAATTTTAATATATTTTCATCGGGTTTAGATTGTATCGCAACAGGGATGATAACTGCTGTAATTATACCGATTACTGTTAATGTTATCATAACTTCTGCAAGCGTGAAGGCTTTTTTCATTAAAATTACCCTTTCTAATATAAATTTTTAAGCAAAATTACTATCAATAGTGTTAATTTTATGCATTTATTGTATTACTGTTATTATTTTTTTGTCAATATTTGCACTACTAATCTATTTTAAATATTGAAATTCCTTTTTAATCTAAATAAAAAGGGAAACAAAAATGAAACTTACCGTTAAATTTGGCAAAAGATTAAAAGAACTGAGAAAAAAAGCAAACCTTAGTCAACAGGAACTTGCAGAGCTTGTTGGAATGGAATCGCTAAATAATATAAGCAAATTAGAAACAGGAGAACAGCTCCCCAAAAAAGAAAATCTTGAAAAATTATGTAAAGCATTAAAAGTAGAGGCAAAAGAGTTGTTTGATTTTGGGCATCTAAAATCAAAAGAAGAATTAATCGAAGATATGAACAACGTATTTAAGACTTCTTCTCTTAAAGATTTGCAGTTTTACAGTAAAATTATTAATTCTTATTTAGAAACAAGGTAATTTTTGTCAATACTTTTTGTTTTATGTAAAATTAAATAAGAAAGAGGAGACAATATGGAACTAGAAATAATCAAAGCACAAGATCCTGAAATTGCAGGTTATATCAAAGATGAGCTAAAAAGACAACAAGAAACAATTGAATTAATTGCTTCAGAAAATTTTGTATCAAAAGCCGTAATGGCAGCGGCAGGAACAGTTTTGACAAACAAATATGCAGAAGGAAAGCCACACAAAAGATATTATAACGGTTGCACTTTTATAGACAAAATTGAAGAATTGGCACAAAAAAGATGCTGTGAATTGTTTGGCTGCGACCACGCAAATGTTCAACCGCACTCCGGTGCACAAGCGAATATGGCAGTGTTTTTCTATGCCCTAAAAACAGGCGATACTATTTTGGGTATGGATTTATCAAACGGAGGACACTTGACCCATGGTAGTTCTGTTAATTTTTCAGGTACAAACTACAACGTAATTTCGTACGGAGTAGATGAAAACGGGATAATCGACTATGCCGATGTTGAAAAAAAAGCCAAAGTTCACAAACCAAAATTAATCATTGCAGGTGCAAGCAACTATTCTAGAATTATTGATTTTGAAAAATTCAGAAAAATCGCAGATGAAGTTGGTGCATATTTAATGGTTGATATGGCACACATTGCAGGACTTGTTGCAGCAGGGGTTCATCCAAATCCCGTACCTTATGCTGATTTTGTCACTACCACTACCCACAAAACCCTAAGAGGACCACGTGGCGGAATTATCATGTGCAAAGAAATCCATGCCCAAGGTATAGACAAAGCTGTCTTTCCTGGAATTCAAGGCGGACCTTTAGAACATATTATTGCAGCAAAAGCAGTAGCCTTAAAAGAAGCTATGAGCGAAGAATTTAAACAATATGCAACTCAAGTTGTTAAAAATTCAAAAGTATTAGCACAAGAATTAATAAATAATGGCATTGATATTGTAGGCAACAAATCGGAAAACCATGTTATGACTCTTGATTTAAGACGATTGAATAAAACAGGAAAAGATGTTGCAAATCTCTTAGAAGAAGTTGGCATTACAGCAAACAAAAATACAGTCCCAAACGACCCCCAAAGCCCATTTGTAACAAGCGGAGTCAGAATCGGAACAGCAGCTGTCACAACCAGAGGTATGAAAGAAGAAGATATGAAAGTAATTGCACAAATAATATCTAATGCTATACTTGAAAAGGAAAAAATCGAAACTTTAAAACAACAAAGTTTAGAATTATGTAAAAAATTTCCACTGTATGAATAATAGGTAAAGTATGATTATTAAATTATCTCAAGCTCACATTCTAGGAACAATTATAGCGTTTTTGATAGGAATTTTTGCTGTTCCTGTAGTAATAGCATTTTCCAAAAAAAACAATCTCGTCGATGTACCAAACGAAAGAAAAATTCACCATGGGCAGATTTCTCGTCTTGGTGGCGTTGCGGTTTGGTTTTCTGTATCATTAACATTTTTGTTACTTGTTTTATTGAGCTATTACCCAAAAGGTCAAGGACTCAGCGCAATTATAGTTGGTGGTTCATTAATGTTTCTAATGGGGCTTGTTGATGATGTATATTGTCTGAATGCAAAATTCAAATTATTTCTACAAGTAGCAATAGCAACTATCGTTATGCTTTTAGGGATTAGAATAGAAACATTCTACAATCCTTTTGGTCCGAATTTGAATCTGGGATTGATGTCTTATCCGATTACATTATTATGGATTGTAGGAATTACAAATGCAATCAATTTTATAGACGGAATAGATGGTCTGGCAGGTTCTATTGTTAGTATTTCATCTCTTACAATCGGTATTGTATCTTTGGTTTTAGCACCGGAATGTCCAATAAACGCCCTTATGGCATTTATTTTGATGGGAGCAATGTGTGCATTTTTGATGTACAATTACAATCCTGCTAAAATATTTATGGGTGATTCCGGAGCTTTATATGCAGGGTTTTTACTTGCAACATTATCGATTACAGGCGTTGTAAAAGTAAGTTCCGACGTTTCTATGTATCTGCCTATTTTGATTTTAGCAATACCATTGATGGATATAGCATATTCATCAATCAGAAGAATAATTAAAGGCACAAGCCCATTTGTTGCAGATAGTGAACATATCCATCACAAACTGCTCCATGCCGGCTACTCGCAAGACAAACTCGTATTATTATTGGCAGGTTTTTCTATGATATGTGCTTTATTATCAATCATTGTTGTAAGCACTAAAAGTAGATTTATTATTATTGCATTGAGTTTGATTGGCGTATTGTTAATATTGAATGTTTTATCTAAACTAATTAAAAAGAAAGAAAACTAATAAAATCAGATGTTTTTCAAAAAAGCCCGTTCGATAAACAAGACGGGCTTTTTAAATGATTATTTTGTATCGTATAATTATGCGTTTTGGTTTAATTTATTTGCTTCATTTCTTGTCATGGGGCCATCAGATTTTAAGATTTCTGAATAATTGTCCAATTTACGTGTCAAATCAGAAGTCCCTTCTTTTGCTTTTAGTGCCATAGATAAAGATTGAGGCAAATTAAATGCAGAATTGTCTGCTAATTTTTCAAAATATTCTTTTTCCCAATTTTCACCCAATCTAAATTCCCAATTTCCTTTTTGTGTATTCGGAACATTAATTCTTCTATCACTGCCAACTGCGTCAGTAATCGTCATAGAGACTCTGCCTTTAGGTTCAAGATAGTTTTTTGGAGTGTTTGTAAACAACATTGCAAACAAACCATTGACTCTATTTTTCATATTATTAAAGAAATTGTGATTTACGGAAAGTTCTCTAGACATAATATTAATCTGTTCGTCTGACATATTAGAAGCAAGAGTTTTTGCGGGTTTGTCGTCATGGGTTCCTATTGCCATTTCTGTAGAATGATTAAATGCACCGGCATTTTTACTTCTATAATGACCTGCATAACCCCAAGTTTTTCCCATATATTGCATAGTATGAATACAGTTCATATCTTTTATTGCAGATTTCACTTCAGGGTTGTTTAATGCTTTCCAGCTCTTTCCTGCACCATCCAACATTTCCAAGTTTATTCTGTTTTCACTCACGCCTGCCTTTTTTGCTTCTTCTTTCAAGATATTTATAATTTTTGCACCGACTTCAGACTGATTGTGAGCAAGAACACCTCTCATATTTCCATCTGCATCTTTTTGTGTCGGCAAAACAAGAGTAGGATAAACCAATTGCCAAGCAGCATCGATTCTTATTCCATTGTTTCTTTTCATTAACATTGCAAATTTTTGTCTGTATAGTTCACCGGCTTCTTTGTCCAATTTTGAAACATCAGGAGCTTCTGTCCAACAAGTAATAAATTGTCCGTTGCCATCTCTGTCGCAGCCAAACATAGCACCGTTATCATAAAAAGCACTCTTGTGAGCCCAAATTTCTTTTTGCGGGAAACCGATATGACAATCGCCGCTGATTGTAATACCCAATTTGTTTAAAGATGCTTTTGTTTCTTGTTGTTGCTTGTCCGCAATGAATTGAACAAACTCATTAAATTCAACAATATTGACGTTATCATCATCATTTATTTTTTTTAGTTCTTTAATTCTTTTGTGGTCAATTTTGTTTTCATTAGCGAAAAGATTTTTATCTTTTTCATCCCAAGAAGAAGAATCTTCGCTCCCATATTCATAAGCTAACGCCTCAAACAAAGAATCTCTTTCAAGCCAATATGAGTTATTCTTTTTAAATTTTTCAAAATCTTTCTTTAGTTCTGAAGATTCATCCAGTTCTTCAAAATTTTTAAAAGCAGTTTTCATTAAAGGTTTTATGCCTTCTTTTTCTGAAAAAACATGTTTATAATCTACAGATGAGTCATCTTTAACTGTTGTTGTGTATAAAGAAGAATTCAAATCTTTTGTTGTTAATATTTTTCCATATTCTTTTGTAGTCAACTTTTCAGGAGAAATATTTTGCATCCCCAATGAAAAAGTTGTTCCAGAATAAGGAGAACGAATAAAATCGGATACTTCACCTTGAGGTCCGACTTGCAAATTTGTCATGCCAAAATATGCGTTTGCAAATTCAGCTGTTTCTATACCTTTTTTTGAAAATGTAGTTCCAATACCAGTATTATATTTGTCATTTGGCATAGTGAAATCAAAAAAAGTAGTGCTTATTTGGTCGATACCCAACTCGTCTAATGCTTGTTTTGTGGCCTTTTTTAGTCCTTGCTCTTCTTGTTGTGTTAATGCACGAGCAAAACTAGGTGACTTTGCAACAAAGTTAACTTTCATTTTTTATTTTTCCTTTTCTAACAACACTGATATTTGAATATATTATACACAGTAAAATATTAAGTTTTGTAAATTTTATTTTCTCAAAAACATCAAGATTTGACGGGAATTTTTCTTTATGTTAGTATCAAATGAAAAGTAACTTTAATTCACGAAGGAGGTGAAAAACATGCCAGAAGTTAGAGTTCGTGAAAACGAAAGCATCGAATCAGCTTTAAAAAGATTTAAGAAAAAAATTCAAAAAGCTGGTATTCTATCAGAAATTAAACGCAGAGAAAGATATGAAAAACCATCCGTAAAAAGAAAAAGAAAATCTGAAGCTGCAAGAAAAAGAAAAGTATAACTTTTAAAAAAGATGACTGCATAAACAAAGGTCATCTTTTTTTATGTATTTTTTTATGTAAGCTGAAAATTTTATTTACACGCAAAAAAGCACAAACAATCCTTTAAATAAATAAAAGAGCAAAAAAGCAAAACCAAAACTGCAAAGTTGAAAAGCGTAGTATCTTTGAGAAAAAAGATAAAAAACGCTACACAAGATTAATAAGAAAAGTTCTGCAGCAGAAAAAAATATTCTAAAACAACCATTTTTAAAAACGAATTGCATCAACAATGGCACTATCGTTATCACTGTTAAAGAAAGAAAAAGTGATATAGCACCTAATGACAAATATATCCTTTGTATTTTTTTGTTTAGCATTTGGTTATACTTTCGATTGAATTTTTAATAAATATTTTAAAATCTTCAACATCTTTTTTTGGAAAAAGCACTTTACAAAATATATCATATCGCAAAAGTCTTTTAAATAAATAATTTTTATTACCATCAGAATTTGCAATGACAATTTTATTGTCAATCTTGTCTATTATTCTTTCATTTTCTTTTAGAATGTAGCTCATGGCTAACTTTCCATTTAATTCAAATATTGTTTCTTTAGGATTTTCAATATATACATCACTATCAGATACAACATTTATTTTTAAAATAGATTCAAGAGGCAGCATCTGGTTTATTTTGTCTTTTTTATTGAAAAAATTCAAACAAACAGAATTTTTTTTATAGACCAAATTTTTTGGCTTAATTAGAAGTTTCTTTTCGTCTTTTGTTATTATATTGAGCGTTTTGCCACTTGAAATATATTTGTTAAATAAGTCGATTTTTGATTGTTTGGTATTTTTGTTTTTCAGATTTTCATATTTGTTTTTTATTTTTTCAAATGTTTCTAAATTTGAAAATTTTAAAGACTTCATAAAATATTTTTTAAATATTTTAGCTTTTTCAAAAGACAGATAATCATCTGCTGCATTTAAAATATCAACAAAAAATTCTACATCGATATCACTGAAATTTAAAAAATCACAAAAAGCAGCTATCTTAAAAATATTTTTTTCATTTTCAACAATAAAGCCTGCTTCTTTGATGTATTGAAGATATTTATAAAACGTAGTTTCTTTAATGGAAAACTCTTTTAGTATTTTTTCTTTAGATACATTTCTGTTAAAAAGCCTCAAAAGAATTCTGATTGGGATTTTCGATATGTTATTTTCCATAAATTTCCTCCAGTTTTTTGAGT
This sequence comes from uncultured Candidatus Melainabacteria bacterium, assembly GCA_934692665.1. Taxonomy (GTDB): domain Bacteria; phylum Cyanobacteriota; class Vampirovibrionia; order Gastranaerophilales; family Gastranaerophilaceae; genus RUG14156. Next base: position 13,698 of record CAKUUG010000002.1, on the reverse strand, counting down.
TTTTCAAAAACAATGGATTTTATTTTTTCATCAGAAATATAATAAACCTCCGGACAATGGTACAAAATTCTTTGTGCAATCAAAAATTCGTCAATTACAGGCGAAAGTATAGTTACTCTGTCGTTATCAATAGTTAACAGGGTTTCATCGTCTTCGATTCCGGATTCTATAAAATTATTTTTAGAAATTGTATATTTCAAAAATCTTGTCGGCAATTCAAAGCAAACTTTTTTTCTTAAAACTTTTTTAATTGCAAAAATTCTATCAACAGGCAAATTTGAAAAACAAGAGCTATTTCCAATCGCACCAACCAAATACAATCTCGCCGATTTTCCTCTTATGCTTAGTTTGTCTGCATGGATTGTTATTTCTCTATTTGTGGCATTTGGTAAAATATATTCAATTAAAATAATATCTTTATCATAGCAGTGTTTTTCTAATTCATTCACCAAAAACCAGTTTATCGTAGAATAATAGCCAAAATTTGCAACTTTAGAAATAGAATCTTTATCGAAGCAAGATGCGATTTTATAGAACATATAAACTGAATTTTTTACAAAATTGTAATCTTTTTGAGAAATGATTATTTTTTTTAATTCTTGAAAAACAGCTTCGCTTTCTTCATTTAGGTTATTTTTTTCTATATCAAATTCCAAAAAATATATATTTTTGCCTTTTTCTTTTTCAGTTTTAACAGAAAAGCCATTATCGGTCAAAATCCGAATGTATTTATCAATGGAAGTCTTTGAAACGGATATATTCTTTTTTTGAAATTCAGAAATTATGTCTGTTTTGGAAAGTTTTTTGTTAATCAAAATATTAACAAGCAAAAGCAATTTGTGAACAATTCCGTTTTTTTCGGGTTTTTCCATGGAAACATTATAATAAATTTCACCAATAAAAATATCCATTGAAAAATTTAATTATTTACAAAACTACACAATAAAAACAAGTAATACAGGCATAATATAGGTTTTTCCAGAAAAATAAATTTATAAATTTGCAAAAAAAACTTGTAGCTTATATAATTGAGCATGTAGTAAATAGAAAGTATTATTTAATTGAGGTAAAAATGAGTACAGAAATTTTTGAAAAAGTAAAAAAAGTTGTAATAGACCAACTTGGTATTGAAGATGAATCAACTGTTACACCACAAGCATCATTTGCTGGTGATTTAGGTGCTGATTCATTAGATACAGTTGAATTAGTTATGGCTTTCGAAGAAGCATTCGGTTGCGACATTCCTGATGAAGATGCAGAAAAAATCGCAACAGTTCAAGATGCAGTTTCTTATATCGAAGCTCACCAATAAGTAAGTTTACTTTACTATCAATCAAAAGACTGTGCAACAAATAGCTGCAACAGTCTTTTGTTTTAAATCAATGTTGACCATTAAAAAATTAGATTTGAGGAGAGATATGAATAAAAGGCGTGTAGTTGTTACCGGTATTGGCATTGTTAGTCCTTATGGATGTGGAGTTGACAAATTTTGGAACTCATTAAAAGAAGGTAAATCCGGTATTAAAACAATAACCAGAATGCCTCTAGAAGGGCATAGCGTTACATTCGGCGGAGAAGTAAGTACTTTTGAAGATGAAGTAAAAGAAAAAGAACTTTTAGACGCCAAAGAAATGAAGCGTATGGACAGATTTACCCAATTTGCTTGCGTTGCATCGGATGAAGCAGTAAAAGATAGCGGCTTAGATATTTCAAAAGAAGACCCTTATAGAGTAGGGGTTATTGTAGGCTCCGGTGCGGGTGGTTTTGATACATTTGAAAAAAATCACAAAGCCATTATCGATAGAGGCCCTACAAAATGCTCTCCATTTACTGTTCCTATGCTTATCCCAAATATGGCAGCAGGCAGGGTTTCTATGCGTCATGGTGCAAAAGGTGTTAATAAAGCAATCGTAACTGCTTGTGCAACCAGTGCACATTGCGTTGGTGATGCATTCCGTTCTATTCAATACAATGATGCTGATGTAATTATTGCAGGCGGAGCAGAAGCCGTTATGACGCATATAGGAATAGGTGCATTTACAGCAGCAAGAACTCTATCAAAAAGATGCGATGAGCCACAAAAAGCATCAAGACCATACGACATTGACAGAGATGGTTTTGTTATGGGAGAAGGTGGAGCATGCCTGATTGTAGAAGAATTAGAACATGCCCTAAAAAGAAATGCCAAAATATATGCGGAAATTGTTGGTTATGGCCAAACAGGTGATGCATACGATATGGTTGCACCCGACCCGACAGGTGCAGGTGCAGCAAAATCAATGGAAAACGCAGTAAAAGATGCAAACATCACTCCAAAAGAAGTAGATTACATAAATGCCCATGGCACTTCTACTCATCTGGGAGATATTGCCGAATCACAAGCAATAGCAAAAGTTTTTGGCGATTTGTCCGAAAATAACAACCTAAAAGTTTCATCAACAAAATCAATGCATGGTCATATGATTGGTGCAACAGGTGCTGCAGAATCAATAGTTTGTATAAAAACTCTAACAGAAGGAATTATTCCACCAACAATAAATCTTGAAAACCAAGATCCTGAAGTTGCAAACCTAAATTATGTACCAAACAAAGCAATTGAAGCGGATGTAAAATATGCTTTAACTAATTCATTTGGTTTTGGCGGACAAAATGCTTCAATATTATTTAAAAAGTTTGAAAAATAACAATTTCACTTTAAAAGCCGGCAAACAAGCCGGCTTTTAATTTTTTTACTTTATTTATTATTTTGTTTCTATGAAATTTTCAGATGTAGAAGTTAAACCATCTTTTTGAATACTACAGTATTCATATTGTTTTGTTGCATTTGTTTTTGTGTTTTTTAATTCAATTTTGTAGCAATCATCATCCTGAGAAGTAGAGTAGTTGTATTCAAAATTCTTGTTCATTTTGATATCTTGTATTGCTTTTGGGAATTTTCCGTTTTCATCTCTGTAGTTTTGTGCATATTCAATGATTTTTTCCATTTGTTTTAGATTATATTTTTGAGGTTTCAATTTTATATCAGAAACTTTATCAATCCTAAATGTGTTTGCAAAAATAATTATCATTACAAAAAACACAATTTGAGCAAAAAATAACACCCCTAAAGCAATAAAAAACCACTTTAAAATATTCAAAAATCTTTCTTTCATAATGCCTCCTATATTTTTGACATTATTATAGATTTATAAACCCAAAATTTCAATCAGTTATTTTACTAGATATGTGCCAATAAAATTATCTTCTAAATCAAGCGTAATTACCTTGTAAGCGCCATTTTTGGAGTAGCTTTCTGTAATTATATTAAAAATTCCATTGATATTTTCTTCTTGATTTGAACCATAATGACCGGATACTATCGCTTTTACATTTTTATGCTTCATTAAAACTTTCCAATACTCATCAACTCTTGCTGTTTGAAGCCAACTAGAATCTGTTTGTACAATTGGAAAATGTTGTAATATGATGACATTTTGATTTTTGTATTTTGTAAGAACTTTGTCTAACCAACGAAGTTCATCTTTTGTGTAACAACCGTTTGACTGTTGAAAATACTGCTTACTGCCATCCATTGCAACAAAAACATATCCGTTTTTTTTGAAAATATAATTAGGTTCTTTTGGATGTCTAAAAAATCTGGCTTTACGAACTCTTTTTAGATAGTATTTTTTATCTATGCCTGTTGATGTTGCAACATCTGTAGCTCCCAAAAGTACATAAGTCGGTTTTTTAGAAGTTTTTAGAAGATACATAAAATAATTTAAGTTATTTATGTTTGTTTTTGCTATATTATTGCCGCCAAAAACAACAAAATCAATATCGTTCATGGCATTTATTTCTTTAATTGTCCTTCGTAATTTATAGGCATTTTCTTGTTTAAGATTGATATCTGTAATATGAACAAACTTAACTTCTTTTGCTATTGCTTTTAAATTTAAAATTGCAAACAAAAAACAAACACATAAAATTTTAACTAATTTTTCCATACTCTAAGGATAATATAAAAACAGTTTTAAGATAGTAGAGTTTGCGAAATGTTAAAATTTAAAGAATTCAAATAGTATTTTAAGCGTATTCTTGCTAGAATAGACCTACTCCCAATATATTAGAAAGGGTTTTTAAGAAAAATGAGGAAATTTTTATTTTTGGCATTAACAACACTTCTTACTTTAACTAACAGTGTTTTTGCCATGACAGTAGATGAATTTATGGACAAACACATTGCTCCTTTTTCTGATGCTGTTGCAGACATTATTTTTTATCAGATTAATTTCTTTGGAACAAAAGTTCCTTTGATAATTTTTTGGATACTTTTTGCAGGTATATTTTTTACAATATATTTCAAAGGCATCTCAATTTGGGGTTTTAAACACGCTATTGATTTAATAGTAAAACCTGCTGAAAAATCAGAAAAAAATGATGGCTGCGGTGAAGTTTCATCTCTTCAAGCTCTTGCAACCGCATTATCAGGTACTATTGGTATAGGTTCTATTGCAGGTGTTGCAATTTCTATTTCAATCGGAGGTCCTGGAGCTGCATTTTGGATTTTTATAGGTGCGTTTTTAGGAATGAGCATAAAATTTGTAGAGGCAACACTTGCTGTAAAATACAGACGTTTTAACGAAGATGGTTCTGTATCAGGCGGCCCTATGCACTATATTGCACATGGTTTAACAAGAAGAAAAATGCGTTGGCTTGGACAACCATTGTCTGTAATATTTGCACTTCTTTGCATCGGCGGTGGCATTACCGGTGGAAACATGATACAAATCAACCAATCTGCACACCAATTTGTATTTATTACAGGTGGAGAACATAGTATTCTTTTTGGTTCAACTTGGATTTTCGGGTTAATTGTTGCAGTGTTGGTTGGGCTTGTTACTGTTGGTGGTATTAAAAGTATTGCAAAAATAACAACCATTCTAGTTCCGACAATGTGCCTTATGTATATTGTTTCAGGCTTGATTGTAATTTTAGCTAACATTATGAATATACCTTCAGCTTTGTGGCTAATAATAAGAGAGGCATTTCACCCGACAGCAGTTGCAGGTGGTGTTTTGGGTACGATAATAATAGGTTTAAGACGTTCCGTTCAATCAAACGAAGCAGGAACAGGAGCGGCTGCCATTGTATACGCAACGGCTCAAACAAAAGAACCGGTTTCACAAGGTTTTGTTGCTTTATTGGAAACATTTTTAACAGGAGTACTTTGTTTATTTACTTCTTTTGCAATAATATTTTCAGGAGCTTGCACCCATGCAGCAAAAGAAATTTCAGGTATAGAACTGGCTTCTAATGCTTTTCAGTCAGTAATTCCATTTTTCCCTGTAATATTGTCAATTATCGCAATTTTGTTTGCATTGTCTACTTTGATTTCTTGGGCATATTACGGACAAAAAGCATGGACATTCTTGTTTGGTGAAGGCAGAAAACGTGCATTAACATTTAATTTAATATACTGTATTTTTATCGTTGTAGGTTCTGTAATGAACGTAAAATCAGTAATTAATATTACAGATGCTATGATGATGGCAATGTGCGTACCAAACATAATCGTACTGTATATCTTGTGTCCTGAAATTAAAAAAGATTTAATCGATTATTGTTCAAGGTTGAAATTTACAAAAGTCTATGGAAATAAAGAAGAAAAAAGAGCTTAATTAAGCTCTTTTTTTTTATTTGTGTTAAAATCAGTAAAGTATGAGTATTTTTAAGGAAAAATTATGTTAAAAGTAGGAATAGTAGGACTCCCAAACGTTGGAAAATCAACATTATTTAATGCACTAACCAGTGCCAAAAATGCACAAAGTGCAAATTATCCGTTTTGTACAATTGAACCCAATGTTGGAGTTGTAAATGTTCCTGATGAAAGATTATACAAATTAAAAGAACTCGTTCATACACAAACAGTAATTCCGACAGCGATTGAGTTTGTAGATATCGCAGGACTTGTAAAAGGTGCTTCAAAAGGAGAAGGCCTTGGAAATCAGTTTTTGCACAATATTAGAGAATGTGATGCCATTGTCCAAGTTGTAAGATGTTTTGATGATGTCAACACTATCCACGTTAATGGAAAAATAGACCCTATTGACGATATTGAAACAATAAATACAGAACTTGCTCTTGCCGATATGGCAACATTGGACAATATCTCAAAACGTATTGCAAAACAAGTAAAATCAGGCGACAAAGAAGCAAAAATTCAAGATAGCGTAATTCAAAAATGTATGCCATTTTTAGAAAAAGGACAATTTATTGATTCTTCAGACTTTACAGAAGACGAAAAGAAAGCACTTCATTTTTGCCATTTGTTAATGTCAAAACCCGTTATTTACTGTGCAAATGTATCAGAAACAGATTTGAAAGATGGAAATGACTACACAAAAAAAGTAGTCGACTATGCAGGCAAAAACGCTCAAGTAGTTCTTATTTGTGCAAATTTGGAAGAAGAACTGGTTGAATTAGGCGAAGAAGAAGCGAAAAATTACTTATCTGAATTAGGAATCCAAAATTCCGGTATTGAAAAAATGATTAAATCTGCTTATGATATTTTAAATTTAAGGACTTACATAACGGCAGGCGAAAAAGAGGTTCGAGCTTGGACAATTACAAAAGGTACAAAAGCTCCGGCTGCAGCAGGTGTTATTCATACTGATTTTGAAAAAGGTTTTATCAAGGCAGAAGTCGTATCTTATGATGATTTTATCAATGCAGGTTCTTGGGCAGGTGCCAGAGAAAAGGGTGTTGCAAGACTTGAAGGCAAAGATTATGTCGTAGAAGACGGCGATATAATGGTTTTTAGATTCAATAATTAATCTTATTTTAATAACATTTTTTCATTAAACAAATGAAACAATTCTTAAAATAAGATTGTTTCATTTGTGGTTTAATACCCCAAAAGTGTTATAAATACATTATTTCAAAGTGTTTCAATTTTTAAAAAAAATGTAAATTGTTTTTTCAATTTGGGCATTATATTATTAGAAAAGGTAACAAGGTTAAAAGAAAAATGAGCGAAGTACAATTTCAAAATGATATAGAAAAATTAATAGAAATTTTGCCCCTCAGGATACGTCGCAATATCCAAGAGGGGCTTTTGGATGATGCAATTGAAATCGTTTTAGATATAGGAAGAATACCTGAGATAAGATTCGGCAATGGAAAAATTCTTCCACTCGGGACAGAAAATATAACACGTGAGGATTTAGATTTTATTACCGAACAGCTTCCTGAGTTTACAAATGACAATCGTTCAGGTATTGCAGGTACTTTGCATAGAATTAGTGCAATAAGAAACAGACAAGGAAAAATTGTTGGTCTTACCTGTCGTATAGGCAGAGTAATAACAGGTACGATAGAGTGTATAAGAGATTTTGTTATTCAAAACAAATCAATTTTATTTTTGGGTCGTCCTGGAGTCGGCAAAACGACAAAACTTAGAGAAATCACACGTCTTATGGCGGATGAATTAGGAAAACGTGTTGTTGTTGTAGATACATCAAACGAAATCGCAGGCGACGGGGATGTCGCACATCCTGCTATCGGAAAAGCCAGACGTATGCAGGTTTCTCAACCTGAATTTCAAAAAGACATAATGATAGAAGCAGTCGAAAATCACACCCCTGAAGTTATCGTTGTTGATGAAATAGGAACAGAATTGGAAGCAGCAGCTGCAAGAACTATAGCCGAACGTGGTGTAATGTTGATTGCAACAGCACATGGTAATACTCTTGACAATTTAATCAAAAACCCGACTTTGTCAGACTTAATTGGAGGAATTGACACTGTAACATTAGGTGATGATGAAGCAAAACACAGAGGTTGCCAAAAAACCGTATTAGAAAGACAAAAACAACCGACTTTCGATATTGTAATAGAAATTATCGATAGAAACACTCTTGCAATATACAAAGATTCTGCAACAGCTGTAGATTATATTTTAAGAGGTTGGCCGATTACACCGGAAATCAGAAAAGTAGACGGCAATTATAAAGAAAAAAAAGAAGAAATTAGTATCTTGAAAAAAGTTGAAGAATTAGACAAAAAAGTACAAGACGCAAGCAGTTCTTCTTTGAGTTTCAGTTTTAATCGCCAAAAATATATTAAAGAAAACAAAAAACACAAAAAAATCTACATCTATGCGGTTTCTAGGTCAATTGTAGATAAAATAATAGAAAGACTTGACATAGATGCAACAATCGTAAGAGCTGTCGAAGAAGCTGATTTTGTAATTGCACACAAAAATTTTGCCAAAGGCGGAACAAAAATTCTGGCAACAGCAAACGAGTATCATTTGCCTGTATTTTTCGTAAGAACAAACTCTATGAGCCAAATTCAAAGAGTATTAAAAGAAGCACTAAATTTAACACAAGAAAACCAAGAAGTCCACAACTACACCGATTACAAAGATTCAACAGAACTGGCTTTAGAAGAAACAAATGCAGCCATAGCAAAACTGTCAGAAGGCGGCATATCGGTTGAACTTCAGCCACAAGAAAAAACTGTAAGAAAACTTCAACACGAACTTGTTGAAGCATACGGTTACAAATCAATCAGCGTAGGTGAAGGAAAAGAAAGACATCTAAAAATTTTTAAAGACGAATAAAAGTATTAATTATTGTAAATAAACAGTTTCTAAATTGTAAAAAATTTGCTTTTTCATACGTTGTACAAAAGCAAAATCACCAAGGGAAAAAGTATGAACAAGATTAATTTTTTACAAAATAACATTAAATTTTTATTACCAAATAATTCTATAAAAAAGCTAAACTTTACTTCAAAACCGGACGATTTTACTTTGTCTGAAAGTTTAAAGCAAAAAAGAATGCAAGCAAAAGAAGAAGTAGAAGATATTTTATCAGACACAGGAGAAATTCTTTCTAAAGAAGAAAAAGAAAAAACCATCAATGATATGGTGAAATACAGTGCTGATTTTTATTTGGTAAGACATACGACAGGTTTTTCAGATGAAGACAAAAAGGCTCGCTACATTGATTTGTTTAAAAAAATTGAAGGCACTACAGGTTGTATTGTGGATTTTGATGCAATTGACAAATTACTTAACAAAGGATTAAACGAAAGACAAATACTTAATTTGTATACAGCAGACGATGGCTGGCTAAAAGCAATAAATGACGAAAAGCTTTCAGATGAAAAGAAAGATTTTATATTAAGTGCTTTAGATGACAAAGTTATTAAAGGAGTAAAGTATGCAGCTTTTTCGCCTATAGTCGATAGTTCAGAAGATATTAAAGAAGTAAAACAAAATTTCAAAGAAGCAAAAAAATTATACAAAGAAATCGATGAAGAAAGATGTTTCTATATAGAAGATGCAATAACATCTGTGGTATCAAAAATACCAAAAGAAGACATTATGGAAGCAATCGATTTTTCAATTAAGCATAGTCCTATTGATTTTAATTCAGCAATGAGTATTCTAAAAAACAATTCTAAAGAAGAAATAGTCGCTGCAGAAAAAACCAGTAAAGAAGAAAGAATCAATATAGAAAATGCTCTTCGCTACAATAGACTATATGGAAATGTAGACGAAGAAAAAAATGAAATAGTAAAAAATTATCCGCACAAATTGTCAACGGATGAGCTAAAGAAAAAATTTAGCGGTGAAATTAATTGGGAAGATACAATCTATGACAATTATTCGCAATTGAGAAAAACAGGAAAATACACTATTAATTATGGAAAAGACAATTTTAAAGACAAAATTGGTGACATAAACCGCACTTATATGTTTTCAAGAAGATTCAGCGTAAGAACAAGTAAAGCTATGGGCTGGCTCTTGAAACATACCGGAGTGAATTTTGATAAAAACAATGTATATAGAGCTTCTTTAAATGTAAAAGCCGGCACGGATTTATTTAGGCAATTAGATTATTTGTTGGAAAAAGAAAGAAATTTTGAATACAAATTTCCATCAGATATTTTAAAATGGGGCTTAAGAGAAGATCCTGTTACAATATATTTTTATGGAGAACCCAACGAAGAATTAAAAAACAAAATAATTAAAATCACAGAACCTTACAAAAGAGGCGACATAACAACAGAAAAAAATTCTACTACACCTTGGGTTGCTTTTGAAAAAAATCCATCAGAAAAAGAAATAGATGAATTACTAGACAAAATCAGAAATACAAACGAAGATTTTTACAAAGAAGTCATATCAGGTGGCAAAGACAGATTAACTTCTCTCGGGTATTTTAACGCTTGTAAAATGACTCTAGAGCAATATCGAGAATATTCGGAAATCGCAAAATAAAAATCAAATCAGTAAAATTTGATGATATAATCAATTTATGCCCAAAACAAAAATTGAAGAAATTGATGATTTTAAAATAAAATACAAAAAACACCCTTTTTCAAAATCAATAAAAATCTCTCTAAAAGAAAAAGGCAGTATTTTAGTAACTATGCCATATTTTTGTCCATATAAAACAGCAAAAGAGTTTCTGATTAAGAATTTTGATAAAATAAAAAATTTTAAAATACAAGAAAATTTTATTTCACCGAATTTTAAAACCAAATTCGACACTTTAAAAATCATAAAATCTGATGTTTTAAAAACAGAAATGAAAAACAATGTTGTTTATTTTTATTATAACGATTGTTGTGATTTTTATTCAGACATTATTCAAAAACCCCTATACGAAGCTTATTTAAAAGCATTAAAAATAGAAGCAAAAGCGTATCTAATATTTAGGTTAAATTTTTTAGCCAAAAAATATAATTTTTCTTACAACAAAATTTCTTTAAGAAACCAAAAAACAAGGTTTGGCAGTTGCACGTTTGATAACAATATAAATTTAAATATAAATTTAATGAAATACGATTTTGATGCAATAGATTACGTTTTGATTCATGAATTGTGTCATACAAAAATAAAAAATCATTCAATTGATTTTTGGAAGGAAGTTGAAAAGCACTGTCCCGACTGGAAAAACTTGAGAAAAAAATTAAAAAATTAATTTTATTTTTTTAGTATTTCATATATCTTTTTTGCAATTTTTTCATGTTCTTCTTTTTCATAATGAAGCCCATCATATTTTGAAACTTCTGTCAGTTTATTTAAATCCAAAAATTTACAATTGTATTTTTTTGACAGTTCAAGGTATTTTTCAGAAATATATTTTGATTTTTCAATAGAAGTTTTATCAAATTGACAAACAAAATATCCATCGAATATATCATCAGAAATTCTATTTGGCGAAACAATAATAATTTCAATATCGGGATTGATTGTTTTTGAAATATTAATCAATTTTTCCATTCCGTTTTTTATATCATCTGTTGTAACATCGTACAAAAATTGGACATCATTAATACCTAAAGCTAAAATTACTTTGTCTATGTCTGATTTTAAATATTTTTCAAGAACTTCTGTACCAATATATTCTTTTCCTTGAACATTTTTTGCAACACAAGTTCTATTATTGCAACCTGCTTCTATTATTTCAAATTCTGTTTTTGAAATAATAGACAATATTCCGCTCCAGCGTTCATTTTTTGAGTATCTGTTACCATCTTTTGGATTAAAACCAAAAGTATTGCTATCGCCAAAACACAGAACTTTTTTCATATTTAACCTCATTTAATAAAGTTGTTTTGTTTTTACTACAACATAATAACTTTACCACAAGGAGAATATTTTATACTAAATCAATTTTTAAAAGCAACGGTTCTGATTTGAAAGAATTTAATTCAATATAAAAAATAAAATTGTGATAAAATCTTCTTATGAAAAAGATTTTAATTATTTTCACTTTATGCATTTTTACACTAAATGCTTTTGCTATAGAAGACACTAATTTGACTTTTTTATATATCAATGGTTCAAACAACAATGACGAAAAAATGAAAAATTGGTATACAAAAGGCGTAAACAAACTTCATCCTACAATAAAAAAGAAATTTGAAAAAAATCAAACTATCAAAAACTGGTCAAAAATTCACAATTTAACAATCAACCCTACTCCTGAAATATTCTTTTGGGGTTACAACAGCAAAACAGACCTTGATTTTGTAAAAGAAAGATTAAACATTTCAAAAGGCTATTCATCTCTGATTGCTTATGAAGTTAGAAGTTTATTGACCCAATTTATGCATGATGCAATCTGGGTGCAAAAAGACCACAATATGCTTTCGATTTTAGATGAATTAAACGACAGAGTAAAGTATCTTGCAGACAACAATCAAAACGTTGTCTTGTACGGGTATAGTGCAGGTACTTTTGTTACATATCAATATATGCTATACAAACTGCCATACATAAATCTGGAAAAATTTCTTTCTTTGCTGAATGTTTCAAAAGATTTTTCTACTTTTGTTCATAATAACCCAAAAAACGACACTTGTTTGTCTGCACTATTGCACAACAAAGGCAACATCGGGACATTATCCAATGATAGACATTTTGTACTAAATCAAAACGAAAAACTTTTGAAAGAAAACTACTTAAATATAGATACCGTAACAGAAGAATTTTGTGCACCAAAAGACAGAGTAAAAGCTGTTGTTAATTTTGCAAGCCCATTACCTTTGTTTTATTCAGATATAGCAGACAAAGACTATGAAATCACATTTTATTCAAAATATATGCTAAAATATATCTTTGAAAATGGAATATATTTCTTGACCGTTAATTTCAGAGAAGATCCTCTTGGATTTCCTTCTGGAAATAATTTGTCTATAAAAGAAATAGAAGATATTTTAGATATAAAAATAAACAACCCAAAAGGCGTTATTTATGACAATTCAAAAATCTGGTCAAAAAGGTCAGCTTTGCTTGCTCATACTTCTTACTGGTCAGCAAGAGGAACTTTTGCAAATGCAATTGTAAAGAGTTTTGTTAATGGAACAAGATTCTTATACAACAAAGAATAATTATGTACGAAAAATTAGAAGAAATTAAACAAAAATGTATTCATTGTGAAAAATGCCCTTTGTCAAAAACACGACACAATGTTGTTTTTTCTGACGGAATACCAAATTCAAAATTAATGCTGGTAGGCGAAGCCCCCGGATATTGGGAAGATATGAAGGGTTTACCTTTTGTTGGACGTGCAGGACAATTGTTGGATAGAATTTTTTTGTCAGTTGGTTTATCTAGACAAAAAGATGTCTACATCTGCAATACAATAAAATGCAGGCCTCCGGAAAACAGAAACCCGCTGCCCGAAGAAAAATCTTTATGCAAAGAATTTTTAGATGCACAAATAGAGATTTTAAAGCCAAGGATTATTCTTGTTTGTGGAAATATTGCACTAAATTCCCTTTTGCCAAATGAAAAAGGAATCACAAGAGCAAGGGGGAAATGGTTCGACGGCCCAAATGGAAGCAAAATGATGCCAATATTTCATCCGTCATATTTATTAAGAAATGATTCAAAAGAAAAAGGCAGCCCAAAATGGCTCATGTGGCAAGATATAAAAGAAATCAAAAGAATGTATGATACATTAAAATAATTTCAATTAATCTTCATCTATATCAGAAAAACCTATTAATTCTTCAAATACATCATCACTATCTGCTCCCTTTTTTATAAGTCCTATCGCTTTTTCATATTGAGCATCATCCAGTTGTGCAAATTGTTTTGTATAACAATTAAAATTATGAAGCAGGAATCGAAAACAAAGCATAAAAAAAGAACCTGATGAAATGAAATTCACTCAAGTTCTTTTTTCTAAA
>CAKUUG010000001.1 GCA_934692665.1 uncultured Candidatus Melainabacteria bacterium | reverse complement strand
GGGCCCATTGTTGTAGAAAGATATACTGATTTCAAGTATGTACCTTTTGCAGCAGATGGTTTTGCTTTTATAATAGCATCAGCCAAAGTTGCATAGTTTTTCATCAAGTCGTCTGTAGTAAAACCAACTTTACCTAGAGGAACGTGAATCATACCTTGTTTGTCAGCACGGAATTCAACTTTACCTGCTTTAGCATCTTTAACTGCTTTTGCAACATCAACAGTAACAGTTCCTGTTTTTGGGTTTGGCATCAAACCTTTAGGACCAAGAACTCTACCTAATCTACCAAGTTTTGGCATCATATCAGGTGTTGCAATTAATGTATCGAATTCAAACCAACCGCCAGCGATTTTGTCGATAATTTCTTCAGAACCAGCTTCGTTTGCACCAGCTTCTTTTGCAGCAGGAACTAAATCAGCTTTTGCAATAACGCAAACTCTAACATCTTTACCCAAGCCAGCAGGTAAAACAGTAGTTGATCTGATTTGTTGGTCAGCATGTTTTACATCAATACCTAAACGCATGTGGCACTCTAGAGTTTCATCAAATTTTGATGTTTCTTTAGAAACTTCTTGAAGTTTTTTAATTGCTTCTAGAGCAGTTGTAGGCTGAGTGAAATCTGCCAACATTTCATTTATTTTCTTTTGTTTTTTTGTTAATTTAGACATTTTTTCTCCTTTTGTGGTAGTAACGACAGCAAATTTGCTATCTCCCATCTGTAACTATTGTGCTACTGTAACACCCATTGCACGAGCAGTACCTTTAATCATTTCAACTGCTGCTTCCATAGATGTTGCATTTAAATCGTTCATTTTAATTTTAGCGATTTTTTCAAGTTGTTCTTGAGTAATTTGTCCAACTTTAGTTTTGTTAGGAACTGCTGAACCTTTTGGTAAATTTAATTCTTTCTTAATTAACACAGCAGCCGGAGGTGATTTAATAACAAAATCAAAACTTCTGTCTTCATATACATCAATTACAACAGGAATAATATATCCTGCTTGCGAAGCAGTTCTTTCATTGAACTGTTTGCAAAAATCCATGATGTTAACACCTTTTTGACCTAAAGCAGGACCAACTGGAGGTGCTGGATTTGCTTTTCCGGCTTCAATTTGAAGTTTAATTTTGCCGGTGATTTTTTTATTTGTTTTTGGTGCCATTTTATTCTCCTTTCGTGGTATTTGCGGACTATTCGGCTTTTTAGTCCTTCCACAATGACATTTTGTTTATTTTATACTTTTTGAATTTGTTTGTATTCTAATTCAACCGGAGTTTCACGTCCAAAAATTGAAACCATAGCACGAAGTTTTGATTTGTCAGGATAAACTTCTGTAATATCGCCGATAAACTCAGCAAACGGACCTGAAATAATACGTACTTTATCACCAACTTTAACATCGAGTTCAATTTTTGCAGTTGTTTGTTGGCCACTATGAATGATTTTCTTGATTTCTGAGTATTTTGCAGGAATTGGTTTTTTCGCTGTTCCGACAAATTTTGTAACTCCGGCTGTGTGACGAACAACATACCAAGAATCATCATCCATAATCATTTCAACAAGGACATATCCCGGAAATATCTTTTCTTCTTTTTTTGTTTTTTTGCCTGAGCGAACTTGAGTAACTGTTTTTTGAGGAACTTCAATTCTGAAGATTTTTTCACCCATATTCATATACTCGATACGTTTTTCAAGGTTGACTTTAACCTTGTTTTCATATCCTGAATAAGTGTGTACTACATACCATCTTTTTTCAGGAGCTTTTTCTATATTGTGAGTAGGTTCTTTACTAATATAGATGCTTTCTTCTTCGTTTTGAAGATTTTGAATTTCGTTTTCTTTTTCAGACATTTTTCAACCTTTACTTAAATTTTGCCCAACAAAAATTTAAAAATTATATCAATCAAAAAGACAACAACTGTAAAAAAAGTAACAACAAGAACTACGATAACAGTTTCAGCTAAAACTTGTTGTCTTGTAGGCCAAGAAACCTTGCCCCATTCAGCTTTTACACCTTTGAAATATGTAGCTATTTGTTGAGTTATATTTTCACCGTTCATTGTTTTTCTTTCTTTTTAAATTCGCGCCCTGAAGGACTCGAACCCTCGACATCCGGTTTTGGAGACCGACGTTCTACCAACTGAACTAAGGACGCAAATTTTGTTAAAATCTATTTTATGGGAATTAATAAATACTATTTTGTTTCTTTATGAACAGTATGTTTTTTACAAGTAGGACAGTATTTGTTTAATTCCATTCTTTCTTTGTTTGTTTTTTTATTTTTAGTTGTTGTATAGTTTCTTTCTTTGCAATCTTCACAAGCAAGAACAACCATTTTATCGTTTTTACCTTTAATTCCCATTTTGTCTGCCTTTCTTGGGGTTTTAATGTATATTATTTTCTTATTAATAGAATGTCCAAGCAAGGACATTCTATACAATTTTATCTTACATAATTAATTCTAACAAGAACATATAATTTTACAAATATTAATTTAAAATTTCTTTACAATAGTGCTATCAATTTTTAAAAAATTATTATACAATCAAAATATGGAGTTTATAAAAAAGAATTTAAAAACTTTATCTCTTTTTTGTGCATTGATTTTTTTGATAATTTATGCACTGATTTCAAATTCTCTCGAGTTGAGATTTTGTAATGTTTTGATTTGCAGTTTAACGTGTATATATCTATATAAATATATAAGAGAAGATTTCAAAAAAAACAAAATCAAAAACGTTTTGGGAAAATATTTGTCATACGATATTATGGAAAAAGTCGTAAATGATATAGACAATGTTTCTCTGGGCGGAAAAAGAGCCAATGTGACTGTTCTTTTTGCCGATATAAGAAATTTTACGGCAATTTCTGAAAATATGAATCCCGATTCGGTTTCTGAAATTTTAAATGAATATTTTAGTGCCTTAGTGCCAATAATAGAGGAACATAACGGGGTTTTGAATAAGTTTGTCGGAGATGCTATGCTTGTTATTTTTGGCGAACCGAAAAAATCCGAAACTCACGCAATGGACGCTGTAGAATGCGGAATAAGAATGCTTCGCAAAGTAAAATTTTTGCAAGAAAAATGGCTTGAAGAAGGCAAACCAAAAATAGAAATGGGGATTGGAATTTCTACAGGAGAAGCTTTCGTTGGAAATGTCGGCTCAAAAAATCGCCTTGAATATACTGTATTAGGTGATACTGTAAACACAGCATCCAGAATTGAAAATTATAATAAAGTATACAAAACAAACTTTCTTGTTAGCGAAAGCACTTATCAAAAAGTAAAGACAAATGTCGATGCTTTTACAATCAAAAATGTAGCAATAAAAGGCAAAGCAAGTAAAATAAATTTGTACGAAATAATCAGATTAGCGAAATAGTCTTTCTATATTAAAAATATAGCCTTCAGGTTTGTTAAGGTAAATTGTAAACAACAAAGAACCTGTACAAAAAATGAATGACAATACAAAACAAACTGCTATTATTTTTTCTTTTTTAGTCATTTAAATTTCCTTTTTCAAGCCAAGTATCTGCTCTTTTTCCGGTTAAAATCTTTCCATCCGCTCTTATTCCATATCCAAAAGGACAAATGTCTTTTATATCATCACAATTAGCAGAGCCTGTTTTTTCATTAAATCCGTCTATATCAATACAAAACACGATATAAGTACAAGGAAAGCCTGTTTCATCAACTATCCCCCTAAATTTATCACCTTTAAATGAAATATGCCTGCAATTGTACACGGGGTCGTTCAGTCCAAAAGTAATTTGGGGTTTTGTTCTATAATATACGACATTATCCGGCGTTATTATTTCTTTTCCTGCAACTGTTGCATAGGTTTTGCAGGTATTATCGAGTCGTTTTTTGGTAACTTCGTAGGCTTTTTGTGTACCTTTTCTGATAGAAAAATCATAAAAATCCTGCACTCCTTCATTTTCTTCTACAATAACAGACGAAGTAAAATCATCCCTATCGCTATCTGAACATTTTTCAGATTTTGTCGACAAAAATTCTGCAAATGTTTTGCAAAAATAAGGGATATCACCATCATTGTTTTCTATATATCTGCCATCCGGATATCTGCCCAAATCTCCCTCATAATAATAATCTGAAGCAACTAAACCGGTCATCACTTGGTAAAGAACATTGTGGGCTTTTTTGAATTTCATTACATTTTCATTTGGTTTTGAATTATTAGCAACAGGAATGATAACAGCTGTGATTATTCCAATTACGGTTAGAGTTATCATAACTTCTGCTAAAGTAAAGCCCTTTTTCATATTTTCTCCATAATACTAATTCATGAATAGCACATATTCTAATTTTTTCATACCTAATAAAATATAAAATACAATTAATGAATTAGAATTTATACATACCCAAATTGAACGAAAAATAATAATAGTTTAATATTGTTCAAAAGGAGTTCAATGTTAGATTTAGATAAACCGATATTAAAAGTGAGTCAGGTTGCAAAAGAAATAAATGTTTCTTGCGACAGGTTGAGAACTTATGATGAAGAAAATTTAATCATACCAACCAGAAAAAACAAAGTGCGTTTATATAGCTACAATGATGTTGAATGGCTTTTGGATTTGAGAAAATTAATCGCCAAAAACTCGCTTTCTGTTTCAGGTTTTAAAGAAATTCTCAGAATAACTTATTTTTTGTCAGACGAAGATTTTGAAAATTTCGTTCAAAAACAACCAAAAAACTCTATCTGGAAGACAGTTTTAAATATGCGAAAAAATCCAAACTACAAAAAACTCAAAAATATTTATAGTTGAATGTTTTTTTTATATAATTTATTCAACAGAAGTTTGTATGGTTTTAAGTTTTGAATTTTGATGAAATATACGAAAAAATAAAAACAGCAGTCACACTAGAAATAAAATACCAATACATAAATTTTGACGGAAGAAAAATGAATTTTTCTAAATTTATGCTCGGTATATTGAATGATGTTTTAAAGAACATAAACAAAATCGAAAAACCTGAAATAAACAAATTAATAGTTCTTTTTGAGAGTTATCATATTGATTCCGTTGGAAGCAGAAAATACACAATCGACAAAACTCTGGAAACATTTTATCGGCTAAGACAATTAATAAAACCAAAAAAAGAAAAAACCGAAAAAGAAAAAAAAGATTTTAAAGAAGAAATAGAAGAAATCGATGTCAGTTTTGTTAAAGGTGTAGGCCCTGTTGTTGCAAAATTATTGAACAAAATCAATGTTTATAAAGTAAAAGATTTAATAGAATATTATCCGAAAAAATACATTCAATATAATCACCAAAACAAAATAAAAGATTTAAAACTGGGTGAAACTGTGACTATTTTTGGCAACATTGTAAAAGTTTCACATTACACAACAAAAAACAAACTCACAATTTTGACTGTCTTGATTAAAGATTCAACAGGAATTTTGCCCATAAATTACTTTTTAAAAACACAAAACCGAAAACTTATAGAACACTACAAAAAAGAATATCCTATAAATTCTTATGTAATGGCAATGGGCAAAGTAAAATTCGATGATTACAACTCAAGAACCACTCTAGACAAAGCACAAATCCAAATAATCGGCACAAATGGTGAAATCGAGATAAACAAAAATACGATTGTTCCAATATATTCTCTATGTGAAGGCTTAAATCCAAAAACCCTTACAAATGCAATAAACAATGCACTTTTAAAATTTAAAGACAAGATTTTTGACCCAATTCCAAAAGATATTTTAGATAGGCTAAATTATATAGACAAAAAAACTGCAATATTTGATATTCACAATCCAAAAACGCAAGCAGAAATCGACAGTGCCAGAAACAGACTTGTTTTTGAAGAATTTTTTTCAATGCAGTTGAATTTGGCTTTACTGAGAAATGAAATTTCAAAAAATGATTCTATAAAACTGGAAATCAAAAAAGACGGACTCGTAGACAAATTTATCAAAAATTTGCCTTTTGAATTGACTAATGGACAAAACAAAGTCTTGGGAGAGATTTTTCGTGATTTAAATTCTAATACACCTATGCAAAGACTCTTACAAGGTGATGTTGGCTCAGGAAAAACAGTAGTTGCGGCAATTATGCTGCTTTGTGCGATAGAAAACGGTTACCAAGGTGCAATTATGGCACCGACTGAAATTCTTGCATCTCAGCATTTTAAAAACTTTTCTTCTTGGCTTGTGCCTTTGGGGATTAGCGTTGGATTGTTCACAGGAAAAAATGGAACAAAATTAAGAAGAGAGCTATTACAAAATCTAAAAAACGGGCAAATTCACATTGCAGTCGGAACTCACGCTCTAATACAAGATGGCGTTGAGTTTAATAATTTAGGAGCAATTGTAATCGATGAACAGCATAGATTTGGCGTAAAACAAAGAAATGCTCTATTAAATAAAGGCAAAATGCCGCAGATGTTAAATATGACAGCAACACCAATTCCAAGAACCCTTGCTCTTACGCTCCATGGGGATTTAGATGTTTCAAATATAGATGAACTTCCAAAAAACAGAAAACCGATAATCACAACGCTGGGTTCAAATTTAGAAAGAAAAAAAGCTTATGATTTAATAAAACAAGAATTGTTCTTCAAACACCAAGCCTACATTGTTTATCCTTTGATAGAAGAATCAGAAACATTGTCTGCAAAAGCTGCCACAATAGAAGCCCAAAAACTGCAAGAAGGTGAATTTTCGCAATACAAAATAGGACTTCTCCATGGAAAAATGACTTCTGAAGAAAAAGACAAAATCATGGAAGATTTTAAAAACCAAAAATTCGATATTTTGGTTGCGACAACAGTTGTTGAAGTAGGCGTAGACAACCCTAATGCTACAGTCATAATAATAGAAAATGCAGAAAGATTCGGTTTGTCACAATTGCACCAATTGAGAGGCAGAGTCGGAAGGTCGGAACTTCAATCGCATTGTTTTTTAATTACGCAAAACAGCAATCAAGACATCAAAAACAGACTGAATATAATGACAAAAACAAACAATGGTTTTATTATTTCTCAAAAAGACCTTGAATTAAGAGGACCGGGAGAATTTCTAGGCACAAGACAATCAGGGCTGCCTGATTTCAAAATAGGCGATATTGTTGAAGATTCAGAGATTTTAGAATTAGCAAGAAATGAAGCATTGAAGTTTATCGAAGAAAAAAATATAGACGATTATCCTTTATTAAAAAATGCTGCCCAAAGTTACAATTTGTTTAGGGGCTAATCTTGTTTTAGTCCTTGTATTATCGCTTCTGTTATTTTTGATACTTGTTTTATCTCAAGCCCTATTTTTGAAATTTTTGAATAAACTTTGTCAGACACTTTTGGAATGATTGCTTTTTTAAAACCTAATTTCCATGCTTCTTTTAAGCGTCGTTCAATATTATCTACATATCTGATTTCACCCAATAAACCAACTTCGCCTATTACAATTGTTGTGTTTTTTATTGGAATATCTCTGATTGAACTAATAATTGCTAACGCCAAAGCCAAATCGTAACTGGGTTCTATTATATCAATTCCACCTACAACATTTACATAGACATCCTGTTTTGAAAGATTTAAACCGACTTTTTTCTCTAAAACCGCCAAAACCTGTAAAAGCCTGTTGTAATCCAAACCAACTGCGACACGTCTTGGATTTGTATAATTTGTAGAACCGACTAAAGCTTGTATTTCGTGCAAAAATATCCTACTTCCTTCCAAAGTCGCAACAATTGCTGAACCTGAGGCTTCCATATTTTGTTCTAAAAGCATTTGAGATGGAGAAGTCACTTCAATCAAGCCGTCATCTTCCATTTTAAAAACCCCGACTTCGGATATTGCCCCGAAACGGTTTTTTATACATCTTAGTATTCTGAATTGCTTGTACTTGTCGCCTTCAAAATTAATCACACAATCAACCATGTGCTCAAGGACTTTTGGCCCTGCAATATTGCCTTCTTTTGTAACATGCCCGATTACTATTGTTGTTATGTTTTTTTGTTTTGCAATACGCATAAGAACATTTGTACATTCTCTAATCTGAGATACAGAACCTGCTGACGAAGCTATATTTGCACAATATACACTTTGTATACTATCAACAATCAAAAAATCCGGTTTGATGTCGTTTATTTGATTAATTATTTCATCAACACAGGTTTGATTGGTCAAATAAAGCGTCTCAGGTTCAACATCCAATCTTTTTGCTCTCAATTTTACTTGCGTTGGCGATTCTTCTGCACAAACGTAAAGAACTTTTAATTTTTGGTTGTTAAAACTAATTTCACAGATATTTTTTGTAGTTTGCAAAACTAATGTAGATTTTCCGATTCCCGGATCTCCTGCAAGCAAAGTCAAAGAACCTTCCACAAAACCGCCACCCAAGACTCTGTCTAGTTCTTCGATTTTTGTTTTAAATCTGGTTTTTTCATCTAATTCTATTTCTTTTATTTTTGAAATATGTGTACCTTCCGAAATTAAAATAGATGGTTTTGAAGATTCCGATTTTTTAATTACAGATGTAACTTCTTCAATAAAAGTACCAAATTGTCCACATTCAGGACATTTTCCCAAATACGAAACTGTTTCGTAGCCACAATTTTGACAAACCCATTTTGATTTTACTTTAGCCATAATGATTATTTTATCATAGTTTTAAATTTTGTAACAAAATTTCTCTAAAAGCGAAAAATTTTTTGTTTAGGATTTTTGTATGAAAAAGTTTTAGAAGGATTAGAGAGTATGAAAATTTCCCCACTTAATTGCACAACCAGTTTTAGAGCAGGAACAAAAAGGAAAAACCAACAACAATCGGCTTCAAAAGAAAACAAAACTCAACCCGTCAAAAGACCGGGGGTTTTTGATATCCCGTCAAATATCGCTTTGAATCGCACAATTGCTAAATACAAGAAAAATTTCACTCCCGAAGCATGTGATATATACGATAAGGCAGTCGATATTGCAAAACACTGTCAATCTCCAACTGTAGAATCAAAACATATTTGGCTTGCCGGTTTAATGACGTTTAACAACCTATTGAAAGAACTCAATGAAAACAACACTGCCTACAACGCTGAAGGCAGAGTATTGTTTCCACGAAGTATAATGGAAGCATCCGCAATTAATTCAGACATAGGATTAAACAATCTTGAAAACAGAAAAAAAGTACAAGAAGTACTCAAAAAACACATAAAGCTTTTAAAAGAAGACTTTAAACAAGAAGCAATAACAAGACCAAAATTGCGTATAAATCCAACTCCTTCTAAAAATCTTCTTAAAGAATTAGAAGAAAATATGGCCATTGCAAAAGCAGATACTCGTAGCGACATGTTTTATGATAGCTATTTTTACTATATGGCAGCAAGTTCTACGGACAAAAAGCTGGACAAGGCTGCTTATGAATTCGTTTTCGACATTAAAAAAGCTATAATGGTAGATAACGATAAAACAGAAAAAGAAAATTCTCTCGGTTTTTACTCTGATAAAGCGGACACTATCTGGAAATCTGCAGATATCGGTAACGATACCGTTATATTGTATGACGACAAAACAAAACAATCAGTAAAACACTTGATGAGTACTTTTTCTAACACAATAGAAAACCCAAAAAACAAATACAAGAAACTAAATCCTGAAAATGTCAAAATAGTAAATTTGAATAATATTGCAGATTTTAATGTTTTATTCAAAATCACGCAAGAAGAAACTAAAGAAAATGAAAAAACAGGAAAAGTAACAATAGTCACCGGTGACTTGAGCAACATAATAGGAAACAGCATGACGGTAGCAGGAAATGGAGCAACAATTTCTATGCAAGAAATAAACATGCTCCACAATTTAAATTCCAAAGGTGAAAAAAATCCTTATGTAAGATATGTTTTCACAATGGATTCTAACATGTATTATGTAAATTCAAAACCCGAATACCCACTTTCAAGCGTTTTAAACGGATATGCTACTCAAACACTTCACTCTATTACATCTAATGATACAAAAGAACATCTAACGAGTGATGAAGGTGTTGGTTTATTAGAAAAAAAATTCAATAAAAAAATAGACAAAAACGCAGTTTCGAAAGCAGTTGAACTTACAAGCGATGAAAAAGGCGAATATCCCGATAAAGTCTTGAATTTGTTAAGTAAAGTTTCAAAATATTTTGTAAAAGAAGACAAAATTACAGAAGAACAAGTGCTTTCATTTATTCTTGAAATGCAAAAACTTACAGAAACATCAAACAATGAAGAAAATATTGATGTAGTGTATGAAACAGGAAAAACGCTTGATGATATAGTTGGTTCACAAATGACAAAAGAAACCGCTCAAGCTATCGCTGATGAAATAAAATACAATCCAAAAACAAAGGGGTATTTGATTTATCAAGCATACGGTGCAAAAGATGGCGGCGGCAGAAGGAATACAGCAGAAGCAATAGCAGGCGAAACGAAAATTCCTATGATTACAATAAACGCAAAAGAATTCTTGATAAAAGATTTGTCATCTTTGTACCAAGACCCGAATTTGGCTGAGTTAAAAATAAAAACATTGATAAGCAAAATAAAAGCCCAAGCAAAAACCAACCCAAACAAAACCGCTATGGTATTTATTGAAAATTTTGACAATTTTGCAACAGATCCATACAAAGGTTTTTATCCTTCAAATTACGAGCAAAAAGCATTCTCTCAATTGCTTGCAGAAATGGAAAAAACAAAAAAAGAAAACAATGTAAATCTTGTTGTTATGGGTTCTATAAACAATAGAGAAGTAATAGACAACAATATTTTAAAACCCGGAAAATTCATAGATGAAATTGTAATTTATCCGCCACAAGACAATGAAGAAAGAAAAGAAGTTTTCAATTATTACATCAAAAAAGACAACGTAAACATAAATGGCAACAAACAAGAACAACTGGATACAATAAACCATGCAGCAACTATGGCTTCCGGTTTTAGAGTTACAGATATTATGTATATGTTAGAAAGTGCAAACAATATAGCAAAAGAAAGAGGCAAAAGCTCAATAGATAAATCCGATTTTACAGAAGCATACCTAAGAATACAATTCGGAAGACCAAACAAGTCTTTTGTTTCAGAACATAGAAAGAAAATAGTCACATCACACGAAATCGGACATGCTCTTACTTTGCAAACTATGTATAATATAGCGAAAAAACAAAGTCCTTGGTGTCTGCCTGACAAAGTAAATTTCATAACGCTTGATGCAAGAGGATATTATGGTGGTGCAATGTATCCTACAGATAGCGGCAATGACGAATATAGTTTTGAAAAAATCATATCAGACATAATTTGTGATTACGGCGGACACTCTGCAGAAAAAACACTATATGACTACACCGGTTCTTGGGGAATTACAGCCGATATGGAAATGGCAAGAAACTGGGCAGAGTCTGCTGTTGTTGATATGGGAATGGGAGCAAAAACAGGCGTTCGCCATATAAACAGAGATATGATTGGAAAATTGGATATTTCAGAAAGACGAAAAGAAATAATAGAAGACGATGAAGAATTGTTGTTGTCAGGGGCAGAAAAAATTTCTGACAAAATCGTATCTGAATACAAAGGCTTTATCGAAGAATTGACTGAAAAATACTATCAAAAAGTAGGTAGTGGCGATTGCATAATCACTTCAGAAGAATTCACCCGTGAGTTGGATAATTGGAAAAACAGACAATCCAAAGAAAAACAAAACGAGTTAGCATTCCTTGATGAAAAAATTGCAACTTGTGTAGAAAAGCTAAAACATGGGGAAAATATAGAAATATAATACATTATTAAGAAATGTAAATATATATACTTTTTACGCAATTTGTATATACAAATTGCGTTTAATTATATACAAGTGCATTAGTGACGTTAAAAAGGATAAAATTATGAGCGTTAACATAGAAGCAGCAAAAGGTTTTTATAATATCTTCTCTGAATGGACAAGCAAAAAAACCCAAGTAGTAGAATATATAGCAGACAACTATTTTGGAACAAACAATAGTACAATTTATGATAATACTTGTAAATCTGACAAACTATCTAGCAAAGAAAAGTTAGAAAGAAATGAAAAATTAAAACAAGATCTTCAAATGAGAAAAATGGAAGAAGAACTTGGCAGTTATTTCGATTTAACAGAAACTCTTACCGAATATGCTGATGAATTGGATGCAGAAGCTAAACAAGAAATTTTCGATGGACTTAAAGAAAGCGAAAATTACGAATACTTTATGCTAGGTATTGGAGAAGTATTTTCAAAAGATTTAGATAGTGATGGTCAATTGTCTTTTGAAGAATTTTTAGAAGCAGAAATGAAAGAAAATCCGGATACAGATTTTGATGAAGAATTGCAAACAGAATTGAAAATTGCATTCGACAGTATAGCAAGCTATAACAATGATGTTGAAACAGACAATGACTCAGAAGGAAAATACATTAGCTATAACGAAATGGCAAATTATTATCAAGCAATTGATAAAACAGACAACGAAGACTTAGTTACCGACAAAAAATTAACAATAGGCAATAGTTTTGATGACCTTACGACAGAATCAATAGATGATAATTATACAGCAGAAACCCCAACAATCGTAATTGATTCATTTGAAGGTGATGAAAAAAATAATATCGATTGTCCATCAAGACTAATAAAAAATATTTACGGCGTTTCATATTGGTCAGAAGAAGGCAAAGAAATCTGGAATAAAATAAAAGAATTAAACCCAGGAATTGATGAAGATAATTTCCCAAAAGGCTGTGAATTAGTTTTGGCATAAATAGAAATATAAACTTTTAAGACAGAAGATAAAAACTTCTGTCTTTTTAGTGCAAAAAAAATTTGTTTTTGTTATGATTTTTTTATGCATAACGTTATACATTTTGAGGAGTTAAATTCAACAAGTGTCTATTCACATCAACATTTGATGGAGTTGAATAATTTTGATGTTGTGTCAGCAGATTTGCAGACTTTAGGTCATGGACAATTTGATAGAAAATGGTATTCATCATCAAAAAACGGTGGCAATATTTATATTTCTATTATTTTAAAACCTCAAAATATTTCTCATTTAAATGAATTAACCAGATACGTTGCACTCATTGGTGCAGAGACATTAAAAGAATACGGGCTAAAACCGACTTTTAAGTATCCTAACGATATTTTGATTGATGGAAAAAAAATTGCCGGTTTTTTGGCAGAGAGCGAATTTTTAGGACATAATTTAAAAGGTGTTGTCGTTGGTTGTGGAATTAATTTAAATCTGGAAAAAGAAGAACTTGAAAACATAAACATTCCCGCAACTTCTATTTTTAGAGAAACCAAAAAACAAGTTGATAAAAATGAATTTTTAAACAAATTTTTAGACAATTTTAAAAAAGATTACGAAGAATTTTTGATTAATGGAATAAAAGGAGAAATACTATGTTAATGCAAAACATTATTCAAAGTGCAACAGAGGGAGCTGTTGTCATGGTAGTTGGAATGGGAATTGTATTTTCATTTTTAACAGTTCTGGTTTTTGGAATCATGGCTATGGCACGTGGCGTTGCACGTATTGAAAAAATTTGGCCATCACCTGTTGAAGAAGTTAAAACTTCTAAAAAACAAAAATCAACAGATGATACCGAAATTGCACTTGCAATAGCAATCGCAGCAGCAGCGTAAATTGGAGCGAAGAGCATATAGCAATTAGCAATAATGATTGCAAGATAATTGAGTTAGTTTCTAGCAACAATCAAAAGAATAACAAATAAAAGAGGAAAATAAAAAATGGCAAAAAAACAAATCAAAGTTATGGATACGTCATTTCGTGACGGTTTTCAATCAATTTATGGAGCAAAGGTTTTAGTTGAAGATTTCATCCCAGCTCTACAAGCAGCAGTTGATGCAGGACTAAAACACTTTGAAACAGCAGGTGGTGCAAGATTCCAAGCTCCAATCTTTTTCTGCAACGAAAATGGTTTTGAAACAATGGATAAAATCAGAGCTGCAGTAGGCCCTGATGTAGTTCTTCAATCTTTAGCACGTGGTGTTAATGTTGTAGGTTTAAATTCTCAACCTCGTGATATTATTGACCTTCATGCAAAAATGTTTGCAAAACATGGTGTTAATGTTGTAAGAAACTTCGATGCTTTAAACGATGTCAACAACTTGATTGATTCAGCTAACTCAATCAAAAAACATGGAATGAACCACGAAGTTACAATCACAATGATGGAACTTCCTTATGGTTGTGAAGGTGCACATGATGTTGCTTTTTATGAAAAAGTTTTAAGAAACATTTTAGATTCAGGACTTCCATTTGATTCTTTAGCATTTAAAGATGCTTCAGGTACTTCTAATCCTAGAAAAGTATATGCAACAGTAAAAATGGCTCGTGAAATCTTAGGACCTGATGCACACATTCGCTTCCACTCTCACGAAACTGCAGGAACCGGTTTGGCAGCTTATTTGGCAGCTTTGGAAGGTGGAGCTGACGGTATTGACCTTGCTATGAAACCTGTTTCAGGCGGAACAGGACAACCTGATATTATTTCTATGTGGCATGCCCTAAAAGGCACAGACTACGAACTAGGTTTGGATATCAAAAAAATCATGGAAACAGAAGAAATCTTTAAAGAATGTATGAAAGATTATCCGATTTCTCCAATTTCTTTGGCAGTTAATCCAATTCTTATCCAAGCTCCACTACCGGGGGGTGCTACAGCTACAACCGTTAACCAATTAAAAGATATGGGTATGTTAGACAAATTCCCAAAACTTATTGCAAATATGAAAGAAGTTGTTGAACGTGGTGGTTATGCAACATCAGTTACACCTGTTTCTCAATTCTATGCTCAACAATCATTCTTGAATGCAATTTCTGAAAAACCTTGGGATCAAGCAAACCCAGGATATGCAAAAATGCTTTTAGGCTACTTTGGAAAAACACCTTGCGAACCGGATTCTGAACTTGTTAAATGGGCAGAAGAAAAAACAGGTCTAAAACCAACAACAGAAAAAGTTGTTGACATCAACGAAAAAGACCCAGAAAAAGGTGTAGAAGCAGCGAAAAAACGTCTAGAAGAAGCAGGACTTCCTACAACTGACGAAAATATCTTTATTTCAGCAGCTTGTAAAGATGGTAATGTTGACAAAGGTATTCAATTCTTGCTTGGAAAAGGTACTGTTTCTGTTAACAAAACTAAAGGAGATGCTCCAAAAGCAGCTGCAGCTTCATCAAATGGCGAATATACAGTTACAGTTAACGGCAAAAAATATGCTGTTAAATTAGACGGTGCAAAAGCTGTTGTTAATGGAAAAACTTATGACACATCAGTAAAAGCCGGCATTGAACAAAAATCAACTTCAACAAGCGGAGAAGGTGAAGAAATAAAATCTGCACTACCTGGAAATGTTCTTCGTATAGAAGTTTCTGAAGGCGAAGAAGTTGCTGAAGGCGATGTATTGTTGGTTATCGAAGCAATGAAAATGGAAACAGAAATTAAATCACCAAAAGCAGGCAAAGTTCTTTCTATCGAAGTTTCTGAAGGTGATACTGTTGCAAATGGACAAACAATGGTAGTAATAGGTTAATTAGCGGTTATTTAGAAAGGTTATAATTATGACAGTAAATATTCAAGACGCATTAACTAACCTTTGGAATTCAACCGGTATTGTAAACTTTGTACTTCCGGCTGATCCAAATATCGAAAATTGCGTTGAACAATTCATGCACATGTACGGACAAATTATAATGGTATTTATTTGTTTGTTCTTGTTGTGGTTAGGTATCAAAAAACAATTTGAACCATTGCTTTTGGTTCCGATTGCATTCGGTGGTTTGATTGCAAACTTCCCTTGTGACCATAGTTTCCAAGAATTTGTTTACAAAGTTGGTATTGATCCTCAAATCGGTATCTTCCCATTGATTATTTTCATGGGCGTAGGTGCTATGACAGACTTTGGTCCGTTAATTGCAAACCCAAAAACAGCATTATTGGGTGGTGCTGCACAGTTTGGTATCTTTGGTGCATTGTTATTAGCATTGTGCCTAGGTTTCAACTTACCGGAAGCAGGTTCAATCGGTATCATTGGTGGTGCTGATGGCCCTACATCAATATTTGTTACTTCTCGTCTAGCTCCTGATCTTTTGGGTGCAATTGCAGTTGCTGCATATTCTTATATGGCTTTAGTTCCATTGATTCAACCACCGATAATGAAAGCATTAACTACAAAAGCTGAACGTCAAATCCAAATGACACAATTAAGAACAGTTTCAAAAAGAGAAAAAATCACATTCCCTCTTGTAGTTCTTGTTTTGTGTGCAATATTCTTGCCTGACGCTTGCCCTCTTGTTGGTATGTTAACATTTGGTAACTTGTGTAAAGAATGCGGAGTTGTTGAAAGACTTTCAAACACTATGCAAAACGCTTTGATTAATATCATCACTATTTTCTTAGGTTTGGCTGTTGGTCTAAAACTTCAATTTGACCACTTCTTGACTTTAGAAACATTGAAAATATTAGTTTTAGGTATTTTGGCATTCTCTATGGCGACAGCAGCCGGCGTTTTGATGGCAAAAATAATGAACTTTTTCTCAAAAACAAAAATCAACCCGCTTATTGGTTCAGCAGGTGTATCTGCAGTACCAATGGCTGCACGTGTATCAAACAAAGTTGGTTTGGAAGAAAATCCACAAAACTTCTTGCTTATGCACGCTATGGGACCAAACGTTGCAGGTGTAATCGGCTCTGCTGTAGCAGCAGGTGTATTGCTTTCAATCTGCCACTAATATTAATATTTAAATTAATATACAAAAAAACCGAGACTTTTATAGTTTCGGTTTTTTTTAAACAAATTTTGTTAAGAATTAATACAAATTTTAACAAAATTTGCGACAAATTGAATATAATATTTTTTGATACTATAATTAAATTATGATAGATAATGGCATATCCAATCAAAAAATAGCACTTTACCCTGGTAGTTTTGACCCTATTACAAATGGACATTTAGACGTTTTAGAAAGAGCAAGCAGAATGTTTGATGTCGTAGTGATTGCTGTCTTGAATCACCCCAGCAAAAAAGCATATTTGACAGTAGAAGAAAGGGTTAAACTCATTAAAGAAGATACCGCAAATATACCAAACGTAAGAGTAGACAGTTTTAATGGACTTACAGTAGAATATGCCAAAAAACTAGGTGCTAAATTTTTAATCAGAGGCCTAAGGACAATTACTGATTTTGAATACGAAATTCAACTTTGCCAAACTAATCATGTAATAGCTCCAGATATCGATACAGTATTTTTATCAACAAAACCGGAACACAACTTTATTTCATCCAGCATGGTAAAAGAACTTTCAAACCTAAAAACAGATATTTCGAAATTTGTTCCGGAAAATGTGGTAAAATATTTAAAGGGATGAACGAAAGGTTGTAAAATAAAATGGCTGAATCAATTAATAGAATGTACGAACTAATAGATGAACTAAATGCCCTTATGGAAGATGGTATTCCTATTTTGCCCGGCAGAATAATTGTCAACCAAAAAGAACTATACAGAATTACCCATGGCTTTGATGAAAGTGTGCCTGAAGAGATACAAGACGCTAGAAGAATAATCAGCAAAAAAGACGAAATAATTCAAGATGCCAAACTTCATGCCGAACGTATCATTCAAGATGCAGAAAACGAAAGATATAAATTATTAAATGAATCAAACTTAAGCAAAACCATGGAAGAACATGCAGAAAAATTCAGACAGTCTGTTTTTGAAGAATGTCAACAAATAAAAATGCAAGCGTTCAATGAAGCTCAAGAATTGCGATTAAATTCCAAAAATGAAGCAATCAGCTTGAAAGAAAATTCTCAAAAATATGCCCAAAACGTACTTATGCGTTTAGAACAAATGTTAAATTCTTTGTACCAAGATGTAATGAACAACCAACAACAACTACAAGAAATAAAAACATCAGAATCAGTACAAAGATTAGGTGGCGAACAATAAAAATTTAATTACAATTAAAATAACTCAAAAGCAAATTCACTTTTGAGTTATTTTTTTGTATATTTTTTATTTAAAAATTTCAGGATGATTTGAGTTAGATAGAACAATTTCTTGATATTCATTTTTGTCAAAATTTATTCCCCATTTTTTTGTATCTAGGGTTTTGTATTTTGGTTTTTTCTTTTTTTTCAGCGGTTTTTCGTCATTCATCATTTTACATTACCACTTGCAATTTCATAGAAGATTTTGCAACATTAACAAGAACTTTTATATTTTCGACTTTTACAATAAAATTTGTGCCGAATTCATCTTTGTCCGTCATTCTGTATTTTATTTCATAGTTTTCTAATTTTGGACATTTGAAATTGTAAAGTGCAAACACATCATCAAAAATATAACCGACAAGGCTGATATTTTCATTATATGATACACACATAAAACCTTTTTCGGGAGCAATTTCTACTTTTGATAACACAATCGGTTCGTTTTGCAATTCGACTTTCATCTCTTCTTTGACAATTGGAGAAGTCACAATATCCGGTTGTTTTAGGTTGACCTCTTCTTTTTCCATTTGTTTTGTTAAGATTTCTCTTTCTTTTTTAGGTTGTTTCGCACCGATAGTGTTATCTATTACATCATATTCGCCGGAAGAAACATCGATTATGTTATCTTCTCTAAGAATTTTTTGTATGATATCATAATCACTTTGTTTTGATGTTTCTTTTTGCCTTGTTTTGTTGAATTTTTCATAGTTGTTGAGTTCAGGGTCATAACTCGACAATTCATAGTTTCTTTTTATTGCAGAACTGGTAGGGTCAGAAAATACTGTTTGTCTAACGTTTTTGTCAAACACAAAATACTGGCCATTGTTCGTTGTTTTTTTAGTTTTTTTAGGTTGAACTTTTTTATCTTGAAGTTCGTATTTTGATTTTAATTTTGGATTTGGTTTTTGCTTTCTAGTCAAAGCAAACAAAGCAACGAAAAACACAACAATACCTGAAATTAGCATACACAATATGTTTGCTAAAGTAACATTTGAATCAGCTAAAACACTATCGATTTTGTTTAGTATGCGACTTGTTTTTCTTTTTGCTTTTGAAAATAGTGAAATTTTTTCTCTATATGAAGAATCAAATTCTACATCTTCGACAACTTCCGGAGCAACATTCAAAGCAGAATCGAAATCATTGTCAAGTTCTTCTGTAGTAAATTTTTCTTCTACTTGTTTATTTTCTTGTTCCGGTTTTATATCTTCTATTTGTTTTGTTGTTTTGTTATCTAATATTGCTTTTTGTAACACAGGTTTCGGTTCTATGGTTTTTGTTTCGTTTTTTGGTTTTGTATTTTGAGTTATTTTTTTTGTTTTTGGTTCTTCTTTTTTCTGTATTATCTCAGGTTTTTTAGAGATTTTTTGGACACTTTCTTCAACTTTTACAGGCTGAAAATTTTGCAAATTTTTTTTTTGAACCTGAGTTTCAGTCGGCAGTGGTGCTTTTGCAATCTTTGTTTGAGAAGTGTTTTTAGAAACCGACTCGCTAAAAGAATTTTTTATGTTTATATTAAAATTTACCGGTCTTGTTGTTGTAATGTTTATTTTTGTATAACCGTTATTTACATCTTGCCCTGCGTACGGGTACGAATTTGTTGTAACGTTGCGAATATCAGAAGATTGAGCATTCACCACAGAAGATGCATTCTTTGTTTCGGGAAGCAAAATATAATAGCTCAAATCATTTTTTTTGATAACTTTTACAGGGTCTAAGTATTTTTTTGAAGTGTATAAATTAATAGTATAAGAATCATCAGAAACTCGAGCTAATTCTACTTTCGAAAGAGAATTTTTGTACTCAAGATTAATTGAATAAGCACAATTCGACAAAACAAACAACACAAACAAACTTATAAGAAATTTATTGAATATTTTTTTGTTAGATAATTTGTTCAATTTCCTATCCTTTTTTAAATTTGTCTTGTCTTTTTATTAATTTATCATGTTAATATTATAATATAAATATACTACTTATTACAAATTCTTTAAAAAACCATGGAAAATCTTAATAATCTTAACAATAAAAACAATTTTAAAGCAGGATTTGTTACACTAATTGCAAGACCAAACACCGGTAAATCAACACTTTTAAACAAAATCCTTAACCAAAAAGTTGCTATTGCAACGCCCTTGAAACAAACAACAAGAAAAAACATGAAAGGTATCTACACAGACAATGATTCTCAAATAGTCATAATAGATACTCCAGGGGTGCATAAACCGTTAAACGAATTGGGCAAGTATCTTTCTTTGCAATCAACTGAAGCAATAGAAAATGTGGATTTAATTCTTTTTATGGCAGATGCAACGCAAGAAGCAGGGCTTGGGGACAAGTGGATAGTCGAAAATTACCTGAAAAATACAAAAACGCCGATTTTGTTGGTCTTGAATAAAGTCGATTTAATAAAAGATCTTTCAAAACGTGACATGAACCTTTATAGCTATAAAAAACTATTCGACACTCCGATAAATACTGCGGTCATCAGTGCAAAAACAGGCAGAAACATAGACACATTAATAGAAAAAATAAAAACATATCTTCCTTATGGCGAAAAATTTTACGATGAAGATATAGTTGCAGATACAAATCTCAGAGAAATGATTTCTGAAACAATCAGAGAAAAAATTATCTTAAATACAAAAGACGAAGTTCCGCACAGTGTCGCTGTTTTGATTGATAAATATGAAGAAAATGAAAAAATAGACAAAATCAGTGCCAAAATAATTGTCAATTCAGAAAGCCAAAAAGGAATCTTAATAGGCAAAAAAGGTGCTATGCTTAAAAAAATCGGACAAAGTGCAAGAGAAGATTTTGAAAAAGTTATTGGGAAAAAAGTGTTTTTGGAATTGTTTGTAAAAGTTCAAAAAAACTGGCTAAAAGACAAAAAAGTAATAAAAGAATTGGGTTACGAATAAAACAGCTATGGAAAACACCAAAAATACAATTGCAGCAATAATAAAAACGGCAAACTCCGAAAAATATCTATGCAACACCCTAGAATCAATAAAAGAGTTGGATGAGGTTTTTATTATTGATGAAAATTCAACAGACGACACCATTGCAATTGCAAAAGAATACAAAACAAAAATAATTTATTCAAACAAAGGCGAATTGTTGACCGCTCTAGAGCAAGCTCTACAAGAGTCAAAAAGCGAGTGGGTTTTTGTAATACAAGATAGAGAAATAATTCCCCAAAAATTAATCTATGAAATCAAAAAATACACATCTTCACCCAAGAAAAACAAAAACGCTCTCACTGTACCGTTGAAGACTTTTTATTTTGGAAACGAAATAAAATCTTCTTCCAAGAAAAAGCTCTTAAGAATTTTCAAAAAAGGTGCTTGCATTTTTACAAACAACCACTCAATTACGGAAATCAAACTCAAACAAGGAAAAATCCACAACATTAACCCAAATTTCAAATTAAAAAACGGTTATATTTTGAGTTATTTTGAAAATGATATTGCAAAAAATTTAAATAACATTCTTGAAAAAAATAAAATAAAACTAAAAACCATAGAAAAAACCAATTTTTCGATTTTTTACAAGCCTATTTTCGCTTTTTTAAAAAATTATTTTCTCAAAGGTGGAATTTTTGATGGCAGGTGGGGTTATATTCTTTCTGTTCAAAAATTTATAGAAGAATTTTCTATGCAATTAATGATTAAAAACAAAGATTTTAAAGGAGAAAACAATGATATTTGATAGATTAAACAACTCAAAGCAATATGAAATTTTAGGTGAAAAATTCAAAATTGGTTTCGATTTTTTAAAAAACAATGACCTAAAAACCTTAAAAGACGGCAAATACACAATCACTGATGATGTTTTTGCAAATGTTCAAAGCCTGACAACAAAAAACAAAAGCGAAAAAAAATGGGAAGTTCACAAAGACTACATTGATATACAATACTTAATTACAGGAAAAGAAGCGATGGGATATGGAATTTTAGAAGATTTCAGAGAAACTGTTCCATACGACAAAGAAAAAGATGTTGCTTTTTTAGAAACTTCAAAAACATTTAATTATGTGAATTTAGAAGAAAACGATTTTGTTATTTTTTATCCGAATGATGTTCATAGCCCAATGCTTTCTGTAGACGAGAACATAGAAATAAAAAAAGTAATAGTAAAAATAAAAATCTAGCGAATAATTATAGCATTATTCATCTTCGTCTGAATCTTCAGGCTCTTTTAGTCTTGAGAAATTTATGTCTTTATAAAAATAGCTCAAAATTTGTCTTGCACTAAAACCTTTGCCTGCCAAGTTGTTTGCACCATGCTGACTCATTCCGACACCATGCCCGTTTTTTCTCATGCCCCAATCAAAACCATCTACAGATTTTATATAAGGCAAATCATGATTCCAGACTTTTCCCGCAGAGGCTGTTTTTCCACCTGATGAAGCATGGTAATATGCAGGGATTATTTTGTTATCATAAGTTAAAACTTCTCCTCTTGTGGATAATACCGCTCTTGTTGTTTGAAGAGTTTCGCTGCTCGCACCACCATAAGCCTGATCCGCCGGAGTATCTTTCAAATCGTAGCCATGACTTTGCCTTTTGTTTAGATTTGCAATTGCATAACTTCTTGCAGCGATTGCTTGGGCTTTATGAGCTTCAAAATTCCACTTAGAAGGCATTTCTGATGGAACGACTCCCATTATATATTCTTCCAAAGGCAAAGTATTTACGACAGTCAGAGTACCTCCAACATTGTAAATTATCATATCTCCACGATACCAACGTCTTTTTGTTGCAAGAAAACCTTTATGCTCAGGATTTTGGACATATATTGCATTCGTGTCGCAATCATAGTATCTGCCTTTTACTTTTACTGCAATAGAATCATCCCATGCCTTTATTGAATATGGAGAAAAAGACCTCGAAATAAAAAGTAATTTTCCTGTTGTTGCGTCAATGAATTTTGCATTTTGGGTTGAACCTATGTATGTTTTTTCAACATTTTCCATAAGCCCAATTCTGATTGCATCTGCTTTTGGCAAGAAAAATACCATACAAACAAATAGCAAAAGTATTTTATATAAATTTGTTTTTATTATCGTCATAAAGTATTAAAAACTCATCCTCAAAAAACATGATAACACAATATTTTAAACATGTGTACATTGTTCTTTGGGTATTTTTTCTAATGTAATAATACTCAAAATTTTATAAAATTAAACTACAATGCGAAAATTTATTCCAAAAAAACAAAACCTTGAAGAAGCATATACAAATTACAAAATAAAAGATTATCTAAACAGATATCTGAAAGAATTGCAACGCCATTTTAATGTTTCAGACAAAAGAATGAAGTTGTTGCTTTTAGAAGTTTATAGAGATTTGAAACCTTTTGATTTTGTAAAGAAAATTTGTTGTGCTAAAATGCAGATGGAAAAATTTTTGAAAAAGGAAATAAAATGGAAATAAAAGCCTTTCCAAACGGAATTTTTGGAGCAACAACATATTTAGTTTATGATGAAACTTCTAAAGAAGCTGTTTTAATAGACTGCACTTGTGGAGTTTTTGAAATAGTTAACTTTATAAAAAAAGAAAAATTAAATTTAAAATATATTTTGATTACCCATGGACATTTTGACCATGTTTATTGTGTTTCAGAAATGAAGAAACATTTTCCGATTGTGCCTGTAATGATACACAAAGATGATATTGACCTATTGAACCAAGTAGGAGTTCAGTGTTCAATGGCAGAAATAAACGAAATAGAAATACCTTGTGTTGATGCTTTGATTGATGAAAAAACAAAAAACCTGACTATAGGTTCTACTCCCATTACAATCATTCACACAAAAGGCCACTCAAAAGGCGGGGTTTGTTATTTAATTGGAGACAAATTATTTTCAGGCGACACATTGTTTAAAGAATCGGTCGGAAGGTGCGATTTGTACGGAGGAGATTTTGCACAAATCGAACAAAGTATCAAAAACAAACTCTTTACCTTGGATGAAAATATAACAGTTTACCCCGGTCATGGTTATCCAACAACAATATCCCATGAAAAAAACTACAATCCTTATTTTGGTATAAATTGCTAATCAAAAGACACTTTTGAAATAACACCCAAAGGAGTTTTGAATATATCGACAGCGTTTGTTTTATTATATACTTCGTTTTTTAGATACAAATTCAAAATATAACAAACACAGGGTTTTCTTACCCCGTATTCAAAAGGATTTATGTCGATAAAACCTTTTGTATCTACAGCAAGATATATTATTTCTCCTTTGTTTTTTAGGGCATTTTCATATAAAGGGTAGTTTTTTACCGTATTATTAAAAAAGAAGTAGTTTTTTTTATTAGAATCGGCGTCTTGTTTGATAAAATTAAAATACAAATCTGAATTGTTGTAGAGATTTTGGGTATTTAATCTGCTCGTTGTCACAAACAAAATAAAAAACGAAAACTGTAAAAAGAATCTTAGTATTGTCTTGTATTCAAAACAAACGACAAAAACGCACAAAGCCAAATAAAAAGGATAAACAACATAAAAGTATCTATACAAAAAAACAGGCTTTATTAAATAAGAAAAAACAAAACTAAAAACAATAACAGAAGCGATTGCTAAAAAATTGTATTTCAAAAACAGTCTTTTTCTGAGGTTTTTCGTTTTTTTATAAACAAAAATCAAAACAACAAAAAACAAACCCAAAATCAGCATTGAAGAAGAAAAATCTTTCAAAACCTGAACAAAATCCCTAAAGTGCGGCAATTGTATCCAAGTATTGAAATTTGAGTTTATGCTTTTTTGTTTAAAAATTACATTAGGAATAAACACCAAAAAAGCAACAATATTGTTTATCAAAAACGATTTTTGGCGTTGTTTTTTGTTTTTGAACATACTTATTCCAAAAACAAAATTAAACAACCAAATAAAAAATCCGTAAAAATGTGTATTTAAAAGCAGAATAGAATTTATTAAATAAAGAATTTTTGTTTTTTTAGTTTTGTATTCAAACAAAAAAATCGCACCCAAGATAGAAAAAAGCATCAGCAACATGTAACATCTTATTTCTTGAGAAAAATAAATCAAAATCAAAGAAATTGAAACAACAAAATACCCAAAAAGAGCTTTTTTTTCGTTTAAAAATTTTTTTATGTATATATAAAAGAAAAAATTAAACACAAGCCCTGTTATCACGCTTATATATCTGAAAAATTCTTCTTTCTGAAAAACATTTCTCCAAATCTTGAACAATATAAAAAACAAAGGCGGATTCCCCGGATCATTAAATAAATCAGCTATTTTTGCACTATTTGAAGTGTGAACCAAAACAAAAACTTCATCATCCCAGAAAGGAATTTCATTTATTTGTAATATTCTAAATAATACACCCAACAAACTAATCAAACAGAAAACGACTTTGTTGTTGAATTTTATGTTTGAAAAACTTACAGCCAAAATTAAAAACACATAAGACAACAAATACAATTTATAGTTATAAAAAAATGACAAAAACGAGATTGCTGATTTTTCGATTAGGTTTTTTTCGTTGTTTATTTCTATTGTTTTTGGAATTTTGTCATATTTTTTTATTTGTTTTTCTTTGTATATTTGGAGATTTTTTATAGAAGACACGTCTTCTATGTTTATTTTTGATATTTTTTTGTATTTATTTTCACCAAAAAGAAAATGGTTTTCTTTTATTTTCATTGATACATCAGGCAGTTTGTTATCATAGAAAACTTTTGTAATTTTATTTTTATAAATCACATCAACTTGTACACTTTTTCTAATGCCTTTAAAATACGGAACAGAAATGTCATCAAATCGTGTTATGATTGTAAAAATCATAGAAATAACAAACATACAAAAAAAGAAAACTGATAGTATTTTTGTTTTTTTCATTTTATTTTAAAACCATACAAACCGTATAAACTATGTACAACAATAAAAAACTAATACCTTGAAGTCTGGTTAGGTGACGTTTTTTAACCGTATAAATAAATAAAAGCAAAATAGCAAGCACCATTATTATTCCATCAAATAAAAATGCTCTTTCAAATTTCATCGGTTGTATCAAACCTGCCAAACCCAAAACAAACAAAATATTGAAAATGTTTGAACCAATGATATTTCCAATAGCTAAATCTGCTTGTTTTTTTATAGCTGCAATTATACAAGTAACAAGTTCAGGCAAACTCGTACCAATAGCAACAACTGTAAGACCGATGATTCTATCTGAAACACCGATTTTATGAGCAATTTGTATTGCATTGTTTACAGTTAAATCGCTGCCCCAAACAAGTGCCAAAATACCGCCTATTACAAATAAAGCGACTTTCACTCCTGACAAATTAGAAGCGTTTTCGTCAACTTCTTCGACATTTTTTGCTATTTTAAGTAAATACAGCAAAAACAAAACAAATAAAACAATAAAAATAAAAGCACACAATCTGTTTATGATGTGAAAATAATATCCCATCCAAACCAACAATACGCTAACAAAACAAGTAAAAGGGATTTCGTATTTTATTGTATTTTTTTGAATAGGAAGAGTAGTCATAATTGCTGTTACACCCAGAATCAAAAGAACATTTACAATATTAGAACCTACGACATTACCTATCGCAATGCCTGCTGTATCTTTTA
Source organism: uncultured Candidatus Melainabacteria bacterium (assembly GCA_934692665.1). Taxonomy (GTDB): domain Bacteria; phylum Cyanobacteriota; class Vampirovibrionia; order Gastranaerophilales; family Gastranaerophilaceae; genus RUG14156. The sequence goes on along the minus strand of CAKUUG010000001.1, from coordinate 117,569 downwards.
GGGCAGATGTTATACTAACGGCAGCCTCCGGTGCACTTGTACCCATCGCTACTATAGTTAATCCTATTACGATTTGTGGAATTTTCAATTTCAAAGCAAGAGAACTTGCACCTTCTATAAAAAAGTCCGCACCTTTTACCATTAATACAAAACCTAAAATAAGTAATAAAAAACTAATCAAAATAGCAATCATAAAAACTCCTAAAAATACTAGTATATTTTATCACAGATTAGTAGAAATTTTTTTCTCCAAAAAGTTTTTTGCATAATTTAATTGAGAATCGTTGTTGTTAATAAAATCGTCGTGGCTTAATGTTACAACATAATCAGGTTTTATGCCGTTTTTGTTTATATCGGTGCCGTTTGGTGTCAAATACTTTGCAATCGTAAGGTTCATACCGGTTTTATTTGGCATAGAAAATACCTTTTGTACCAAACCCTTTCCATAGGTTCTTGTGCCTATTAATGTCGCTCTTTTGTTGTCTTGCAGAGCAGAAGCCAAAATCTCCGAACTCGAAGCTGAAGAAGAATCAATCAAAACAACAACGGGGTTTTCATAGATACAACCTTCGTCTTTTGCATTGTAGATATTTTTTTTACCTTTTCTTGCGACAACATTTACGATAGTGCCGCTTTTCATAAATAAATTTGAAATAACAATAGCATTTTGAAACAATCCGCCTGAATTTCCTCTAACGTCAATAATAAGCCCTTTTGCATCAAGAAGTCTGTTTAGAGCTATAATAAAATCTCTTGGCGTATCTTGTCCAATAAAACTGGATATCCTGATATAGCCTATATTGTCCGATATTTTTTTTGCTTCAATTGTTTTTATTTTTATTTCTTGTCTTTTTAAAACTTTTGAAAATTTTTCATTACCTCTTAACAATTCCAAAGTTAGCGGCTGATTTAAGTTGCCTCTGATTAGTTTTGCTGCTTCGTATATCGAATTTCCGTTTATATCGGTATTGTTGACTTTTAATATTATATCTCCCGATCTTATATCGGCATTTTGGGCAGGTGTGTTTTCTATTACATTTGCAACAAATATTTTTCCCGAAATAGAAGCTATATTTATTCCGATACCGTACAATTTTGAATTAATTGCACTGTTTTGTTCTTGAAATTCTTCTTTTGACAAAAATTTTGAATACGAATCATCTAAAGAAGCAATCATTGAATTTATCGCAACATAAGCGTCTTCCGTGGTTTTGATTTTGTTTATGTATCTTTTTTTCCATTTTGTCCAATTTTGTTTGTTTAAATCAGAAATATAATAGTTGTTTTTTATATCGTTCCACGATTCAAAAAATAATTGTTTGGAAGAAACCTGTTTGTCATTTATTATGTTGGTTTCTGATAGATTGTTTACCCTGTTTATGTGTTTTGTTTCTATTCTTCTTTGCGACAAAAAAAACAAAACAGAAATCAGTCCAACAACTACAATTTGCACCAGTCTTTTTTTGTTAAAATCAATTTTCATTACTTTTCTGTACCATCAGCCAAAAGTCTATAGCCGCCACCATAGATTGTTTTTATGTATTTATTTTTTTCTGTTGAAATTTTGTTTATTTTTGCTCTTAAATGCGTAATATGAACTCTTATTGTATCTACTGTATCAGCTCCATCACTGTTATACCCCCACACTTCTTTTAATAGTTCAGAAGACGAAACCATTGAACCTTCTTTTTGCATTAAAACGCTCAAGATTTCAAACTCTATCGGGGTTAATTGCGTTGTTTTGTCTATTATTTGAACCGAATAACTCTCAGGAATAAGCGTTATATCGCCTTTTTGCAAAACTTCTTTCACTCTCAAAGATGGAAGCTCTTGTCCTGTGCGGTTCAAAAGAGCCAGAACTCTTGCTTTCAATTCTTCTATTTCAAAAGGTTTTGTTAAATAATCATCAACGCCTGAGTTAAACCCTTCTAGTTTGTTATTTAATTCAGAAAGTGCCGTAAGCATAATAATAGGCGTTTTTTCTATACCTTGAGTTTGACGAATTTTTTTCGCTACATCATAACCGTTCACTTTTCCCATCATAACATCCAAAATAACCAAATTCGGACTTTCTTGTAAAATTAGGGCAAAACCCTTTATAGGGTCAGTAGCATAAAATGCATTATATCCGCACAACTCCAAATTTACTTTTATAAGTTCGCAAATTGCGACATCGTCATCAATAATCAAAATCTTATTCATAACAAAATTCTATATCTTAATTTCTTTTTAAGATACAAAATTTTTAATAGTTTTACAAAAATAAATATATTATTTTAATCCCTTTAAAACCCCTATTTTATCACCTTGGAAAGAGTTTCTTTGAAGCATCATTTTGTCTATCAAATTTAATATTTCAAATCTTCGATTTACCCATTTTGGCTCAATTGTTGTTTCTGAATAACCCGTTCCTGCTATTCTTTGTATATTGCAGGTTTTGGGAAGAATTTCCAATATATCACAAACAATAGAACAGTATTGTTCCATATCCATCAAATAAAACGGATTTTCACTATAGTATTTTAGAAGTGGAGAATCTTTTAGTATAGTTAACATGTGGATTTTTATGCCGTCAATATTGAGTTTTGAAAGTTCATAAGCTGTATTTAGCATATCTTCTTTGGTTTCATTTGGAAAACCCAAAATCACGTGGGCACAGACTTTTATATTTCTTTTTTTTGTTTCAATAACTGCTTTTTTGAAGCATTCAAAATCATGTCCTCTATTGATAAATTTTAAAGTTTCATCTTTTGCACTTTGAAGTCCATATTCTATCCAAGGTTCGGGGTATTTTGATATCAAATCAAGCTTTTCACCATCAACACAGTCAGGACGTGTCCCTATTGAAATCGAGACAATTTTTTCGTTTTCAAATACGCTATCATAAATTGTTTTTAATTTTTCAACAGGAGCATAAGTATTTGAATATGATTGAAAATAAGCAATAAACGCTTCTGCCTTAAATTGAGAAGACAATTTTTCGATACTTGATTCTATTTGTTCTTTAATAGATAGTTTTTGTTCATTACAACGAGAAAAACTTCCAACCTCGTCACAAAACAAACATCCGCCCTTTGATATTGTGCCATCTCTGTTTGGACAATAAAAACCGGCATCTAGAGTGATTTTGTAGACTTTTTTGTTGAAAGTTTTTCTTAAATATTGACTGTAAGGATAGTATCTTTTTTCCACACAAAAATTATATCAAAAAATTATTGTTTAGAAAATTGACTCTTGTCTGCTTGGCATAATGGACAAACCCAAGAATCAGGAACGTCTTCAAATTTTGTTCCAGCTTCAACGCCATTATCCGGATCACCAAGTTCTTCGTCATAGATATAACCACACAAATCGCAAATGTATTTTTCCATTTTTTTCTCCTTTTTATTTTTTTTTGATTATACCATGGAATTTGAATTTTTTTGTAAATATCAGAACTAGTAAAAATGCACAATATTGTATTTTTTTAAAAAAAAGATTAAAAAATGTTAATTTTTTTGCGTACATGGTAAAAAAAATTTCTTGTATGTTTTTAGATATAGTGTATAATTGTTCTTGCAACAAAGAAAAAATAAGGGGGAATATGAATTGGCAATAATGACACCTATGATGAATACAGACTGTGAAAACAAAATGAAAGTCGGAAATGCACAGTACCTAGGAAGACACATACTAGCAGAATTTTTTGAATGTGATCCAAATGTCTTAAATAATCCGGAATTGGTCGAAAAATATATGCTGGAAGCTGCACTGGAGTGTGGTGCAACCATAGTTAATAAATGTTTTCATTTGTTTATGCCACATGGCGTATCGGGTGTTGTTATTATTTCAGAAAGCCATTTAGCAATCCATACATGGCCTGAATTTGGTTATGCTGCAGTTGATTTGTTTACTTGTGGCGAACAATGTGACCCTAAAATTTCTTATGAATTTTTGAAAAAGAAATTTAACTCAAAAGATGCCAGATATTCGCAACTAAATCGTGGTTTAATCGATTTTGAAGCACACAATATCGAACATCAATCATTTAAAGTATCAGAAGCATTTTAATTTTTTTCAAATTTTTGATATTATATTTTTATGGAAGAATTTTCTATTCAAAAAATGGAACATAAAAATATAGACGACATTTTGGTCATAGAAGAGCTTTGCTATGGCAGGCATCATTGGTCAAAAGATTCGTTTGTTACCGAATTGAATAACAAAATTTCTTCATACTATTGCATTTTAAATTCCGAAAGAAAATGTGTAGGCTATATTGGTATTTGGAAAATAATAGACGAAGCCCATGTTACGAATTTGTCTGTTCATCCGGATTATCAAAACAAAAAGCTCGCTCACAGATTGCTTTTGAATGCTATTGATGAATGTTACAAAGAAAAAATAAAATACATAACATTAGAAGTCAGAGTCTCTAACGAAAAAGCAATACATCTTTATGAAAAATTCGGATTTAAATCTCTGGGTTTAAGAAAAAATTACTATCAAGACAACAACGAGAGTGCTCTTATTATGTGGAGCGAAAATATTTTTGATAAAAAATACAGAGAATTATATAATAATCTTAAAAGCGAAATAGAAATATAAAATGTTAAAAATTAACAAAAGATACAGAGATATATTTGAACAATATATATACAAAGGTCAAAAAACCCCTTTTACATTGGGTACTTTGATTGTTTGCGGATTGTGTTTTTTGTTGATTTTGGTTACAACATTTACGCAACTGAATTTTTCAATGCCTGTTTTAAAATTTGTTGACGGAAGTTTTTCTATTGCAACAAAAGAAGTAACCTACTGTCCGCAGATTCCGGCTATGATATTTATAATTTATTTAATAGGCAGAATGTACAGTCTTATTACTTTTGTACTGTATTTGCTTGTAGGATTTTTTATCTATCCGATATTTTTATTTGGAGGCGGACTCGAATACATAAAAACATATCCTTTCGGGTATTTTTTGGGTTTTATTTTTGCAATTTTTATAGTCGGTGCATTACTAAAGTTCAAACACACAAAAAGAGTCAGAATTTTGTGTGCAATTTTGGGAGTTTTTGCGATTCATACTTGTGCTTTTATTTATTGCGTAATTCTTGCAATATTTAAAGCAATAGATTTTTCTATGATTCCATTAATCATAAACGTTGTAAGCGGCAGCAAATTCGGCTATGATATAGTTTTCAGTTCATTAATAATGCTTGTTGCACCTTACATTAAAAATTTCTTTTGGATTTGTATGAAGCCCAAAATGGATAGAAAAAAACTTAGAAGTTTAAGAAATTTATAGTAAAATAATATAAAAACTCTAAGGAATTAATCGTATGGAAAACAAAAAAACGCTTCTTTTGATAGATGGACACGCTCTAGCTTTCAGAATGTTTTTTGCACTCGAACGCACCAATATGCAAACAACTTCTCATGAGCCTACTTGGGCTGTTTATGGGTTTTTTAAAGCAATTTTTGACCTTTTGTCTGATGAAAAAATGAACCTGAAGCCAAATGCCATCTCTGTTGCGTTTGATGTTTCAAAAGATACTTTTAGAGTGGAAAAATACAAAGAATACAAATCCAACAGACTCTCTATGCCTGATTCTTTAAGAAGTCAATTAGAGTTGATTAAAGAAGGTCTAGAAGCATTTGAAATCCCTATTTACACAAAAAAAGGGTTTGAAGGCGATGATATTATAGGCACAATTTCAAAAGAAGCCAAAAATCTCGGACATAAAACTTATGTTTTAACAGGTGATAGAGATGCATTTCAGCTCGTTGACGATGAAGGTTTGGTTACGATTTTAATTCCGTCAAAAGGAGAACTTCTAAAATACAACAAAGAAGAAGTCTTTAAGAAAATGGAAGTTTACCCGAGCCAAATCGTTGACTACAAGGCTCTTTGCGGCGATACGTCCGACAATATTCCGGGAATCAAAGGTATCGGACCAAAAACTGCTGCGAGTTTGCTTAATGAATATGAAAATTTGGACAACATATACAAAAATATCGAAAACATTACAAAAAAAGCTTTAAAAGAAAAACTGACAAACGGCAAAGAAGAAGCCTATTTGTCGCAATTTTTGGCAAAAATAATAGAAGATGTAGACATTAATTTTGATTTTGAAAAAGCTTGTCTTAATATCCCAAACAAAGAAAATGTCGCAAAATTTTTGCAAAAACTTCAATTTTACACTTTTATCAAAAAAATTGATAAAATTTTATCTTTATTTAAAGGAGAAAAATCTTGTTCGGATGAAATCGTAAAATTCGCTTCTCTGGATGAAACACCGCAACAAGAACAATTGGGGCTTTTTGGTTTTCGTGATACAGAAAAAGAAAAACCAAAAAATCTGGAAAAATTGTCTTTAGAAGAAATAAATAATGGCGATACAATAGGATTTTTGGTAGATTTTGAAGACAAAAATTACTGTCATATTTCAAAAGAAAACAAAACAATAAAACTCCCAATAAACGAAGCAAAATCAATAATCGAAAATCCTGAAATAAAAAAAATAACCTATGACATAAAAAGCATAGAAACAAATATCAAAAACGTAGTTTGCGACGTTCAATTGGCAAGTTATATAAAAGATTCCTCTAGAAAGCATGACTTAATTACACAAATCAACGAATATCTAAAAGCATTACCTGATGAAAAAAACTACCCTCTTCTTGCTTCGTATTTGATTGATTTGTATGAATTTTACAACAAAAATTTATCTGAAAAAGAACTTCAATTGCTGAATTTTACAGAACTTCCACTTGCTTTTGTTTTGAAAGATATGGAAAAAACAGGAGTAAAGTTGGATGTAGAGTGTTTTAAAACTCTGGATGAAGAAATAACAAAAAAAGTAAAAGAATACGAAAAAAAGATTTTCGATGTTGTCGGATATGTCTTTAATATAAATTCTCCAAAGCAAGTCGCAGAAGCACTTTTTGAAAAATTGCAAATCGCACCAAAGAAAAAAGGCAAATCTGGAAATTTTTCAACAGGAGCAAAAATTCTTGAAGATTTGGCATTAGAGTATGAAATCGCAGCTGATATATTAGAACACAGACAGTTGATGAAATTGAAAAATACATATATTGATGCTCTGCCAAAATTAATAAAAGAAGATGGAAAAATCCACACTCATTTTAATCAAATAGTAACAACAACAGGTAGATTATCTTCTTCTGACCCAAATTTGCAAAATATTCCAATAAGAACAGAATTTTCAAATCGCATCAGAGGAGGTTTTGTTCCATCAAATCCAAACAGCGTGATTTTTTCTGCAGATTATTCGCAGGTAGAATTGAGACTTTTGGCACATTATTCTAAAGATGAAACTTTAATCAATTCATTCACAAACGATATTGACGTTCATAGCGTTACGGCATCTAAAATATACAATATTCCAATAGAAGAAGTCACAAAAAAACAACGAAGAACTGCAAAAACAGTAAATTTTGGAATAATATACGGACAAACTCGCTATGGTTTAGCTCAAACATTAAAAATCACACCTGCAGAAGCACAAGAATTGATTAACAAATATTTTGAAACTTATCCGAAAATATCTCAATATATGCAAGAAACGGTTGAATTTGCACAAAATAACGGATATGTAGAAACGCTATATGGAAGAAGAAGATACCTTGGTGCAGAACTAAATTCAAGAAATGCAAACATTAGAGAATTTGCTTATCGTGCCGCAATCAACGCCCCTCTGCAAGGAACAAGTGCCGACATAATAAAAATGGCAATGGTAGAATTGTTTAACAAATTAAAAAACTATAAATCAAAAATGATACTACAAATCCATGATGAACTTGTTTTGGAAGTAGATGATAATGAAATAGAAGAAATCAAAAACCTAACTGTTAAAACAATGGAAATGAATCAACCGCTGCTTGTTCCTCTGAAAGTTGAAGTAGGATATGGCAAAACCTGGATGGAAAAATAATGAAAAAGATATTTTTAGTTTTTAGTTTGTTATTATCTTTAAATGTTTTCGCATTTAATCTGGAAGAATGCTACAAACTCTATGGAACAGACGCCGATACCTTGTTTTTGAATGCAATTGCCGTTTTAAATTCTACAAACGAATACACAATTTCAGAAATTCAATCAAAAAACGGCTATATTTTGTTTACCAACGGTGCAAAATACTATCTTTTGACAGTTACAAAACGTTATCAAAATCAAACCGAAATAAAAATCCTACCCCAAAACAGTGATTATTCTTTGGGCAGCGTCGTTGCGACAGATGTTTTTAATTTGATTTCTGCAAAATTAAAAAACCCGATAGGACAAATAAAATAATGCCAAAATATGCACAAGTCCTAGTTGACATAGGAAAACTAGGCTCAAAAACATTCAGCTATTTGATTCCTCAAAATTTAAAAGATGATATAAAAATAGGCTGTTGTGTTGTAGTACCTTTTGGTAGAAGAAAAGAAGGACTAAAGGCTTATGTGGTCGGGTTTAGTGATTATTTAGAAGAAGGAATAAAAGCAAAAGAAATAACAGAAATCATCGAAAAAACGCCGCTTTTCACTCTTGAATATTTAAAATTGTTAGAATGGGTCGCATATTATTATTTTTGTGATGTCCAAACAGTACTCAATACAGCCTTGCCGCAAAAATTCTTTGAAAAAAATGTAAAAAACTATAGAAAACCAAAAATAGAAAACAAAATCAAAGAAATCAAAAAAATCGAAAAAGAACACTTTCTTTCTCCCATCCAACAAAAAGTCTACGACGAAATCAATCACGTAAACGCTAAAACTTCTCTTTTGTATGGAATAACAGGCTCCGGTAAAACTGAAATTTATTTTAAATTAATCGAAGACGCAATAAAAAACGGCAAAAATGTCATTTTTTTGGCTCCGGAAATCACTCTTGTCACACAGCTTACAATCAGGACAATAGAACATTTTGGCTCAGATTGTGTAGCGATTTGGCATAGTTCTATTACAGAAGCTGAAAAATATGAAACTTGGAAAAAATTGAGAAACAATGAAATAAAAATACTATTTGGAGCAAGAAGTGCAATTTTTGCTCCGATACAAAATTTGGGGCTGGTAATTATAGATGAAGAACACGATTCCAGCTATAAACAAACAATGCCAAACCCTCGCTACAACACAAAAGATGTCGCAAAAAAACTGTGTGAATTGTACAATGCAAGACTAATTTTGGGTTCTGCAACTCCATCTATCGAAAGCTACTATGAAGCAATAAATACAAATTCTCTTTTTAAATTAAAAGAACGCTACAACAACTCTCTACTGCCCAAAGTTTGTGTTATTGATATGAAAGAAGAAAGACAAGAAAAAAACTACACTCTTTTTTCAAGAACTTTAAAAGAACAAGTAAAACAAACAATAGAAAACGGGAATCAAGTTATATTTTTGATTAATCGCAGGGGTTTTTCGAGCTACACTCAATGTATGGAATGCGGAACAATAATTGAATGCCCAAAATGTGCAATACCACTGATTTATCATTCTTCCACAGATTCGTATAAATGCCACTATTGTAACTATGAAATCAAAACTCCAAAATGTAAAAAATGCGGAAGCGAAAATTTTGAACACTTTGGCATGGGTTCGCAAAAAGTAGAAACAGTAGCAAAAGCTCATTTTCCTGATTATAGAATAGAAAGGCTTGATTCGGACAGCTTGTCCAAAAAAAATGAACATTTAGAAATCTTGAAACGTTTTCAAAAAAAAGAAATAGATATTTTAATTGGTACACAAATGATAGCAAAAGGCTTGGATAACAAAAACGTTACACTTGTTGGTGTAATTAATGCGGATTTGAGTTTTAATTTGCCTGATTATAGAAGTTCTGAAAGAGGTTTTTCAATTTTGACACAAGTTGCAGGAAGGTCAGGCAGAGGCGAAAAAGAAGGAAAAGTCATTTTTCAAACTTATAACAAAGAAAATATTTATTTAAACAACGCAAAAGAACAAAACTATGAAGAATTTTACGAAAATGAAATTCAAATGAGAGAAATGTTAGATTACCCTCCTTTTTCTAAAATGATAAGAGTAATTTTATCTTCAAAAAACGAATTTCGAGCAGAAAAATCAGCCTTAGAAATTGAACTTCACCTGTCTAATTACATAAAAAAACTCTCTCTAGATGAAAGGCTCATTGTATTGGGCCCATGTCCTTGTGTAATTAGTAGAATCAAAGAAGAGTACAGGTTTAATATTTTAATCAAAAACAAACTTGATGAAAACGGACATAAAATAATTCTTCGATTTTTAAAAACAATAAAACTTCCCGATGATATAAAAATGGTAGTTGATATCGACCCTAGTGACATTTTGTAATTAGAAAGATAAAGATGAAAAAAGACAAAATAATACTTGTTATATGTTTGGTGTTGGGGTTTGTTTTTCTTTTAATGGATATAATTTCAATGTTTTACAAAAAATAATTCACACAAAAAATAAAAGGCGTCAATTGACACCTTAACATATTAACTCTCTATTCTCCGTAATACAAAGAACAATCCACCAGTAGCTTTTTGTTCTTGTATTGTTTAAATTTTATCGCTTTTATTTTTTGCACTTTCAGTATAAAAGCTATGTTTTATTTATGCTTTTGTCCACATAGCATCTGTTGACAATTTTGAATTAACAAATTCTTGTGAAATGCTGGTGTTTGATGGTGTAAAGATAAATACATTTTCTCCAACTTTCTTTTGACCACCATCTAGAGCGTGAGTGCATCCACACAAAAAGTCAACGATACGTTGAGATTGTTCTCTGTCTAAAAGTTGAAGGTTTAAAATTACTGTCTTTTTTTCTTTCAAAGCTTCAACAATTGAAATCGATTCGTTATACGCTTTTGGTTCAATAACAACAATTTCATTTGCACCAGCTTTTGGTTGAGGCAGAACTCTTAAATTAGAACGATTTTTTCTGATTGGATTTGTTTCTTTGAAAACAGGATTTAATGCAGCGTTGTCATTTGTAGGGAATTCAGCGCCATATCCGTTATCTGCTTCATCTGTTCCATATACATCATCATCGGGTTCCATAGGATTTAGTGAACCTACCAAATCTCCGATAATTTCTTTAATTTTTTCTGAAAGTGCCATTTTTTCTCCTTTAGATATTTATTTAAATAATATTCTGCCTAATCTTATCATTGTTGCACCGTTATCGAGTGCTATTTTGTAATCATGACTCATTCCCATAGAGAGTTCTTTTAGGTTGTATTGTTCTTTGAGTTTTCTCATTTCACAAAAGAGTCTGTTTAGTTCGTTGATATCATCTGTTAATGGTGCAATGTTCATCAATCCGACAAGTTCAACATTGTGCATATTAGAGATATCATCAATTAAATTTTCAAGATTACAAGGTGCGATGCCAAACTTCTGTGTTTCATTGGCATTATTTACTTGAATAAGAATTTTTTGGATAATGCCTTTTTTATTTGCTTCACTGTCTACGCATTTGGCTACTTTTACACTATCTACAGAATGTATATAATCAAAAGTCCCTACTGCATGTTTGACTTTGTTTGTTTGTAAATGACCAATAAAATGATAAACTGATTGCGATTTTATCGTATCATCTATATTGTTGATTTTTCCTATTGCATCAAGCACTTTGTTTTCTGCAAAGTCCCTTAATCCAGCATTATAGGCCTCTATCATTTTATCTATGCCGTAATATTTGGTCACTGCGACAATTTTTGGGTGATAATTTTTTACTTCTTCTAAAATTCTATTCAGATTTTCTTCAACAGTCATTTAAAAGCCTTGTAAAAAATTAACTCCCTATATATCGAAGTTTTAAAAACCATCGATATATCCATTATAAAATATTTTTTATCCCCTGCAAATAATTCATTTTGTTGATATTGCAGAAATTAAAAAACATGTCAAAATCATGTTGTAGAGCATGTTTTCACATGTTAATAATTTGTAAAAAATAAGAAATATTTCTTAATATTTCAAAAATATAAAATTTTTTGGCATGCTTTTTTATGTAGCAAAAAAATTTTTTTTCTTGTTTTTTACATATACCATGAAAATTACAGCAATAAATAACATACATCGTAGTTTTTTTAAAAAAACTACCTTCAACAGACAACATACACCGGAACTTAAAAATGACTGTTTTGAATACCAAAACAAAAATTCGAGTTTGACTTTTGAGAAAAAAATGCCCTCGATTGACCTTCTTCGCTCAATAGGAGAAGAAAATTTTCCAAACGAAACAATTTTGAATTTAGCTAGAGAAAATGCTATCAATGGCAGAGATTTGGATTTGTTTAATATTCACAATTCTTATTATTCACAGCTAACGGAATGCACTTCTCTAGATGAAGCAAAAGAACTATATCCTGAATTTTCGGATGTAATAGATGCAAAAACCCTACCCAAAGAGAAATTATCAAGAAAAATGCTCGCAATTTCAAAAGGAGAAATCGAAGGATTGTCGCTCGAAAACCTTTCTCTTGAATTATTAAAAAGACAATATGCACTGGGACTCGGCGTAAACAAAGCAGACAAATACGGCATTCGTGGCAATGCATTGTTTTTTATGCTTGATGCATTAAACATAGGAAGATTAAACGGAGAATACACAAAGCAGCTAAGAACTTCTTCTCCTGATGCAGTTGAAAAACACGCAAACAGTCTTAGACAACACTATATAGATCATCCTGAAGACAAAGAAAAAATGTCGATACAAGTAAAGAAAGTATTTGAAAATCCGGAAATCAGGGAAAAAACAAGCCGAGCAATAAGAGAATCTCTTAAAGATGAAAATGTACGAAAAAGAATGTCAGAAGCTCAAAAAGAATTTAACAGAAATCACCCTGAAAGTGCAAAAGCACATTCAGAAAGAATGAAAAAACAATACGAAGAACATCCGGAAAAAAGAATACAACAATCAGCAAAAATGAAAACATTCTACAAAGAACACCCCGAAGCGGTTGCCGAGCTATCAGAAAAAGGGAAACAATTTTATATAAATCACCCCGAAAAACGAATAGCTGTATCAGAAAGAATGAAAGTATTCCACAAAGAACACCCTGAATACTCTGAAATTCTTAGCATCGCATCAAAAGAAGTAAAATCGGAATTAATGTCCAGAATTGCGAAAGGCGATAATTTATTAAAAGGTATTTTGTTGAAAAAAAAGGCCGGAGAAGAATTGACAGATTTGGAAAAATGGCACATGGCAGCATTTTATAAAAAATGTCTTGATGAATATCCTGATATGAACAAAGACACAGGAAAAAGAGTGCATGAATTATTTATTGAAAAAAGAATAAAAAAACCAAAATCCGAAGAATAGTTTTTGTGATAAAATAGTATCACCGGAGAGAGAAAATGGAAAACGAAATTAGAAATAGAATCGAATGGAATGATTATTTTTTAGAAATCGCAAAAACAGTTTCTAAACGTTCAAGCTGTCTAAGAGCACAAGTAGGTGCAGTTATTGTTGGAAAAGACAAAAAAATCAAAGCAACAGGATACAACGGTACTCCTTCAAAAGTAGTTTCTTGCATGGAAATGGGCGAATGCTACAGAATAAAAAACAACATTCAATCAGGCACAATGTATGAAACCTGCAGAAGCATTCACGCCGAGCAAAATGCCATTATACAAGCAGGACAGGATAGATGTATGGGCTCTAGCATGTATATTTGGGGTCACAATTTTATTTGTATTCTGTGCAAACGTTTCATTGTACAAGCAGGAATTGAAACAATTTACTTAAAAAAAGATGAATCTACCCCTATTGTCATTGTAACAGCTGACGAGTTAAGAAAAGAATTGTCCAATACGACAGTTTCTGTATAATAAAATATCTATTGAAAGCAAAAATAAAAACTTTTAAAGTAAAATTATGTTTAAAAAAATTGTGTTATCATTTATATTTTTAGCTACAGCTTTTTCGCTCTTTAATCAAAAAGCCAGCACTGCGCCGAATTTCAACTATTCCGTTTATTCACCATACAATTTTTCGCCCGTTGTACAAAACGTTCAAAATGACGAAAAAGACACAAATATTCTTTTTATTGTTGATTTTTCAAACTCAATGAACAACACAATAAATGGCAAAGCAAAAATCGACATAGCAAGAAGCACTTTGGCTGAAATTTTGCCAAAAATTCCACCAAACATAAAAGTAGGACTAAGAATTTACGGCCATAAAGCAGGTTTTACTTATTTGCAAGGTTGCCAAGCTTCAAATTTAAAAGTACCTTTAGGTACAAACAATTATCAAAACGTGATGAACAATCTGTATTCTTCTTATGCAACAGGTTGGACACCTATCACTTATTCTCTAAAACAAGCAATAAACAATGATTTTGCCGGTATAACAGGCAAAAAACATATTATCTTATTGACAGATGGCGGCGAAAATTGTGACGAGAGTCCTTGCACTTTTGTAATTAATTTGATGAAAACAAGAGATGATGTAAAAGTTGATGTTATTGCTTTTGATATCCAAGACATTGAAGCAAATAACCAACTTCGCTGCACTGCATTAATGACAAGCGGAAAGTTTTTGACAGCAAATTCTGAAGAAGATTTATCTAAATCATTGTTTGAAACAACAGGCGTTAGCAAAGACGTAAAAGGAAACATAAAAATTCCGCAACAAAACTATTAAAAAACTGCCCGAAAATCAGGCAGAAAGTCGAGTATAAGCCGAGTTCTGTAATAAGATGATTATCTGTCTAATGCGTTTTTTCTTGCAATTTTCAAAAAGAAAGCGGAAATAGCACCTCTTGCAAATTCAAACTTGCAGCCATTCGGGGTTTACCTAGCCTGATATTTCACAATACCAGCTGGTGAGCTCTTACCTCACCGTTGCACAATCGCTAATACCGTCATTTTGCCTATGAAATCAAAGATTTCTTCACTTCTTCCGCTTTCGCTTCAGTCGTAACAGCGGCTTTCTAATGACTTCGCAAAACAAAATTCATCATTTTGTTTTGTTTTGCATAGCATTCTTCTTTTCTGTGGCACTTTCCTCGTCTTCACAGACACTTGGATTTCCCAAGCAAATTGCTATTTTGGCTGCCCGGACTTTCCTCATACCTTTTATCAAGCAAGTAGTCTGACTTGACTCAGGTACGCAATCATCAGTCGACTTTTTTTAAATTTTAAATGTTCTTCTTGATAAAAAGTATAATACAAAATCTTTAAAAAATTAATAATCTAAAATTATTTTACTCCCCTTGAATTGATTTAGAAAGCCATTTATCTACTCTAGCACCTGTAAAAATCTTTCCATCAATTCTGATTGCATAGCCAAAAGGGTCTTCGCCTTTGTTTATTCCGTCTATATCAATACAGAAACCTTTGTATGCACTTTTTAGACTTGTTGCCCCATCTTTACTTGTTCTCATTCTTGAACCTGCATAATTAGAAAAAGTTTCTCCAGGGTTTATTTGATAAAATACAACACCGTCATTCGTTACTATTTCTTCTCCTACGTGTTGTGCCATTAGCCTGCAACATTTGTCTACTTCATTTTTATGATGAATTATACTTTCGTTTGTCACGATTCCACCACCATCATAATTTTCTAACATCATTACAGAACAAGCCCTGATATCGCTTAGTGAATAATTGCTGCAATTTATTTTTCTTGTTGTTACAACATCAGAAAAAGTATTGCAAAAATAAGTAGAATCATCTCCAATAAAATTCCCATTAGGTTTTATCCCTAAATCTCCATTCAGATAGTATTTATCGGAATTTACCAAGGTTGAAATCGTTTGATAGAGGGTATTGTGGGCTTTTTTAAATTTCATTACATTTTCATCAGGTTTAGAATTTATTGCAACAGGGATAATGACAGCTGTGATTATGCCGATAACGGTCAATGTTATCATAACTTCTGCCAGAGTGAAAGCTTTTTTCATAACTTCTCCATAAAATGATATTTTAGGTAAAAATAAGTTTAAAAATTACTTATTTAGTCATGAATTATATAAAATAGGTAATTTTTTGTCAAATTCTTACCCGATATTCCATTTAGAAAATTTTTTCCTAAATATAAAATCTTTAAAAAGGGGAAATAATGGAAGATATCAAAATTTTATTTGGTAAAAAAATTCGTGAACTAAGAAAAGAACACAAATTCACACAATCAAATTTGGCCGAAATGGTCAATGTAGATGACAAACATATTAGCTGTATTGAAAGCGGAAAGAACTTTCCATCTGCAAATTTGATTTCAAAAATTGCAAAAGCCTTAAATGTAGAAATCAAAGATTTGTTTGAATTTTCATACCTTCAAACCCCTAAAAATCTAAAATTTGAAATAAACAATATGATAGAAAAACTGGACAGTGAGCAGCTGGTTTTGGCATATAAGTATATAAGAACTTTTTTGCTGAAATAATTTTTAAATAATGATATAATAAACTCAAAGAAACAGGAGTCATAGGATAGAAATGAAATACGCTTGTAATTTAAGTATTGATGAATTAAAAAAGAGAACATCAAAAGATTGTTTAGCAACAAAGAAAATGCTTGATGTTGATAGTGTCGAATTTAGCAATCTTGCAGATGGCGACAAAAGTGCTTTATCGTATTTGGTTAAGGCCGGAAGAATAATCCAAAAAATAAATATGCAGTTGGATTCTATTCACAATTTGCCTTTTTTAAAGTATCTGGAAGACGAAATAAAAAAAGGCAATGAACAAGCTCGCCTTACAAAAATTCTTTTTGACGCTCAAAAAGGTATTTTTGCGCTGGATTGTGAATCAAATATGGTAATTCTTGCAAAAGATTTGGAATTTAAAGGCGGAAGAGGATTTTATCCTGAAGATTTAACCAAAGAAGAATTTCATAACATATTAATCAAAAATATAAAAGAAGGCAAAATTGAACTCGTCAAAAAAATTCTTGACCAAAGAAGTGTTGTTGAAAGAAAAAAAGATGAGCTTGTTGCAATTGATTATGTAGACAAATTTTCTGATGACTTCAAAAAAGCGGCAGAGTACCTTTTGAGAGCAAGTTGTTTATCAACAAACACCGATTTTAACGAATATTTGAGATTGCAAGCCCAAGCACTTTTGGTTGCTGATCCAATGCTTGATGCTTATGCAGACAAAAAATGGGCATTATTACAAGACACCCCTCTCGAATTTACAATAACAAGAGAAAACTACTCTGATTCTATGACAGAAACCGTTCTTGAAAATGATGAATTAAATAAATTGTTAAAAGAAAACAATATAGAAGTAATCTCAAAAGACTACTTGGGTGCAAGAATAGGCATCGTAAACAAAGAAGGAACGGATTATATTTTAAAGGTAAAAGAATTTTTACCTTTAATGGCAAAAAACATGCCGCTAAACGACCAATATGAACAAGTAATATCTGACGACAAAAAAATATCTCAAACAATGGTAGATGTTGATTTGATTGACGTTGCAGGTGATGTTGGAGCTTTTCGTGCAGGTATTACACTTGCGGAAAATTTGCCAAACAATGACAAATTGTCACTAACTATAGGCGGAGGCAGAAGAAACGTCTACCATCGCCAAATCAGATTTATTACATCAGAAGATGCAAAACAAAAACTGCAAGAAAGACTAGATAATATTTTAGACAAAGATTTGCACAAATATTATGATGACAAAATGGATCACCCATTCACAATAGGTCACGAAAACGGCCACTCACTAGGTCCAAAAGAGGGCACAGAGGCTCTTGGCAAATACAAATCAATCATAGAAGAAAACAAAGCCGATATGGTATCTTTAGCTATGCTTGATGTTTTAGTGGAAGCAGGACTCTACACAAAAGAAGAAAGAGATAAAATAATCGTTACATACGCAGCAGACAATATGCTAAAATCAAAACCCGAATTGTCCCAAGCTCACAGGGTTCGTTCTGTAATGCAAAATTATTATTTCATATTAAAAGGTGCAATGAAAATTTCATCTGACGGGATTTTGACTCTTGATATAAACAAAATGGTACAAACAGCACAAGAAATGTTAACCGAAATAATAAAAGTCCAATTGAGCAAAGATTTTTCTGTTGGTGAAAAATATGTCAATGATTATTTTGTTTGGACAGATGAGATGGAAACAATGAGCCAAAAATTGAAGAAAATTTCAAAAAGACTCAATGGTACAACTGAACAAAAATTGGCTGAAAAATTATTAAAAGAAGAATTTTAATTTTAAGCAAAATAAGCTAAAATCCTGATTGAATTTATCAATCAGGATTTTTATATTTTTATTTTAAGTTTTATTTTGTACTCAAAAATGTTTGTACATTTGTTGTCATACTTTCTTCTTTAATTTTCCAGCCTGAATTTGTTTTTGTAAATACAAAATAGCAAGGAAGTCCGGTTTTGTCATTTCTTGGTATTCTAATTGCAGAAAGCTTGTAGTCGTTTCCATGTTTTGTAATTTTTTGGTTTGTATAGTTGTTTTTATAGCCAACTGCACGAGCCAATGTCGAATGTCCTTTCAATTCTTTTAAATATCTATCAAAAGGTATAATGACACTTTGTTGACCACCTTGTTTTTTGTTTACGACCCTGATTATTTTTGCATTGTTTACATAATAGTTAGGCAAATTCACCGAATAAGAATTTGCATCATTTGTGTATTTTTTGAATGTTTCATTTATTTCTGAAATATTATCTGCAAAAACGCAAGAAGCGACAGAAAGTAGTGCTATTAAAGATAGTATAATTTTTTTCATAATCTAATTCCTTTTATCTCACAAAATACAACGATAAAAATTGAAAAATGTTCACAATTAAAATAATTATACCAAAATGTATTCTATATACAATTCATTTTTAGATTATCTTTACATACCCGGAAGTGGTACAAAATCATTTTTTCCTTTTGTAGATTTTTCATCATCATATTCAATCAAGTTTGATTTTGTAGAATCAAAAACTTGCTTTTGAGGTTTTAGCGGTAGTTTGTTTGCTTTTGGTGCTGTTTTTGCAGCAGGCAATGGCGGATTTTCTACAACAGGAAGTGAGTAGCTTTGGTTTTGCTCTGATTCATCAACATCTTCATTAACATCATCCAGTTTTATCGGACTCAAAGATGTTGAACCGTTCATTTTTGGATAATCAAACACACTTTGCGGGAAATTTTGCGTTGCTGACTTCATATAAGTTGCAAAAATTCTTGCAGGCAAAGCACCACCTGTGATTCCCGGAAGTTTTGTGTTGTTATCGTTTCCAATCCACACACCTGTTACAATATCAGGCGTATATCCAACAAACCAAGCGTCATGGTAGTCGTTTGTTGTACCAGTTTTTCCTGCCACATTTTGAGCAAAGTTTGCTGCTTTACCGGTACCTAATTCAACAACTTTTCTTAACATATAAGTCATGCCGGCTGCTGTTTCATAGTTTATTACTTTTACAATTTTTGGCCCTGAATTTTCATATATCGTAACGCCTCTAGAGTTTTCTACTCTTTCGACGCAATATGGTTTTACCCTAAAACCGCCGTTAGCGAACGCCCCGTAAGCTACAACCATATCATAGAGTTTTACGCCATTTGAACCCAAAGCTATTGTCATATCACTAGCCAGAGGAGTCGTAATGCCCATTTCTCTAGCTGTTTGTATAACGGCATCTACCCCTGATTTCTTAATCAAGCGAACAGCAGCAACATTGGATGAAATCGCCAACGCTTGCCAAATTGTGATTTTTCCTCTGTATTTTTTACCATAGTTTTTTGGCGACCAATCTTTTATGGTTAATGGGGTATCTTCTATTGTTTCATCTACACTAACGCCTTGTTGCAATGCTGTTGCATAAACAAAAGGTTTAAATGACGAACCTGATGGGCGAATTGCTTTTGAGACCCTGTCGTATTGGCTTTGTTCGTAATTTTTGCCCCCAATATACGCATAAATCCTACCCGTTGTAGGGCTGAATGAAAAAAGAGCCACTTGGTTTACAGGTTTTGTTAAATGAGAAGAAGCAAGCATATTCATTACAGTGTTTTGTGCAACGTTTTGAGATTTGTAATCTAGAGTTGTATAAATCTTCAATCCGCCTTGTGAAATTTCAGCTTCTTCAAAACCTATATTTTTCAATTCATTTAAAACAAAATCTATAAAATACGGCGCTTTGTTATAAGAATACACTCTTGGCTTTTTTGAAAGGTTAAGCCCCTCCTTTTGGCTTTTTTGCATTTGTTCTTCTGTAATGTATTTGTTACGATACATTCTTCTTAGAACTTGATTTCTTCTTTCAATACTTTTTTTCTTGTTTACAAAAGGAGAATATACAGAAGGTGCTTGAGGCAAACCTGCAATAAGAGCTTGTTCCGATAGGGACAATTTTGACAAATCTTTGTCAAAAAAAGTTTTTGCAGCAGAAGAAACCCCATATACACCTGAACCCAAATAAACAGAATTCAAATACATTTCTAATATTTCGTCTTTTGAAATTGTTTTTTCGATACGATGTGCAATAATTAGTTCTTTTATTTTTCTGTCAAATGTTTTTTCGTTTGATAAAAATAATATTCTTGCCAATTGTTGAGTAATGGTAGAAGCACCTTGTTTAACTTCACCCGACATGACGTTTGTAATTGTAGAACGTACCATACCCAAAGTATCAAAACCTCTATGATGATAGAAGTTTTTATCTTCTGTCGCAATTACTGCTTGTTTTAGATAATCGGGAATTTTGTCTATTGAAACTTTTTCAAATTTAAAAGCAGTAAAAGTTTTTATAACTTCCCCATCTGCAGAATATATTGTTGTAACGGGGTTGGGTTTTATGTCTTCAAAATTTGATATAGGAGGCAAACTTGCAAGATAAATATTAAACGCTGCAATAGCGGCCAACACCGCTGATACTCCCATCGAAAACAAACACAAAAATATGTTTCCTTTTTTGGGCTGTCTTCTTACTACTCTTTTTCTTCTAATACTATTCATAGCAACATTTTATAGCATAAAATTTAACATGCAATGTCTATGTGACTTTTTGGTATAATAAGTTTATGAATTACAATCTAAAACACTATGCATATATAGGAGATGCCGTTTGGGAATTGTATGTGAGAAAAAAAACAATACAAAAAACCCAATCCCAAGCACTCATGCACAAAATATCAACAAAATACGTCTGTGCTGCTTTTCAATCTGAAATTATGTTGAAGTTGCTTGAATTTTTAAATGAAGAAGAATCAGAAATCCAAAAACGTGGAAGAAATTTAAAAATCACAATCAACAAACGCTCAAACCCAAAAATTCACGCTCTTGCAACTTCTTTTGAAGTTTTGATTGGTTATTGGTATTTAAATGACCAAAAACGCTTAAATGAAATATTTGAATTTTTGGATAAAGAAATATCTTAGTTATCATCTTTATCGTCTTTATCATCTTTATCATCTTGCTCGCCTTGGATTGATCTAGAAAGCCACTCATCAGCTCTTTTTCCTGTCAAAATTTTTCCATCAGCTCGAATTCCATAACCAAAAGGACAAATGTCATTAACATCATCACATTTACTACTTCCTGTTGATGGTATTCCATCTATATCTACACAAAAGGTCTTATAGGCATTGTCATTTCCATATTGATCTTGATAGCGATAGCGTTCTTGGGTACTTTTTTCCCAAAACATCGATAATGATTAGGCGAACCACCCAAATGTGCTGCAAGCCCCGGACAACCCGAACCAAATTTTGCCCAAGCCGTTCCTATTTCATAATAAACAATATTATCAGTAGTTTTTATTTCTTCCCCTTCTTCTGTATGTTCTTTGCAAGCTTCATCCAGCTTGGCTTTTGTTTCTTGAATTTCTGTTTTTGTAACATTTGATACTACTGTATCATATTGATGAAGTTGCTGTGACGCCGGCAGGGTTGTTAATTGTTGTCCCAAACCCAACGGTTCGTCTAATCCTATTGCAAAGCCGTATTCATACGGATAAATTTTTTCAGTTCTTGATATACATTCACTTTTGACGCTGATTACATCACTAAAAGTTTGACAAAAATACAATCCCGTCTTGCCGTCACTTCCGCCAATATTATTCCCCGCAACCTCTACACCTTCTTTTTTAATCCCTAAATCCCCATCTTGATAGTATTTATCAGAATTAACAAGAATTGATATTGTTTCATATAAAACATTATGAGCTTTTTTAAACTTTAGCGTATCTTCATCAGGTTTAGAATGTATCGCAACAGGTATAATCACAGCTGTGATTATACCGATAACAGTCAGAGTTATCATAACTTCTGCCAATGTAAAAGCCTTTTTCATAGTTTTTCTTTCTTTTTTAGGGTTGTTTGTAACTCTTTTATTATGAAAAAGATATACTAGTATAGTTAAAAAAGGGTCATATATATAGTTTATTTTTTATTAATAGAACAAGGATGACCCTAATGAAATTTGATAAAGAACTTATTGGAAAAAAGCTAAAAGAATATAGAAAAAAAGCAAAGCTAACACAAGAAGAACTCTCAAATAAAATAGACATAGATGAAAAACACTATGGAAAATTGGAAAGAGGGTTGTTTGTGCCGAGTTTAGAGAGTTTTTTCAAATTGATAAATGCCTTGAATATTCCGCTTGAAGAATTTGATTTCGTAAATCAAAAAACAAATTCTACAAAAGACAAACTTGTAAAAGAAATTAATTTGGCTTCAAGTAAAGAAATTGAAGTCTTTTTTGAAATTTTTAATTCAATTAAAAAATTAAGATAACATATTTTCTTATTTTATATTTATAATATATTTATGACAAACATAAAAGATGAATTTATATCAACATTGTCTCACGAAATAAGAACGCCTTTGACAAGCATAAAAGGGTTTTCTCAAACAATGTTATCAAACTGGGAAAAACTCGATGACGACAAAAAGAAAGAATTTGTGAGCATAATTCTTAACCAATCACAACGTTTAATCAATCTTGTCGAAAATGTTCTTAATGTTGCAAAAATTGATTCAAATTCAGAAAAAATTGTTTTAACAAAAATAAACGTAAACCAAATCCTAAAAAACTGCATAAATCTGGTTTCTATTTCTAATAAAGATTTTGTCTTTGATTTTCAACAATCGAAAAATGAATTGTTTTCATTGGCAGATAGCGACAAAACTCAGCAAATTCTTCTTAATATTTTAGATAATGCAGTAAAATACTCCCAAAATTCTAACCGCATAGAAATAAAAACTTATGACAAAAACGACTACAATGTTTTTGCAATAAAGAATTTTGGTGCAACAATAAGCGAAAAAGACAAAGAAAAAATATTTGAAAAATTTTATCGTATAGATTCTTATCTCACTGCAACAAAACAAGGAAGCGGTTTGGGGCTATATATTGCACAAAATTTGGCAAAAAAGATGAACGGTTTTATTGATGTAAATTCAAAAGAAAATTTCGTCGAATTTTCGCTTTATCTTCCAACTTTTGAAATAGAAAAAATAACAAAAAAAATAATCTCTTAAATAAATAAGGAAAAAATCTTGTATAAAACAAAAATACTAATAATAAGCAAAAGAAAAGAACTTTCAATTAAATACAAAAAACTAATCGAAAGCCTAAATCAAGATGTTGTTTATACAAATGATTTGTCCGAATCTTTGTCTATAATTCAAAATGAAAAAATAGAATTTATTATAATTTCCGACACAATAAAAGAAAAACTAAGCGACTTTATTCGAAAAATCAGAATTTTGACATATAATTATCATCCTATTATTATTGCTGTTTCAAAATCTTCTGAACTGGAAGACAAATTGAAGGCATTAGATTCCGGTGCAGATGATTTTTTGGGAGAAGAAATTTCAAAACAAGAATTTCAAATGCGTTTTAAAGCACATTTAAGAAGATATATAGAAAGCTCGCTAAATTCTATAACTCACTTATTAAACAAAGATGTTACCATAAAACAGCTGGAAAGAAGCCTAAAAACAGACGAGAATCTCTCTTATATTTTGATAAGAATAAAAAACATAGAACAATATAGACTAAACTATGGTGAAATTGCATTTGAAAAAGTTCTCCAAACACTGGGAGCGATAATAAAATCTACTCTTTCCGGTAACGATTTTGTAGGACATGTTTTTGATAATGAATTGATTTTGATTACAAATTCATTTAATACAGAAAAGCTCTGTGCTTTTTTGGTTTTTGCTTTTGACAATATTTTAAACAAATTTTATTCACCGGATGAGTTTAATGACCATTTTATTATTCAATCCAGCGATTCTACGCAAGAAGAGAAAAATTCTTTGATGAAATTAAATATAACAGCAATAGAAAAGAACGGAAATGAAAAAGATTTCAGAAATATAATAAATTCTCTGAATGAATTAATGAAACTATGTGAAAAATCCGAAAAATCAACGTATATCGTAGATAGGGCAAAATTGCAAGGCGAAACATCAAAAATCGAAGCCAAAAACAAAGTTTTGATTTTGGAATTTGATGAGAGTTTGGGGTATTTGTTGAAAAATGTTTGCGAACTCAACAATTTGGTTGTAAAAACAACAAGCAACTATACTGATTTTTTAAAAATATATGAAGAATTTAGACCCAATGTTGTTATTTTGGATTGGGGAAAAAATGACGAAGGCAAAAGTCTGGAATATGCCAAAAAAATTAAAAAAGACAATATAAAATTGATTTTTTCTTCTTCATTTTTAAACAAAAAAGAAATTTTAAAATCAGGTGCTGATTTATATTTGCCAAAACCTTATGAAATTGATGATGTTTTAAATTGGATTAAAAAATTTTTGGAAGACTAATGAAAGAAATTAAAAGAAAATGTTTAGCATGCAATAAACTGTTCAATCGGGAAGATTTGATAAAAATAACAAAACTTTCTGACAATACAATAAAAATCAACCCCTCGTCAAAAGAAATCGGAAGAAGCGTTTATGTGTGCAAAAACTCAGATTGTATAAAAAACTTTCTCAAAAAAAAGAGAATAAGAAACCTAAAATGCGAAAATCAAAATGAAATTTTAAAAACAGAAGAAAAATTGAAGCAATTTTTGAGCTTCACAAGTTTTGAAAATATATAATTTCAAAAAAAGGATTATATATGCAAATTTCAAACAACAACATAAATTTCACTTCTTGTTACAAAATTTCTTCGTTTGAAAACAATAACAACAGCAATAAAATTCTTGATACAGAGTCTGATTTGTACCCTATTACGACCGATATATCTACAGTGTACAAAAAAGAAAATGGCAGACACGGTTTTGATTTGTATGCAACATGTTCTGATAGATGGGATTGTGAAGTTGAAAAAATATTAAACAATAATGGAATAAATTTCAGAAAAAGAAGCCTTGACGACATAAGAAGCGTCAGGGGAATAATTTCCAGAATCGAGTTGGATGACATGCAAAAAAGAGAAGATAGAAGACTCGTTTTTGTTAATACAGAAAAATTCGACAAAGCATTTGAAAATGATGACTATTATTATATAGATAGAGATGAAAAACAAGGCTTCAATCATATAGAAGACCATATAAATACAGGACGCCCGATTACTGCATCCAGCGTTATTTTGCGTGAAGAAGACGGGGATTTAAAAGCTTGTTTTTATGATGGACGTCACAGATACTGTGTAATGAGAAATTTAGGAGCTGATAGCGTGCCTATTTCCCTAGATGAAGATTCAATCAAAATTGCACAAAAATATGGAATGATAGATAGGATTGTAGAATAAAGATATAAATTTTTTATTAAAATACTAGCTTTTTTCAGGGGTTTTGTTGTAGAATAAAAACAATAAGACTAGTTAACGAGGGAGTGTAATATGGGTGAAAAAAGATTCAAACTAGAAGAATTAGCTCAACTGACAGATGGTATTTTAACAAAAGTTTTAAATGGCGGCAACGAAGCTATTATTACAAAAGTAGCTCCACCTATTTTGGCTGACGAAAACACACTTGCACTTGCAATGAACGAAAGCGAAATAGAAAACCTTGCAACAACAAAAGCTCCATGTGCTTTAGTTCCAATGGGTGTTAATATACCAAATATTTCTACAATAGAAGTTGAACGCCCAAGACTAGCTTTTATGAAATTGTTAAACATTTTCTACGAAGCTCCGGATACTCCTCGTGAAATCCACCCTACAGCAGTAGTTGACCCAACAGCAAAATTAGGCAAAAATGTTTCAATCGGTGCTAATGTTTTTGTTGGCAAAAATGCACAAATCGGTGACAATACAGCACTTATGCCAAATGTATATGTAGGAAAAGATGCAAAAATCGGTTCAGATTGTTTGTTCCATCCTAATGTATCTATAGGAGATAGGGTACAGGTAGGTTCTCGTTGCATTATTCATCATGGTGCAAGCCTTGGTGCAGATGGTTTTTCTTTTGTAACAGAAGCACCAAACAATATCGAACAAGCTCAAAAAGAAGGTGCAATCAAAGAAACTAACAAAGATGTAAAAGTATTCAAAATTCCATCATTAGGTTCTGTCGTTGTAGAAGATGATGTGGAAATCGGTGCAAATACAACAATAGATAGAGGCACGATAGAAAACACAACAATCGGTGCTCAAACAAAAATCGACAATTTGGTTATGATAGGTCACAATTGCAAAATCGGTAAAGCTTGTACAATTGTTTCACAAGTAGGTATTGCAGGTTCTTGTGTTATTGGAGATAGAGTTGTTATTGCAGGACAAGCAGGCTTAAAAGACCATGTTGAAATCGGAGAAGATTCAATAATTTTAGCAAAAGCAGGTATTACAAAATCATTCCCGAAAAAATCCGTTATTATGGGTGCTCCAGGGGTGCTTAGAAAAGATTTCATTAAGAGATTAAAATATCTTGATGAAGCTGAAATTATGGTTAAAAAATACAAAAAATATCAACATTTATTAGAGGATTATGAGAAATTTTTAAATGAAGACGCTAAAATCTAACTTAAAACTACAAGGTGCAGGTTTGATGTTTGCAGCACCTGTTGAACTGGAAATAAAACCATCGGACAAAAAAGGTATACGTTTTTTTATCAACAACGCACAAATTGATGCGAGTGTAGATAATGTAGTATCTACAGAACATTGCGTTATTGTTGCTGATGTACAGAACGGTGCAAAAAACAAGATTGCACTCATTGAACATTTTATGGCAGCTTGTGCAATTTGCGAAATTGATGCATTAGACGTATATTTCAATTCTGTTGGCTTTGAAATGCCTATTTTTGATGGCAGTGCAAAAAAATGGGTTGAAGAATTCAACAAAATCGGTTTTTCGGGTGAAGCTGAAAAAACGCAACCGCTAGATACAACCGTTACTTTTGAAAAAAACAATTCGTCTATCGTCTTAATGCCATCGGCGAATACAACAAACATCACTTATATGGTTAATTTTAGACATAAAGATTTAAATAACCGCTGGGTAAATTTAAAACTCGATGAAAATCTAAAAGAAATCGTAGAAGCAAGAACGTTCGGATATTTGTCCGATCTTGAAAAATTTCAAGCAGCAGGATATTCAAAAGGTGTAACCATAGAAAACACAGTTGGCTTGAAAGATGATGGCACATACACAACCGAATTAAGAAGTCTATATGAACCGGCTAAACACAAAATTCTTGATATTATTGGTGATTTATACTTAACAGGACACAATCCTTTAAAACTGAATGCTAATATAATAGTAAAAGAAGCAGGACATGGCTATCATGTGGAATTAGCAAAGAAATTAAAACAAATACTAAATAAAGGAGAATAAAATGGATACAAACGAGACAGTTGTTACTCCAATTTCGCTTGATTACAGAGAAATTTTAGAGATGTTGCCCCACAGATACCCATTTTTGTTGGTAGATAGAATCACCGAATGTGTTCCTGGAAAATATTCAAAAGGTTACAAAAACGTAACTTTCAATGAACCTTTTTTCCAAGGACATTTTCCAAACAATCCGATAATGCCCGGGGTTTTGCAAATTGAGGCTTTAGCACAAACATCTGCTCCTATTTTAATGACAATGGACCAATACAAAGGTAAATTAACACTTTTTGCAGGTGTTGAATCAGCAAAATTCAAAAACATTGTTCGCCCTGGAGATAAATTGGAAATGGAAACAGAATGCCTAAAAGTTAAAGGTCCGATTGCAAAATGTCTGGGACGTTCATTTGTTGATGGAAAACTATGCACAGAAGCAATATTAACCGTAGCATTAAAATAAAAGAATAGAGGAAAAAATGGCAATTCACAAAACAGCAATTATAGACGAAACAGCACAAATTGCACCTGATGTAGAAATTGGTGCTTATGCAGTAATTGGAAAAGATACAATTATAGAATCAGGTTGCAAAATTGGAGAAAGTGCAAACATTCAGTTTGCAAAAATTGGGAAAAATACAAAAATTTCTCCTTTCGCATCTATCGGTGGTGAGCCTCAAGATTTGGGCTATAAACAAGAAAAAACCGGCGTCGTCATTGGCGAAAATTGTTGGATAAGAGAATTTGCCACAGTAAATAGAGCTTCAGGTGAAGGAAACAACACAATCATCGGCAATAACTGTATGTTAATGGCATACACTCACGTTGCACACAATTGTGTTCTTGGCGACAACGTTATTATGGCCAATGCAGCAACAATCGGTGGACATTGTCATGTTGGTTTTGGAGCATTTTTGGGTGGAATGAGTGTTTTCCATCAAAACCTTAGAATCGGCGATATGGCAATAATTTCCGGTGCTTCTGCAGCCAGACTGGATATTATTCCTTATTGCAAAGCTGAAGGTATTCCATGCTTACCTGTAGGTTTAAACGCAATCGGTTTAAGAAGAAAAGGTGTTGACAAAGACTCTCGTGATGCTATTCACAAAGCAATCAGAATCTTGAGAAACGAACAATACAACACAACACAAGCTCTTGAATTAATCGAAAAAGAATTCAAAGGCAACAAATATGTAGACAATCTTGTTGATTTTGTAAGAACATCAAAACGTGGTTGCACATTAAGAGATAAAGCAGCTTACCACGGAGCTGTTTCAGACGAGGCAGATGAATAATGTACAATCCAATCATAAACAAGTATGCTGATGTTTTAGTAAATTATTCAACATCAGTCAAAAAAGGTGATTTTGTAATAATTTACGCAAGAGGTTACGAAGCTCAACCATTAGTCAAAGAAATATACAAACTTTGCCTAATCAATGGTGCAAATCCCATTGTTCGAACCTCTATGGATGAAATTGCAGAAACATTCATCAAATACGCTAACGATTCTCAGCTTGATTTTATCGATGAAATGAGCAAGATAGAAGTCGAAAAAGCGGATGTTATGATATTTATCGGAGCACCTTCAAACATAAAAAATATGGCAAACGCTGATAGCAACAAACTCGCTAAACGCTCGAAAGCAACACATCCGATACTTTCAAAACGCCTCGAAAGAAGTGCTAAAGGCGACATGAGGTGGGTTATTGCAGATTATCCAACCAATGCACTAGCTCAAGAAGCTTCAATGAGCCTAGAAGAATATTGCGAATTTTTAATTAAGTCTTGTTATCTTGATGTTGAAAATCCTGTCGAAAAATGGAAACAAATCGATACTGAGCAAAAAAGAATCGCCGAAATTTTAAACAAAACAACAAAACTAAGAATAGTAGGCGAAAAAACAGACATCACTTTTTCAACCAATGGCAGAACTTGGGTTCCTTGCTCCGGCAATATGAACTTCCCTGATGGAGAAATTTTTACTTCTCCTGTTGAAGATTCAGCAAACGGTGTTGTTTATTTCGATTTTCCGCAAAATTATAATGGCTCAACCGCTCGTGAAGTTTATTTGACATTAAAAGACGGAAAAGTAGTTGAAGCAACAGCTCAAGTCGGATGCGAATTTTTACAAAGTATGCTAAATATGGATTCAGGTTCTCGATTTGTCGGAGAAGTTGCAATTGGCACAAATGACCGCATTCAAGATGTAACGGGCAACATTCTTTTTGATGAAAAAATTGGTGGCTCTATTCATATTGCAATCGGTGCAAGTTATCCGGAAGCCGGTGGAAAAAACCAGTCAGGACTTCACTGGGATATGATTAAAAATATGAAAAACGGTGGAAAAATTTATGCCGATGATGAATTAATCTACGAAAACGGAAAATTTATAATATAAAATGACAGACAAAATCGCACAAATTACTTCTTTAATTGAGGAAGATTTTAGTATTTTTGAAATTGAATTGAAAAATATAATCAAAACTTCCAATAATTTTTTAAAAGATGAGTTGTGCGATTTTGTTTTTAATAATGCAAAATTTCTTCGCCCAAAGCTTGTTTTTTTGTTTTCCAAAATTTTAAAAATAAACGACCCAACAACAGTAAAAATTGCTCTAGCTGTCGAACTGTTGCATAATGCTTCTTTGATTCATGATGATATCATTGATGTTGCTTGTTTCAGGCGAAATTTAAAAACATTCAACACAAAATACGATTCAAAAATGGCGGTTTTGTTGGGGGATTTGTTGCTTTCTTTAGCATTAAGAATTTTAAGCAAAACAAATCCAAAAATAATAGAAATTTTTAGTGAAAAAATTTTTGAAACAATAAAAGGCGAACTAAAGCAAAATGAAAACACAAAAAAAATAACAGATGAAGAAACATACTTTGAAAAAACATATTCAAAAACAGCAAACTTGTTTTTTGCAGGATTAGAAAGTCTTTTTACTTTGAAAGAAATTGATGAAGTTTTAAAAATTGAATTAAAAACGTATCTTAAAAACTTTTGTCTGGCTTTCCAAATAACAAATGACCTAAAAGACATAGATTCAGACTTCAAAAACGGAAATTATACCCTTCCTTTGATTTATTATTTCGAAGAAAATAAAACATTAAAAGAAAACAACAATTTAGAAAAATACATCAAAAAAACGCAAAACACGATAAATGACTACAAACAAAAAGCCACAAAAACGCTAAAAAACGACACTATATACAAAAACGCTCTATTTGAATTGGTTGAAATTATTTAACAAAATATTATATTTTGGTTATAATTGTTATAAAACGGCTTTTAGAGGAAAATATTTTGGAAACAATTAAAAATAAAATAAAAAATTTTTGTAAAAATTATTTTGGTTTAGTACTTTTTATTTTGATTTTTGCAATTTTTTACTCTATTTACAATTGTAACTGCCAAACAGTAAATTTTTATCTCAAAAAAGGTACTGTTCTTGAATATTCAATAAACCAAAACCAAAAAGTTGACAAAGAAAAAATCGACAATATGCTTTTGGATTTGGGGCTTAAGTATTCTTTTGTTGAAGAATATGTATTTAAGACACCAATCTATGATACAGATATAAACAAAATTTCAAAAAAAATAGCAGTTTCAGTTCCTTACGTTTTGAAAGAAAACAAAGTCGATTTATTTAACAATATTTCTGATTATGTTTTCAAAAATTACCCTTCATCAAAACTCACTGATGTAAAGGTTTTGGGAAAATTGTATTCAGAAAAATACTCAGCATTCGCTACTTTTTTGATTTTGACTGTTTTGTCTTTTGGTACTTGGTGTATATTGATGAATGTCATTTTGCCAATCAATTTCTTTTCTTTAGTCAAGGTAAATATAATAAACTTTTTTATAAAAAAGAAAAACGATATCAAAACTTTATTTGAAAACACCAAAAAACAAGGTCTGGGCTATTTTTTGAAACAGATTTTCCTTGACAACTGCGATACGAACGACAACACAACAGCAACAAAAGAAATTATAAACACTGTTGTTTTTGTTTTGGTTGCAGTTATTTTGATTAGATTTTTTATCGGAGAATTGCGTTGGATTCCTTCTGAATCTATGTTTCCAACTATAAAAAAACGTGATAGAGTTTATGTAGAAAAACTTGAATACCCAAAACGTGCAATAGAAAGAGGGGATATTTTAGTTTTTTATCCACCAAACACAAAGCTATCCAATTCAGTTTTTGCAGTTTTGTCCAGACTCACAGGTATTGCTTGTAAAGATGTAGCCTATATAAAACGTGTTATCGGTATGCCAAATGACAAATTTGAAATCAAGTTTGTTAAAGAATTGGACGAGTATAGAGTATTTATCAATGACAAAATGCTAAACGAACCCTACACAAACAACATCTACAGTGCAGGCTATGAATATCCTCCAACAGGATACGATAGCAGCTGGACTCCTTGTTCACATCCCGATGTAAAATACTGTGGTCCGTTTGTTATTCCTGAAAAAAAATACTTCATGATGGGGGACAACAGAGGAAACTCTGCAGACAGCCGTTTTTGGGGCTTTTTGGATGAAGATAGAATAATAGGCAGAGCAAACTTTATGTTTTGGCCAATATCCAGAATTAATCTCATGAAAGACAAATACACAATTTTAGACAAAGAAATAAAAAACAATGAAAAAATCAAAGAGAAGTTTATAATAGACAGATATTCATTGTAAAGTTAAGCTAAATTTTTAATAGTAAATTTGTCTTAAAAATTTGACAATAGGGCAACTTTTATAGTCTAATAAAAATACTAGGCGTTTATAGTTGACCAAAATTAATGTACATTAAAGAAATAGAAATAGACAATTTTAAATCATTCGCAAACACTGTCACAGTTCCGTTATTACCAGGATTTACGGCCATTTCTGGTCCGAATGGCTCCGGAAAAAGTAACATTATTGATAGCGTTCTTTTTGCGTTGGGTTTAACAACAGCAAGAACCCTTCGTTCTGAACAAGGTGTTGCCGATTTAATCACCAACCATAACAAAAGAAACGAAGCAAGCGTAAAAGTTACTTTTGCGATGGATAATAACGAAGAATTTTCTATAAAAAGATACATTAAAAAAGGCAAAAACGGAGTTCAGTCCAACTACTATTACAACGACAAACCAACGACGCTGACTCAAATTCACCTTGAACTGGAAAAATTCAATATTTCACCAAACAGCTACAATGTTATGATGCAAGGTGACGTTACAGAAATTACAAAATGTTCTCCAACCGAAAGAAGAAAAATAATAGACGAAATCGCAGGAACTGCAGATTTTGATAGAAAAATTTCTCTTGCAACAGATCAAATACAAAGTGTCGAAGACAGAGTTTCTAACACAAATATCTTAATGTCTGAAATCGATAACCGCATCGACCAATTAAAGCAAGAAAGAGAAGTTGCTCTTAAATACAAAAAATTCAAAGACGAAAAAATTGAACTTGAAAACAAAATTCAAAGTGCAAAGTATTTTGATGTAAAAAATTCTCTAGATATGGTTCATCAAAATATTCTTCTTGCAACAAAAAACAAAAAAGACCTTATTTTGAAAATCAAAGAAAACCAAACAAAACTCGATGACACACAGCTAAAATACAACGAGATAAATGCAGAAGTAAAAGCACAAGGTGAAGAAAAACAGCTTGAGGTAAAAAAACTTGCAGAAGAAAAAAAAGGACAAATCGAAAGAAAAAATTCTGCAATTGCACAAGCTCAAAAAACCACCCTCGACAATTTAAAACAAATTGAAGGCTACAAAAACGGGATTCAGCTTGCAAATCAAAAAATTGTAGAAACAGAAAATTTAATCAAAGAAAAAGAAAAAGAACAAAAAGATTTCAATCTTCAATTAAACATAAAAAAAGAAGAACTAAATAAAATAAATTCCGAACTAACAGGACTAAACAAATCAGCTTCCGAACACATCCAAAACAGAAGCAAATTGAGAAAAGAACTGGACGATTTAAAGGATATAGAAACTCAAATCCTAAAAGAACAACTTCCGTTAGAGTCAGAATTAAAAAACAACAAAGAAAAAATCGAAGAAACAAAACAACAGATAGAAAAACTTCTAAATTCTTCCAAGATTTTTGAAGACGAAAAAGACAAACTAAACCTACAAGTCGAACAACTCTCAACAGAGGTTGAAGAATGCAAAATCATTCAATCAAAAACATTTGAAGAACTAGACAACACAAGAAACCAAAAAGACAATTTGTCCCATGAATTGCAAATTTTGCAAAGACAAATTGCAATTTCAGAAGCAAACAAATCTGCATACAAAAACGTAGGTATGGGAGCAGGAATAGAGACTGTCTTGAATGCTCATATAAAAGGGGTTCATCAGCCGTTGGCACAATTGGCAGAAGTGGAAGCTGATTATGTTGATGCAATAAATGTCGCAATGGGAGCTAGGGCTTATTCTATTGTTGTTGATTCACAAGACACAGCCTACAAAGCAATCCAAGTTTTAAGAAGCCAAGGTAGAGATAGAGCTTCTTTCATACCAATGGATATCATCAAAAAAACACCCTCTAGACTGTCATTACCAAAAGAAAAAGGTGTTATTGATTTTGCAATTAATTTAATTGACTTTGAAGATGAATATTTAGATGCATTTTATTTTGCACTGGGCGAAACTGTTGTTGTAGAAGATGAATCTTGTGCTAAAAAATTAGCCGGAAAATATAGAGTAGTAACACTAGATGGCGATATAACAGAAAAATCCGGTCTTATCACAGGTGGTGCAAAAAAGAAAAACACGAGCCTTTTTGACAAATCAGAAGAAAAGAAACTTGAAAAATTAAAAAAAGCATACAAAGACTACGAACAACAATACAGAGATTCTATCCAAAAAGAAAAAGATTTGGATAGAAGACTAAACGATGTTCGCCAAAAATACTCAACCACATTAACCGCTCTAAATTCAGCCAAACTCGAATTGAAAAATTTAATCACAAACAACGAATCATCTGCTTCTATTATAAAAAATGGTGAAGATTTGTTGAATGAATTGAAAACCAAAAATTCAAAACTTGAAAAACAATTGGATTTGATTGAAGAAAAACAAATAAAATTAAACGAACAACTAATCGAAAAACAAGAAGAATTGGACGAAGTCGAAAAATTAATCGATGAATCAGAATTAAACAAACTAAAAGAAAAAACAAGCGGCGTCGAAGAGCAAATAAAATCAATCGAAAAATTGATTATGCAAAAAGAAAACGAAATCGACAAAGACAAGAACCAAATCAATTTTCAACAAAATATCATACAAACTCGTGAAAGCGACATTGAAAAATTGTTGAACGACAACGAGCTATTGAAAAACGAAATCGAACAATTCAATATTGACCTTGAAAACATAAAAAAAGAATTATGTGAGCTAGAAGAAGAAATAAAAGAACTGGGCAAGAATTTGGTTGAACTTCAAACAAAAAGAGATGCTATTTCTGAACTGTTGTTAAATTTAAAAAATGAAAAAAACAAGTTAGAAAATGATTCCAATATCTTAAATGAACAAGAAGAAAGCTTCAAAGCAAGAAGACGTGAATTAGAACCTATTTTAGAAAATATTTTAAAAGAATTTGAAGAAAATGGAATAAAAGTTTCCGAACTTACAAAAGATGAAATTTCGCTTGATGAAATAAATTCCAAAATTTCAAAACTCCAAAAGAAAATGGATGATTTGGGCGATGTTAACATGAGGGCATTGACCGAATACGATGAGGTTCTGGAAAGACAAAATTCTTACAAAGAAAAAGTATTAACCCTAGAAAACGAAAAAAACGAAATAAAATCAAGAATGAACGGTTATCAAAACCTCAAAAAAGAAACGTTTTTAGAAGCATATCATGCTATAAACAAAAACTTCAAAGAAGTCTTTGCCCAAATTTCAGAAGGAGAAGGGTCTTTGCTTCTTGAAAATGAAGATGACCCGTTCGCAGGCGGTTTAACTTTTGTTGCAAACATCAGAGACAAAAAGAATCAAAAATTGGCAGGTATGTCAGGTGGAGAAAAATCGCTGACTGCACTTGCTTTTGTATTCGCAATCCAAAAGTACTTGCCGTCACCGTTTTATGCCTTTGATGAGGTCGATATGCACCTTGATGGCCCTAATGTTGAACGTCTTAGCAATATTATTACAAACCAAGCAAAAACAGCACAATTTATTGTTGTTTCTTTAAGAAAACCTATGCTAGACAACGCTGACAGAATGATAGGCGTAACACAAAGGGATAAAGGCATAACAAAAATTTCAGGCATTAAATTGAAAGATGAATAATTATGACACAAGCCATCAATACCGATTTTTACAATACCAATAATGATTTGTACAACGAAATGAAAAACCTGGATGGAACGATTGATTTTATCGAAAACGGTGAGTTTATTTCAAAATCAGGCATAAAAAAAGATGCCCAAATCGATGCAATAGAAATAATTTTAGATTTAGTTAAAATGGGAAAAGTAGACCCATGGAACATCGATATTGTTGATTTGTACGACAAATACATAAAAAGAATTTCAGAACTAAAAATGGAAAATCTCCGCTCAGTCGGAAAAGCTATTCTTTTTTCTTCAACTCTATTAAAAATCAAATCAGATATCTTGCAAGGTATTAATGTGAATGATTTTGAGGTTGAAGCAGAAGATTTTTTTGATGACAGTTTTATGGATGATGATGTTGAACAGCTTCATTTTTCAACTAATAATGTTGTTTCTTTTGATGAAGTTCTACAAAGAAGAACTTCTGTCCGCTTAAACAGAAAAAGAACAGTGACATTAAAAGACTTAATCCGTCATATCCAATTTTATGAAGATTTAGAAAAAAAATATGCAATAAAATCAGCACTAGACAGAAAAGAAAGACGTGTTCGAAATTATGCATCACTGAAAGCCGCAGAAATAAAAGAACTTGCACACGAAGAATACGTTGAACAAGTCGTTGAAAAAATGAAACAAAACCTTGCACAAATTTTGTCTAACGAAAAGATGATTGAATTAAGAGAGTTGTGCTTGTTGGGTTTTGATAGAAGTTCAGCCTTTATTGCGTTGTTGTTTTTAACCAGAGAAGAGCAATACGACGTGTATCAAGAAGATTTTTATGGTAAATTATATGCTATAAAAGCAAAACCAAAGGAAGAAAACAATGGATAATATTCAAATAAAATCCGATATAGTTCCTGAAACTGACCTCAAATCAAAGGTCGAGGCGGTTTTGTTTATTACATCACGTGCTATGCAACCGCTGGAAATTGCTCAGATTTTAGGTATGGACGAAATAGAAGGCACAGAAAAAGTAGAATCGGCACTTTTGGATTTGATGTTTGATTATTCATCAAGAAATGGTGCTTTAGAAATAGATGATGAAGACGGCTACATCATCCAAGTAAAAGCAGAACACATGGACATAGTTGAAAAATTGTGTCCGGTTGAATTAAAACCTGCTGTATTGAAAACTTTGACTGTAATTGCACTAAAAGAACCAATAAGACAAACTGCTCTAAAAGAACTTCGCCCTAGTGCTTATGAACATATTCCAGAGCTTCTTGAAATGGGTTTGATTTCAAGAACAAAAGACAAAAACGGAAGAAGTTTCAATATCAAAACAACAAAAAAATTCCAAGAATACTTTAAACTAAAAGGCGACATAAAATTGCTCGTGCAAAAACTCGATGCAACCCAAGACCTCAAAGACTTATGATAATAAACCCGATACTATTCTCCCTGCAACAATCAAAAATTCAAAAAACTTTTTTGCCATTACAAAAACCTGATACTGTCAAAATTTCTATCGATAGCGATTTTGATAAAAAATTGTTTTTAAAAAGAAAAATTATGAAAGAAAATCAGGATGTAGCAACGTTTTTTGAAGATATTTCAATGAAAATTTTTAAATACAAAAATGAAGATTTTTTATCTGCACTAAAAAACAAAGAATTTACGCTTTCAAGTTCTGTTTACAATGACACCAATCATCCATACAGTGCAGTTGGGGTAGAATTGGACAATAAAAATTCTACAGCAAAAAATATTCTCGAATTGGAAGACAAAATAAAAAATGGCGAAGGTGTTGGAATAAATTTTTCCAAATTCGATGACCCCAAAAACGAGATTTTAAAGATTAACAATTATTTCAAATATCGTGAAAAATCTACATTAAGACCACCGGCGGGGATTGGGCTTTTGAATATAGAGCATCCAAAAATTCTTGATTTTATAACATTAAAAGACAACGCAGACTACTCAAAATGGTGTTTCGATTTGTCTGTTGTGATTGATGATGAATTTATGAAAAAAATCGACAACAATGATATTGCCGCACAAAAAACTTATCAAACTTTATTAAAATCTATGAAAAATTCAGGAGAACCGGCAGTAATTTTTTCAAATAACAAAAATTATATTTGCGATTGCTGTGCCGCAACACCGCTAAAACCAAGTGAGGGGTTAACTTTGGGACATATTAATTTAGCGAAATTTTACAATCACAAAACACTTGATTATCAAAAACTCAAAAAAAACACACAACTTTTAGCATCCGGATTAAAAATCGTCGACAAAAACTCTTATATAGGAATTTTGGGTTATCAAGACTTGTTAAACAAAATGAATCTTGAATACGGCTCTAAAGAAGCAAATTCTATATTAGAAAATTCGCTAAAAATAATTCAAGAAACAGCACACAAAAACGGGCTAAAAACAGCAATATCGCCTACAGGCACTACTTCTAGATTTTTAAAAACAACTCCATCAATTGAGCCCAAAGAATCAAATTATGCTAAAGAAATAGAAACTATGGCAATTGCTCAAAAATATCTTGATGGGAATATTTCAAAAACAATTTTATTAGATAAAAATGCAACTATTGACGATATAGATAAAATAATCAAAATGTCATACAAGAAAAAATTAAAAGGAATCAGCATTTTTAATAAATAAAAAAATACCTTTTAGATATTCCAAAAGGTATTTTTTTATTTTATTTATTTGTTTCTAGAATTGAAGTCCGTTTTCACGAGCAGCATCAGCCAAAGCTGCAACTCTTCCGTGGAACAAGAATCCGCCTCTATCAAATACTACGCCTTCAATTCCTTTTGCTAGTGCTTTTTTTGCAATATCGGCACCAACAACTTTTGCAGCTTCAACATTACCACCATGTTTTAGGCCTAGTTCTTTAACTTTTGAAGATGAAGAAGCTAATGTTACGCCGTTTACATCATCAATGATTTGAGCATAGATGTGTTTTGTTGAACGATATACTGCCAAACGTGGCCATTGAGCGTCACCTGAAATTTTTAGACGTACTCTTTGGTGTCTTTTTCTAGTTTGTTCTTTTCTGTTAGCTATTTTATACATTATTTTTTCCTTTCACCAAAATCGGTTCCTACTTACGTTTCGGTCGATTTATACTGGCAATTATGTGTATGTTTGAAGCCTATCAAGACAAATATTTTTGTTAACAACATTCACCTTTCAAACCTCAAGTTTTATGTTTGTTTTAAACAAAAGCGAGATTATTTCTTACCTGCTTTACCAGCTTTACGAGCAATGTATTCGCCTTCGTATTTAACACCTTTACCTTTGTATACTTCAGGTGGACGTTTAGAACGAATCAAAGCTGCGATATCGCCAACCATTTGTTTATTTGTACCGGAAACTGTAACTTTTGTATTAGCTTCTACAGCAATTGTGATACCTTTTGGTGGTTCAATGATTACAGGATGTGAATAACCTAATGACAAGTTGATTGCACTGCCTTGCATAGCTGCTCTATAACCTACACCAATGATTTCTAATTTCTTTTCGAATGGAGTTTTAACACCAACGATAGCATTTGAAATCAATGTTCTGAACAATCCATGCATACTTCTTGATTTTCTGTCATCATCTTTTCTTGAAACGATAACTTCTTTATCTTGAACTTCTACAGAAATTTCTGCAGGGAATTCAACTTTTTCTTCGCCTTTTGGACCTTTTGCAATAACTACATTGCCGTCTACTTTTACTTCAACGCCATCAGGAATCGCAATTGGTAATTTTCCTATTCTAGACATTTTTTCTCCTTTACTTTTACTTTTTAAAGTGGGAACGCATCGTACTTTCGACGATTTAACCCTTATTTTGTATAACTTTTCGTTTTTTCAAGGGCTTTGCCCTACGTAAAATTCGCTTCTTGGATTTTATTTCACTCGGACAAGTATTTCGCTTCGCTATCGCTGTCGCTACATTTGTCCTCAATACTTCGGGCTTTGCCCTACGTAAAATCCGCTACCAAACGTAGCAAAGAACTTCGCCACCTAATTTGTTTGCACGAGCTGTTTTTTCAGTCATCAAACCTTTTGAAGTTGAAATAACTGCAATACCCATTCCGTCAAAAACTCTAGGCATATTTTTAGCTTTTGAATATACTCTAAGACCAGGTTTAGATATTCTTTGAATACCGGTAATAACACTTTGGCCATTTTCGTATCTAAGCGTTACATTAATGTTTTTAAAGCCGTTGTTTTCTTCAACAACATAACCTTCAACATATCCTTCATTTTTAAGAACTTTAATTAATTCTTCTTTTAAATTTGAAGCTGGCATTGAAACTGTTTCGTGTTTTGCTAATTTAGCATTTCTGATTCTGGTCAAAGCATCAGCGATTGGATCATTGATTGTCATTTTAGATTTTCCTTTCTACTTGCAGAGATTTCCACTCTGTAGTTTAGTGTACTTTTTTATCTTAAATTAAACAAAAAACCTTTGCAAATCAAATGTAAATTTTTGTTAAAAATTTGTACCAATTTTAGAAAACATATTTTCGATACACTTTTTTGAATTAAACTTTTCTTTTACTATTTTTGATGTTTTTTGGGTGATATTTTCGTATATTTCTTTATTATTCAAATAAAACTCTATTTTTTCTATCAATTCTTCTGTTGTTTTATATGTCGGAACAATGTCACCAAACATATCCAACTCTTTTCTAACGTCACTAATCAAAAGCCTTTTACAAGCAAGTGTTTGAATCGTTCTGTAATTCAAAGACGAAATT
This sequence comes from uncultured Candidatus Melainabacteria bacterium, assembly GCA_934692665.1. GTDB lineage: Bacteria > Cyanobacteriota > Vampirovibrionia > Gastranaerophilales > Gastranaerophilaceae > RUG14156. The sequence continues at coordinate 76,814 of CAKUUG010000001.1, read as the reverse complement.
CCTTGGGCATTAATATTGTAGACGATTTTTGAGTTATTGATTGCTTTTGCCATATCGATTTCATTATCAATAAAGCCTTTGTAGGTTTTTAATAGGATATTTTTTTCTTCTTCTGTTTTTACACGCAAAAGGGCATCAGTGTAGTGCTTTTTTATTGCATACCATTCAAAAGAATAGTTTTTCAACTTTTTATTTAATTCCAAAAACATAAAAAGCCTCAAATCAGTGTCTAGCCTGCCCATAAAAAGAATATCGTTTTTTGGCAGAGAAAAATCTTTGTATATTTCACAATTTACAAAATGCGGTTGATAGAAGAGATTTTTTACGCTTGTTTCTTTTTTTGCCAATTCCCTATCCCAATAAAACACAAATATATCCGGATTTTTTAAGTATTTTTTGTATTTTAAAAAATTTGCTCCCGAAGTTTTTTTGTTTATATCATCAGAAAAATAAGAAATACAGGGAAGTTCTAACTTGTTGTTGATTTTTATTTCAATCGGAGAAAAGTCATACCCTACAATATAGTCAAAATCAGACTCTTTGGGAAGTTTTTTGTCTTTTAATTCATCATATACAAAAACACTGTAACCATTTTGACAAAAACCATCTATTATACTTGATGTAGTGAGCCTTCCGCCAATACTCAAGGGCATTATTGCAAGAATTTTTTTCATGTTAAATCATTGTTTTTTCTAAAACTTCAAATATTTTTGTTTTTTTCTTTGTTAAATTGTCTATATATTTTTTCATAAACAAAAAGCACTTTTCAACAACAGGCTCATTTACAAGCTCATCATACTTTGTATTTTCAAATTTTGATATTGCAGATAAGAATTCTTTTATTTTTTTGTTTAGTTTTATATTCGTATAATCGTAATTCTTTTTTGCACAACATTCGCACAACATACCAAAAGAAATAGTGTATATTGCATCGCTTTCGATATTTTTTTGACAAATTGAACAATAATCAAAATCCAAACCCCAACCTAGAATATTCATTATTTTTATTTGAAATTTCAAAGTATTCAAAATAACTTCTTTTTTATCATTTGAATTTGCAATATTATCTAGAGTCTTGAATATCAAATCATAAATCTCTCCGTGGTTTTCGTTTTTGCCATGGACATTAGAACAAAAAGAATTGACAATCTCGACTATATACATAGAATATGACATTTTATCAAGATCAGAGCGAATTTTTGAAAACGTATTCAGGCTTTGGGCTTGAGCGATAGTGTCAAGATTTTTGCCTTCATTTAGCATAATATCGTTTGCAATAAACATCTGTATTCTAGCACCCAGTTTTGATTTTGGGCGTTTTGCACCTTTTGCTACAGCATGTAAAATACCTTTCGTTTTTGAAAACATCACAACAATACTATCGTTATCGTTTAGGGGATAGTTTTTTAGATTTATCGCTTGGGTGACGTAATTTTTTTTCAAAAAGACTCCTTAAATACTTTTCAAAAAATCTTCCATGGTATTTATATCTGTGTTAACCTTTAGGTCATCTTTTATTGCCAAAAATTCGCTCTTGTATATTTCTTTTGCATTTATGTCTTTATCTACAATGAAAACTGTTTGAACATTTTTATTCAATTTCAAAGCACTTTTCATAATTTCGAGCATAGAATTTTCCGCAACAGAAGGGTACAATATCAGCCACACATCTGAACTTGCCAAATTTATTATTGCACTGTTGTAAAAATCGAGATTGATTTTTGTTTCTATACAAGAAAAATCAGGCAACATAGGGCTTTTGCATTTTGGGCATTGAAGTACAAAAGGCGTTATATCGTCTTTTGTATCAATAAATTTTTCATCACATTGAGTACATTTAAAAATATTTGCCAAACCAAACAAAGGCAAAAGATTGATTTTTTCTTCTGTTGAATTGATTTTGTAAGGTATTTTTATACTTTCTAACAATCCGATAAGATGAGAATTTGTTGAATTTGTAATCAAATTTATTTTCAAATGTTTGTTTTGAATTTGCTCAAAAACATTCGTTAATTCTACAATACTTGCATTTGATTGAGTATTTATTGAAGAAAGAAGTTGTATAACTTCAAAAAAGTCTACTTTTTCGCTGTCTAATTTTGAAATTATTTCTTTGTATTTTATTGTATTTTTGTTTTTATCTTCAGAATTTATTTGAGAATAAAAAATAGACAGGGTCTTTGTTCTGTTTGCAACGGTTTGTGTTTGTTGTTGTTGAAGATTTTGAATATTATTTTGTTCGATTTTTTGAGTTTGGATATTGTTTTGCAAAGTAACTTTTTCTTGTTGCTCTTCAGAAACTTCATCTACTGTAACGGGATTTACCTCAGGTAGGGTAAACTTTTCAAATGTTCCGTTAGGGTGTTTTTCTTCTTGTTGAATATTGTTATTAAGTTCGTGTTTTGTCGGTATTGTTGTTGAAGATTTTGGAGCAGCAAAAACATCGAAAGCAGATATTTTTTCTTCTGTTTGTTGCTCTTCATTTTGTTGTTGATGAGTATAACCCAGTGACGTCAATGACGAAACTTTGTTTTGGTTCAAACTTTCATAAGGCGAAGTTGTTGCCTGCTGGGTTTCAACTTCTGCAGTTGATAAAATATCTTCCAAAGTAGGAACTAAAATGTCTTTAATATCTTCAGGAACATTTGTATTGTTTGTGTTGTACAAAATGTCTTTTAGCATATCAATATATTCAAATTGAAAACCACTATGGTATTTTTCGTGTAATTTGTATGTGCCTTCTTTCAAAAGCTTGTAGTCGCCTTTTTTAAGGGCAACTTCTAGCCTTTTTAATGTCATTATTTCTGTTTCAGGAAATGGCGCCATTTTTATTTATTCTCCCCTATTTGCTTAAAAAAATTACAATATTGACTCAGTTAAAGCAGTGTTATCTCTATACATACCTCTGAGCATTTGTTCCATTTCTACTCTTTCGAGGCTGTATTCCATTGCAGTTTCTTTTGTTATCAATCCTTTTTGATACAAAGAAAATAATGCCATATTCATTGTTGTGATATTAGGCTGTCTGCTTTTTTTCATTAAACTTGTAATATCGTAAAGTTTTCCCTCTTTTACATAGTCAACAACCGTTGATGTAAAAGTCAAAATTTCTATTGCAGGAGTCAATTTGCCCTCGTTTGTTGTAGGCACGAGTTGTTGATGAATTACACCTCTGATACAAGCTGACAATCTTTTCATAAATTGGTCTTGTGCAGTTTCTTCTATAAAACCTTTAAGACGGTTAATTGAAGCAACTGTACCATTAGTGTGAACTGTTGCAAACACAAGGTGTCCTGTTTCAGAAGCTTCTACCGCACTGACGAGAGTTTCTCTATCTCTGATTTCACCAACAAGAATAACATCGGGGTCTTGACGAAGAGCGTATTTAATACCTGATTTGAAATCCTCAACGTCCAAGCCAAGGCTTCTTTGGGTAATTACTGATTTTTTGTCTTCATAAACAAACTCAACCGGATCTTCTATTGTAACAATGTGGTATTTGTATTTTTGATTGATTAATTCAAGCATAGAAGCAAGAGTCGTAGATTTTCCGGAACCCGTTGCACCTGATACCAAAATAATTCCATTGTTGCAATTGGTAAAATCTTCCAAACAATCAGGCAAGCTCAATTCTTTTAGAGATTTTATGTTAAATGGAATGCTTCTGAAGGTAAATTTTCCGCCATTCAATTCTTTTGCATAGTTTATTCTGTATCTGGAAACACCTTTCAAAACATAAAGATAGTCTATATCTTTTGCATTCATCATTGTTTTTTTAAATTCATCAGGAAGCGTTTTTTCCAAAATTACTTTTATATCGTTTTCTGTTAACGGTTCAGCTGCAATTTTGTACATTTCGCCACGTATTCTTAGTGCCGGCACTTTACCTGAATTCAAGTGTATATCAGAAGCTCCCGCCTTTTGAGCTTTTGCCAAAAAATCATCAATATTAAAAACCACTTTTTTTAAACTCCTATATAAATATCATATAATCAAATAGAAATTTAGGCAATTAAAATTAAGCTCATTTAATTTAAAAAAACAAAAAATAAAACGACAAATGCCGATAATGCGACTTGAACGCACGACCTACTGATTACGAATCAGTTGCTCTACCAACTGAGCTATATCGGCATATATCGTGAACAGATTAATTTTACAAAAAATACTCTTTTAATTCAACAAATAAAAAAAATCGGAAGCAATATTGCTTCCGATTTTGATAGTGCAATTATCATTACTTAACGGTAATTTTTTTGACTGATTCTTTTGTGTCAGTAATTTTTGGGATGACAATCTTCAATACACCGTTATCCATTTTAGCTTCAACTTTTTCAGCATCAACCTCTTGAGGCAAATAAACAGTTCTTGAAAATTCACCATAGCTAAACTCTGATTTAGAATATGATTTTTCTTCTTCAGTTTTTTCTGCTGATTTTACGGCTCTAATTGTCAAATAATTGTTATTCAAATCGATATCCAAGTCTTCTTTTTTTACACCGGGAAGCTCTGCTCTGATATCGTATTCATGTTTTTTATCTCGAACTTCGACAGGCATCATAAGTTTTTCAGCTTCTTCATCATCAAAGTGAGGATAAAAACTGTCAAAGTGGCGGTTTAGTATATTTGCTATATCGTCATTTACTGATTTAATAAAATTGTCCGGTGTTTTTTTAATTAGAAATCTCATAATTTACTCCTTTCAATTTCTTCTATTTATCAACCACATTTATATTATGTATCTGTTTTTCTAAAAAACATCAAAAGTTAATTAAAAATTAATTATTTAGAATATAATATTCTTATGATTAAGTTTTTAATACCGATTGTTCTTTTAATTATTTCAAATGTTTTTATGACGTTTGCTTGGTATGGACATTTGAAATTCAAATTCGCCCCTATTGTTTTGGTTATTGTTGTTAGTTGGGGTATTGCGTTTTTTGAATATTGTTTTCAAGTTCCTGCAAATAGAATCGGCAGCAGCGTATATAGTGCTGCCCAATTGAAAACAATACAAGAAATAATCACTCTTGTTGTGTTTAGTTTGTTTTCAGTTTTGTATTTAAAAGAACAATTCAAGTGGAATTACTTGATTGGCTTTGCTTTTATCATTCTTGCGGCATTTTTTATATTTAAAAAATAAAACTTTTCTTAATTTTTCTTTACATTTCTTGAAAAAAATATCAATTTTTTAAATAAAAATTACTTTATCAGTATATACAATTTAAATAAACACGATACAAGAGAGAGAAAAAATTTTATGACACAATCAGTAAATCTGAATGTCAACCAACAAAAAGCATTCGAGCTGGTTCAAAAAGCAAAATCGGGTGACGATTCTGCAATCAATGAACTATGTAGCGAAATATTCGATGCGACAAAAGGACAATTAGGTACAAATAGCGAGTATCTGGATACTGTTTTAACCAATTCGGACAATGATACTTTAGCAATGATTATGGACAGCTACAGTGAAGTAACGGGCTCTGAAATTTACAAAGACATTGAAGATGAACTATTCTTTAGCGGGAAAGATGAAGCCATAGACAAACTATCATCCGCTTACAAAGAAGCAACAGGAGACGAATACACAGGCAACAATGATGGCAAATTGACTATAAAACAAACAGCCAGTGCGATAGGAAAAGGACTATTTAAAAAATTACCTAGTATAGCAACTACAATTGGTGGGGTTTTATTAGGAAAAAGTGCAATAGGGGCTTGTATTTCAGGAGCAGCAGGTTCAGCTTTAACGACAATATTTGGAGCTGGTGCTGCGACTATTGCAACTTTTGCTGCACCTGTATTAGCAACAGTTGGAATAGCAACTGCAGGATATATGATATACAAAGGCGTAACACAAACAGCACAAGCAATAAAGGAAGGTCAAAACGCAACTACTGATGACAAAGCTCAAAATGCAATAGAAGAAAGTACAAAAGGCATAATTGATACAGGTCTTGGGGTTTACACAGGTTATCAAAGCATAAGAGCTTTAGATAGTTCTATAAAAAATGTGAAAACAACAATAAATGACAAAAATAAAACAAATGAAATAATGAACTATAACAAAGAAATAAGACAAAAACCCAAGAAATTAACGCTATCAAGAGACCCAATATATGATTGCGATATTCCATATCAACAAGATAGCTATTACAGAGGAATAGGCGAAAGCGGATATCAAGATTTTTTGGATTCAAATTCACTAAGGGCAAAACAAAATACAAAAGCAAATTATGATGTTGCATATTTCCAAAAAGGAAAAGTCAACAATATCTATGTAAGAAAACCTTCTGCACAAGCATACATTGCAGAAACAAGCAGTCCTTTAATTGTTGACGAAAGCGGTAGTTACCCCCATGCAAGCATTATACCTAATTCTGAACCTATGAGAATTTGGCACAAAACAGAAACCGGTGGTTACGAAATTGTATACGACACGATGAATGATACAATTTCAAGAAATTCATCTTTGCGTTATATTGCAGAGTAATTTTTTATAGATTGTGTTTCTATTTGTTCTTTTTTTAAGATTTTGTAAATATATAAAAAATTTTTAAAAGTTGTTTGAAATTTGCGATTTTTGTTTTATAATATAGTTTCGCATTTAAACAACTTTTAATTATTTAAAAGCCATCAACGGTAAGTCAAAAGAGGATAAAAACGTCTATGAACACGGTTTCTTCGGTTTCAGCGGATATGCAACGTCCTAAAAAAAGAGAGCCCAAAAAAAATATCGAAGCTATTTTATTAAGCACAATTCCCAAAATAGCAACAATTCCCCTGCAAGTGCCGATATTGAAAAGCACGTACAAAATTCAGAAAGAATTGTCAAAAGATGAAATAGATATTGTAAATGCTGCTGTTAGCGACACTTTATATAAAAAAACAAATTTAGGAAAAAAAGGTGTAATACTCGAAAACTTCAACGAAGTTCCTCCCAATCTTTCAAAATTTCCGGACAAAATCCACGAACTTTTTCACGTTGGTACGCAAATAGCCAAAGGAGAAAATGCCGGTTTTATAAACAAAGAAGGTGCTGCAAGAAATACTATCTTGGTTAATAGAAACAAAGCCCCCATGCTAACATTTCATGAATTGGGGCATGCATTTGATTTTAATAACTCAACTTTTTGGAAAACTGTACAAAAAATGAGAACTTCACCCAAAATTTTTGCAACTGCTTTTGCAATTTTTCCTATATTGACCAAAGAAGAAAAGCCCCAAAAAGAACAAAATCTAACAAAAGGTCAAAAAATAAAAAACAAATTAAGAAAAGCTTCTCCGTTTTTTGCTTTTGCATCAATGACACCTATACTAAGCGAAGAACTAATGGCGTCTATTCGAGGGTATTCTTGGGCAAAAAAATTGTTAAACAAAAATTTAAGCAAAAAAGTCCTAAAAACAAATATCATCGCTTATATGTCATATTTGTTTTCTGCATTGAGTTTTAGTGCTATGGCATTGGTAGGAAAAAAAATAAAAGACAAATCGCAAACAGAAAATCGCAAATCCTAGTTTTTTTATCAAATCCATTCTGCAATATTACTTGTATTCTTTATACAGCAATGCCCTCGCTTTGCTCTTCTAAGGACTACATACTTGTCGCCTGCTCGTCGCAGGTGACAAGTATTCCGCACAGCAATGCCCTCGCTTTGCTCAAGTTGACAAGTCTGTCTAACTTTCGCTTTGCTCGGGATATAAAAAATAAATTAAGAAAATAAAATTTTAAAAATTTTTTTCATATAATAAAAATTGCAAAAAATCGCATTACGTTATTATTTAAAAAAACGAGGTAACAACAAATGAAAATGAAACTTACTGATTATTTAGTACAACGACTCTACAAGCTGGGAATTGAAGAAGTATTTGGGCTTCCTGGGGATTTCAATTTTAAAATAGTAGAAGCAATAGAAAAAAATAATAACGTAAATTGGATAGGTTCAACAAATGAGCTAAATGCAGGCTATTGTGCAGATGGCTATGCCAGAATAAAAGGTTATGGGGCAATTGTCACAACATTTGGTGTTGGGGAATTGTCTGCAATTAATGCCATTGCAGGTTGTATGGCAGAAAATGTTCCTGTTATCAAAATTGTGGGCACACCTTCAACAAAGCACATAAAAAATAGAACTCTGCTTCATCACAATTTGGCAAATGCTGATTATCATGCATTCAAAAGAGCTTTTGACAACGTTGTAGAAGCTAGTGCATTTTTGACAGAAGAAAATCCAAAACAAGAAATAGATAGAATTTTATCTGTAATGATAAAAACCAAAAAACCTGTGTATTTGGCGATTCCAATGGATATTTGTGATATAGAAGTCGAATATGATTTCGAAATTGAAAAAGAAACTTCAGATAAAGAACTTTTATATAGAGCGGCCGATGAAATAGTAAAACTTCTGCAAAATTCTAAAAAACCTTCTGTTATTGCAGATATTTTAACAACCAGATTTGATGCAAAAAAAGAATTGAATCTTTTCTTGAAAAAAACAAAAATTCCATCAACTTCTTTTATTAGGGGCATGGATGTTATAGACTCAAATACAAAAAACTATTTTGGTGTTTATTGTGGAAAAATCGCAAACAAAGATTGTTATGAATACATCAACTCTTCTGATTTGATTGTTCTATCGGGTGGTGTGGTTTCTGACTTGAATACAATGAATTTCGATTTTAATTTTGAATTGAAAAACACAATAGACATCCAGCCAAATTACGTAAAAATCAAAAACGTAAAATATGAAAATGTTTTGATGAAAGATTTGATTGAATTAATTACGCAAAAAACAAATTATTCTTCAGAAGAAAATTTTGATTTTGGCATAAGTTATGAAAAAACCCAAATTAAAGAAACAAAGCCTTTAGACTGTGAATATATTTATTCAAGATTGTATGAGTTTATAAAAGAAGATGATATTTTTGTAACAGAAGTAGGTTTGACCCCTTTTGGTGCAATTCCGATGAAATTTCCAAAAAACATAAGCATTCAAAACCAAATGCTCTGGGGTTCTATCGGCTGGGCTACTCCTTGCACTTTAGGGTGTGCTATTGCAGATAGAAACAGAAGAACTATTTTGATTACGGGAGATGGTGCTCATCAACTAACAGCACAAGAAATAGCAACTATGATGAGAAACAATGTAAAACCCATTATTTTCGTAATTAACAATTCAGGCTACACAGTAGAAAGAATTCTTTGCGACGATGTCGATTATTTGTACAACGATATTTCACAATGGAACTATGCAAAATTACCGGAAGTATTTAAAGGCGACTGTTTTAGTGCTTGTGCAACAACAAATTCTGAATTCGACGAAATTTTAAGAAAAATAGAAAAAGAAAACAGAATGTGCTACGTCGAATTAAAAACAGACTACTTAGACATTCCACCTTTAGCTAAAGCTATTGCAAAACACCCTGAAAAGCTAAAGTAAAATTCTAATCAAATCTTTACCTTAATAAATTTATTTAAAGACCTTTTTCAAGGTCTTTTTTATTTCAAAATTATCTAAATATTTTTATATAATCTTTAAATACATAATAACGGTTTCGGTTAAACTTTGTGTAAAATATATATTCCTGATTTGTATTCTTTCATTATAAATTGTCCTTATTTTAGGAAAACTTTATTTCCTATATTATAACATATTTTTATTATAGTTTATTAAATTAATAAAAAGTTTTTAGCTTCTTTAAAGTTTCAATTTTTGAAATTTAGTTGAAAGTTTTTGCTCTTGAAAACTTTATAATTATAATAACTAGTGAAAAACATTGAAATAATGGTTTATTCATCATAAAAAAGACCGCTATAATAAGCAGTCTTTTTAAAAATTGTTTTTATTGTTATTTTGCCAAAAATTATCCTTTTGTAAAGTTTTGTTTACATAGTTTATGGAATGCAATGCAGAACGACTTGACCTTCTTTAAGGCTTTTTTGTACATCGACTATTTTTTGGTTTGAGCTTCCAACCCATTTTAGATTGTTGTCGTTTAGTTCTTTTTTGAATTCACCATCAACTAAAACATCAATGTTAGACAAATCTATTTTGTCTTTAACTTCTTCCCACAAAAAACCCGTATATAGCCACACTGTTTTATTTGGGAGCGTTGTTTTGACTTTTTTTGCCAATCTTAAAACTTCATCTCTATTGAACGGGTGCAAAGGATCACCTCCCGAGAAGGTTATTCCTGACACGTGGTCTTTTTTTAATGCGTCAAAAAGCTCATCTTCTGCAGCAGAATCAAATTCTATACCGCTATCAGCGTCCCAAGTTTGGGGATTTTGGCAGCCATCACAACGATGCGTACATCCTGCAGTCCACAATACAACACGAAGTCCATCACCATTGAGCATGTCATCTTTTGTAATGTTGTGATAATTCATACTCGCCTCACTTTTTTTATTATTATATGTCAAAAATTCCGAAGAAAAAAGTTTTTTCCTCGGAATTTTTTTATTTATAACAATATTTTACATTGAGACTCTGTCTTTTATCTCTTCCATTTTGTGATCAGCCAAACGGGAATCGCCTTTTACTCTGGAATATGCCAAATATCCATTCATTCTATCAATTTTTGTAAGATTTTTTGAGCCGCATTTTGGACATACATCCATATTTAGTTCTTGGTGTCCGCAATCATCACAATAAGATAATGACAAATTAACACCTTCATAAAATCCTTTGTCCATTGCACGTCTGATTAGGGTTTCAACAGCTTTTGTGTTATATGAAATAGGATATTTAACATATTGAATTTTTCCGCCATTCATCAAATTCCAAAATCTTCCTTCAATATCTTGTTTTTCTACAGGACTGATGTTTTCTGAAACATGACAGTGGAAAGAATTTGATACATAGGGTTTATCTGATACGTTTTCTACAATACCGTATTTTTTTCTAAATTGTTTTACTTGCAATCCGCACAAATTTTCAGCAGGAGTACCATACAAAGCATACAACCAGCCGTCTTCTTTTTTAAATTCGTCAACTTTTTTGTTTATATATTCCATAACTTCTAGTGCAAATTGTCCATCTTGAACCAAAGATTTTCCATTGTGAAGTTCTTGAAGCTCATTTAATGCAGTAATTCCGAATGAAGCTGTTGCTGATTTTAGCAGAGGTTTGATTTTTTCATTGTATTTCAAATGACCGCCATAAAATCCGCCTTCGCAATATGCTAAAGGATTAACCGAAGCTCTCATTTCACCAAGATATTCATAGGTTCTAATGTGTATTTTTCTGATTAATTGCATATAATATTCTAATACATCGTAGAAGTTTTTGCTTTCTTGTTGAGCTTTTGCATAAATCATAGGCAAGTGAAGGCTGATTGCACCAATATTGAATCTGCCGACAAACACCGGTTTGTCATTTTCGTCTGCCGGATGCATTCCACCTCTTTCAAACCAAGGTGATAAAAATGCACGACAACCCATCGGAGAAACTACTCTATTGTATTTTTTGTACATAGAAGCAACATAGCCTTCTCCTGACAAACTCAACCAATCAGGATACATTGTTTTTTTAGAACATTCAACACCTGCATTGAACAAGTCTTCTGAGATTTTGCCTTTTCCATGAAGATTTTCGTCATACAAGAAAACAATTTTTGGGAATAATACAGGTTTTTTACATTCTTTTTTACCTTGTCCTCCTGAGCGAGTTTTTAGACAAGCTAATGTTGCCATTTTTTCAAATTCTGAAGTACCAAGACCTGTTGTTACTGTAATAAACGGATAATCTCCACGAGAAGACGCTACTGTGTTGAATTTGTATTCCCAACCTTGGAAACCTTGTTCAAAATCAGATTTGACGTCTTTTTTTGCTTCTTCTCTAGCTTTTTCAAGAGAAAGACCCATACAGATGTATCTTTCGTATTGTCTTTCGTATGTTTTTTCTGCATAAGGAGCAAGAATTTTATCTACTTCAGGAACAGTGAAACCACCATATTGTTGGCTTGCAGCTGCCATTACTATATCGCCTATAACATCGAATGCTACATCTAGGGATTTTGGTTCATTGTACCAGATGTTGCCCATTTCAAAACCGCCTTTTAAAACAGACGCTACATCAAACAAACAACAATTCATTGTATCACGACGAGCTGACATATCGTGAATATAGATATAGCCTTCTTTAATTGCTTGCAAATCTTCTACAGTCAAGAAGAATTTTTTGTATAATTCTTTATTTAATTCATTAAAAATCAAAGAGCGTTTTGTTGAAACCAAAGTAGAATCAGCATTTGCGTTTTCTTTGTCGCCTATATACATGATTCTTTGTGATTCTTGATAGACTTTGTCTAACATATGAACAAAATCACGTTTGTAGTTTCTATAGTTTCTGTAGCTTTCTGCAACAGAAGGAGAAAGAGCAGAAAGAGCACTTTCTACAATATTGTGCATTTGTGCAATTTCGACTTCATCTTTGTTCATTTCTAAAACAGAATTGTTAACAAATGTGCAGATATCTTTAATTTGTTTTTCTGTAAAAGTAACAAGCATTCTTGTTGCTGATTTTTTAATTGCATCTACTACTTTTTGTATGTTGTATTTTTCTTTTGTACCGTCTTTTTTGATTATTGTAATGTTGCTCAAATTTTTTCTTGAAAAATTCAAGACATTAGCAATAGTATCAGTCATATTCGGATTGTGGAGTTTGTTGTTCGCTTGTTCTATATCGTTTGAAATCTTTTGCATAAAAATTCCTCCTAAACTGCAATAATTGCCTTTTTCCCTATATTTGCTCCAATAAAAAAATGAAAGTATTTGCTATCGTTAATGCACAGATAAAATATTTTCTTCTTTATTCTTATTTATTCATCTATATTACTACATATTTTTGTCATGGTCATCAGTTATTTTTATTAAAATGTAATTTATTTTTTTTAAGATAGGTTAAATACAATGAAGACCGAAAAAACTTTATTTTACATATTTTTACTTTACAAAAATATTTTTAATTATAGCTGTCATGACAATTTTATTTCGTTTTTATGGAATATACCTGTATTTCTAGGGGTTCTAGGGCTATATTCATCTTGCTTTTTTCAATCTTTAAAGAAGACTTTCCATTCAATATTTCAAAATCGTAGTCTTTATTTAGCCAATTTTCATATAGAGAAGTTTTTTGAATATTGTCTTCATCGAGAGAGGCAACAACGACTATTTTTTTGTTTGAATATGTCATAGAATAAGCAAAGACACGATTGTTGCCGGTTTTTAGAGTTTTATATTTTGCGTATTTAAAAAAGTCTTTGTTGTTGTTTTTAAATGAAATTGCTTTTTTGTATTCTTGTTCAAAATCGGGATGAAGTTTTCTTACACTTGCTGTCATATTAAAAATATCCGCCATGCCGGAATGAACATAATAAAATTCATCATCAGTCAGGCTATTTTTGGCTTTTTCATTTTCGTAATCATACGTAAAATCATCCCCTACAGAAAATCCGTCCAAAAAGTATGAATTTAAAGGCAATGTCACATTTAGCCACAAAACCATTCTCCAGTAGTTTTCACCCCTTAAAACAGGTGCTTGCTGATCATGGGTTGCAAATGCTCCGATTATTGATTTGTTTTTGTGTTTTTGGAGGATTTTTAGATTTGTTGTTATTTTTTTATCAAATTCCTTTTTTGTTTTTATGTTTTTAAAATCGCTAAAAGACCCATAATAACTATCGAAACCGGCTTTTAAAAGTGAATCGATTGTTGCGTAATTTTTTACACCATTAACTGCAGGATTATCCCATTCGGGATTTGCTTCTGCCAAAAAGTAAAAGTCAGGATTTTTGCTTTTTGCATAATCAATAATATTTTTCCAAAATTCATAAGGTTTTATTGCGGCAACATCTGCTCTTATACCATCAAAACCCAGATTTATTGCCATATCGACAAAAGATTTGAAGTTGTTTAGCATTTCTTCGTTTAGGGTTTTATCTTCGTTATAGATTTTAAAAAGTCTTACATCCGTCCAATCTGCAGGAGTGAGCGATTCACCATTTTCATCAAACATAAACCAATCAGGTTTTTTCAAACTCAAATCGTATGAGCCACAAGATGGCAAATCCAAAATTACATTCATATTCAATTCGTGAGCTTTTTTTGTAAATAATTTTGCTTCATCTGTTGCTTTCATTGGATTTATATCATCGATTTGGGGATTAATTTTATTAAAACTATCCATTGCATACAAAGAACCTGCTGTTCCAAGAGCCTTGTATTTTCCAACAGGAGTAATCGGAAGAACATAAATCGTATTTATTCCATCATCAGAAAGTTTTTTTAGATTCTTTTTTGCATTTAAAAAACTTCCTCTTACATCGCCTTTTTCTGGGTTTATTATACCGTCATTGTCTTTATCTGTTGAGCCAAAGTTTCTTATATTTATTGTATAAATTATTGCTTGGTTGTTTTTGAATAGTTCTTTTATATTTTCTCTTGCGTTTGCATTTTGAATAAAAAACGACAAACACAACAATAGTATTATTTTGTTTCTTTTCATAATAAAAAAGTATATAGCAAACTCAATCCACAAAAAGCCTATAAATAGACTATATTAAAATATTAATGTCAAAATTTAAAATTTTTGAAATTTTAACGACAAGAAAAAATTTTGGATGTTGGTGACCTGATTCTATTAAAGATATTGTTCTTGTGGAAACGCCAACTTTATCTGCTAATTCTTCTTGAGAAAAATCATTTTTTATTCTTTCGATTTTTATTAATTTTCCAAATTTTTTCAAATCAAATTCCATAGAAATATCATGACTGCTTGACAAAATTAATTCTATGAATTAAAGTTCATTCTATATGATGTTTACTTCATAATATTTTATCTAAAGTAAACTAAATAGACAAATTTGGAAACTTAAAAATATGAAAAAAGCATTCACTCTAATAGAAGTCATGATAACATTGACTGTAATTGGGATAATCACCTCTATCATTATTCCCGTTGCAATACAATCTAAACCTGATGAAAACTTGATGAAGTTTAAAAAAGCTCATAATACCCTCTGGCAAGCAATTTCTACATTAATTAATTCAGATAAATATTATTTGGATGGAGATTTAGGAATAAAAGCAGATGGAAGTGATGTTGGAGTTACATATTTTTGCAGAAGCTTTGCCAGTGTTGTCACAACAAAAAAGACAAACTGTATAAAAGTTGGAGACAATTTTGACTATAGTTATTGGGCTATTGAATGGCCTGAAGAATATATGGACAACTGTTGTTTAGCCACACAAAAGAACAATTTTGAAGAAATTGTAACAACAGATGATGTTACATATTACGAACCAAATAGTTTTATTCATTTTAAAACTAAAGGTACACCCGATGTAATCGAAAAAGAAGATGGTTCTAGAGACCCTATATTTCACGCTAACAGATATCTTTTTTATGAAAATCTTGACGACGGCATAAATAGAGTCTATAAAATTTTTTGCATCGATGTCGATGGATTAAACAAGGGCGAAGCCCCTTTTGGCTATGGTATTAGAGTTGATGGAAAAATCTTTGTCGGCCCGAGAGCAAAAGACTGGCTTGAAAAATCAATTCAAGGATAAATTTTCTTCTTATTTTTTCTCATAATATAAGTGTATACGGGAAAATACATTTAGTTGTATAATATATAAGTTAAACTTTTTTATCAAAAAAATAGGAGTTTTTATTTATTTTATGAAGATTTTTTTAAAAGATTTGTGTAAAAATATTTTTGAAAAAGAAGATATTTTGCAATCTTCAAAACCCTTTGCGATTTGTGTGTTTTTTGTTATTGCGTTGATTATAACATCTCTTTTGTCTATGAGGTATTATTTGTACCAAGACATAATCGTAAATGGTATCGCCCAAAAGCCGATTATTGCAAAAACCAATTTTGAAGTCATAGACAAACAAAGAACAGAACTGATAAAAAGAGAAGTAGCCTCAAAAATCCGTCCTGTCGTAACTCCAATCGAGGGTGATTATATAAAATCTGACTTAAATAAAGCAATAGATGAAATAGAAAAAATAAAAAAAGAAAAAACAACATACCAAACAAAACAACAAGAGTTGTATGATTTGTTGGAAATAAGCGATACAGAACGTGAAAACAAAGCCGTTGCGTATATTTTATCTTCTAGCGAAAGCAGTCTGAATGCAGCTTTTACGAATACAAAATTTGTTTTAAACGAACTAATCAATATTGGCGTTTTTGATACTGATGTAAACAATTTTGTTAACAACAATTTTATAGAAAATGCTCTAGGGTACCACGCCAAAAAATCACAATACCCTTTAATAATAGGACTAATCGAACATTGCATAATACCGAATCTGATTATTGATGAATACGCAACAGAAATTGCAAGAAAAAATGCAAAAAATGCCGTAAAACCTTATGTAGTATCATTCAAAGCAGGGGATAGCATTTTGCAAAGCGGAGAAAAAGTAACCACTCTCAAAAAAGATGCTCTAAAAGCTTCCGGCATAAATGCGTTCGAAATTAACAAAGTCGGCGTATTGGGGATTTTTCTTCTTACTTGTTTAACTATGTTTAGTCTTGTTTTGTATATAAAAAAATACGAAAAAAAATACTACACCCCGCAATATATGGCATATCTGGCGATTTCTTCCATTGTTTTGGTTTATATTTGTATAATCATTTCAAATTCTTATTATATTTCTAATTATTTAATGCCTTTTGTTATTTATACGACGATTTTGACTATATTTACAAACCCGATTTTGTCTTCTGTAGCTTCTATTTTAATGCTTGTTATTTTATCTGTTACGTTGTTTTTGGATTCACAACTGACATATATTTTTACTTGTGCAATATTGAGCTGCGGATATTTTGTTTCTAAAATTTCGTATTCAAAAAGATTTGATATTATTTGGTGCGGTGCAAAAATAGGCGGTGTGATATTTATTGCAATGCTTTCTGTTTTGTTTTTTGAAATCCAATCTGACGCATTTAACGCATTTTTTGATTTCAAGAGCAGAACCCCGTTTTTAGGGCTTATTAATGGGATTATTTCTTCTATGATAGCTATGTTTTTGATTCCAATTATAGAAAAAATAGGCCACATAGTATCACCTTACACACTGATTGAACTTGCTGACCAAAATCAAGAATTGTTATCAAAAATGAGAAATGCAGCCCCCGGAACTTTTCATCATTCTTTAATGGTAGCAAATTTGTGCGAAGCAGCAGCAGAGGCAATAGGAGCAAATGCAATTCTTGCTCGTACAGGAGCTTTGTACCATGATATTGGAAAAATTCAAAGAGCGTTTTTCTTTATTGAAAACCAATCATACTTTGGAGTAGAAAACCCTCACACAACTCTAACTCCACGTCAATCAAAATTGGTTATTACATCTCACACAAAAGACGGTGTTGATATAGCAAAAAAACATCATCTTCCGCAAGTGATTATTGATTTTATTCAACAGCACCATGGAGAAACTTTGGCAGGGTATTTTTACAACAAAGCGGTAGAGCAAGAAGGACTGGAAAATGTTACAGAAGAACAATTCCGCTACCCCGGTCCAAAACCAAAAACAAAAGAAATAGCAATTTTGATGTTGGCAGATGCTCTGGAATCCGCTGTCCGTTCAAACAAAAATGCAACCCAAGACGAAATCGAAGCAACTGTAAATAAAATATTTACAGAAAGATTGAATGATGGACAATTGTCCGATAGCCCTTTGACTTTAAAAGATATCAAAATTATAGCAATGACATTCAACAAAGTCCTTCGTGGTATGCAGCATGAAAGAATAAAATACCAAGAAAAAACGATAAAAGAACTTGATTCAAACAAAATCACAATACAAAATACCCAAGATGACGAATTTGAGAAAAAAATTCAACAGCTTCAACAAAAATCAAGAAAGAAAGAAGACAATGAAGAATAGTTTTTTTGTTTCAAAAATAGATGATATCAATCTTAGAAAATACAAAATAAATTTAAAAGATTACAAACAAGACGTAAAAAAGATTCTGGAACTTTTGTTTTCGTATGACGAAATCAAAACAAGCAAAATCTTTAGTCCGGACATTTCAAAAATAAGATTTGATATTTCATTTTGCAATGATGATACTATACACAAAATAAACAAAGACTACAGAAAAAAAGATAGGCCAACAGATGTTATCACTTTTTCTTTGTTTGTAGATGACGAAAATCCAATTATATACAGAAAAACTGCCGATTTAGGACAAATTATAATTTCCATTGAAACCGCAAACAAACAAAAAACAGACACTTTGAAAAAAGAATTGCTTACTTTAACAACCCATGGAATTTTGCATTTGTTTGGATTTGACCATTTAGAAAAAAAAGATTACGATTTTGTTGTAGGGATACAAAACAAAGTCATAAAAAATTTTTAAGGAATTAAGGAATGAACAAATTTCAATCAAGAAGTTTTAAAAGAAGCGTAATGTTTGCACTAAATGGAGTTAGACTCGCTTTTCGCTCACAAAGGAATTTTAGAAAACATATTTTGATTGCAATTTTGTCTTTGAGTATTGCATATTTTATAAAAGTTTCTGTTGTAGAATTTTGTATTATTCTTTTTGCAAACGGATTTGTGCTTGTTGTTGAAATGTTAAACTCCGTAATAGAATTTGTAATCGATGCATATTACAAAAACAAATGGGCAAAATTGGCAAAACTTGCAAAAGACATAGCAGCTGGGGCAGTTTTGATTTCTGCAATTGTGAGTGCATTGATTTTTTTGATTATTTTTGCAGACAAAGTCTGGAATATAATGGCATAAAAAACGAGTCTTTTTAGAGTTCCATTCCACCAAGAAGCTCTTGTTTTATACCTTGTTGAATTTCTAAAATATCTGTTCCCAAGTTTGTCAAGACTTGCATCGCAAGGCAATTTGGCATTTTTGTAATGCCATAGAGAAGATTTTCTGATTTTACTTTTGGACGTTTGTGTTCAGCTGCTGTTCTGTAGGCAACTTCCAGCATTTTTTTTGCTCTCGGACTATAAATCAGAGTCAAATTTTCTATATTGTCATTGGTTTTGATTAGTTTTTTAACTTCGACTCTTGCGTCTTTTAATGTTATACCCAAATGCCTCAATGTACTAGCTGCAACACCTATTCCATAAGACAAAATACCCAACAATATCATCTCTGTTCCAATACAATATGAACCCAAATTTCTTGCTTCTTCTTTTGCTAAACGAAGAATCGCAAGAGTTTCTGGAATAGTATCATCAATTTTTTTAAGTATAACATCTTCAAAATCAATCATAGGAGGAATCAAAGAAGATAAAATCTTGTATGCAATGCCTCTTTTGGATTTTAGAATACCCATCACCACATGTTCAGGCTGAATACTCACGCTTCCCGATTCTTTTGCAAAATCAACAGCCAACATCAAAGCTCTAAAAGCGTTCGGGGTAAAGATTATTTGTTTTTCGGAATTTTCAAATTCAGCATTTCTGTCTGAAAATTTGCTCAATTTTTCTAAAAAAACATCAGCAGTAACCGAATATTTTTCCAATATTTCTGAAATTTTGTAATTTTTGTTATCCAAAACCGAAAGAAGAATCTGCTCACTTCCTACTATTTCATAACCTTGTGTTGTAACTTTTGAATGAGCATTTGTCAAAATCTCTGATATAGTAGGCTCTCTAAAAAAGTCATTTATATTTTCAAGCTGAGTATTTTCAGTCGCTACTTCGGGATGATAGTTTTCTATTACTGAACTTTTTTCTAATATTCTTTTTAAATTCGGGATAATTTTTTCTTCATCTATATCGAAGTTTTTTAGGATTTTATATGCTCCACAGTTTTTGTCCGACAAAATCGCAAGTGCAATATGTTGAGGCATGACAAAATTCGAATTTAATTCATTTGATAAATTTACTGCATTTTTTAGTATAGTTCTAACTTCTTTAGAAAATAAAATATCCTTTCCATCTTTGATTTTTGGATTAATTTCGCAAGAAGCTAATATCTGAACGCTCAATTCACCAAAATTGATTTTGTCAAAATTTAATATTTTTGCTTGCACACCTTTAGTGTGAAAAACAAGTCCCATAAGCAAATGCTGAGAGAGGACTTTTGTGTGCTGAAATTGTATTGCATAATCTTGTGCAGAAGATACTACATCTATTGATTTTTGAGTAAATTTTTCAAACATTGTTGTTATTATAACTTATAAAATAATAATTTTAAAGACTTTAGTTTAAAAAAGGCTGCAAAACACAGCCTTTTCGAATTAATTATTAAAACAAACCGGGAATAGAAATTCCGCCAGTAATTGCTTTCATTTTAGCTTCCATTTGAGTATTAGCTTTTTGCGTTGCTTCTTTTAGAGCTTGTGTTAACAAATCTTCCAACATTTCTACAGTGTCAGTATCTACGCTGGATGGATTTTCCGGATTGATTGCTTCCGGTTTTAGTTTTATTGATTTAAATTTTCCTTGTCCTGTAAGTGTAACTTGGACTGCACCATTTCCAGCGTTTGCAACAATTTCTGCTTTTTCTAATTCATTTTGTGTTTCTTTGAATTTTTTTTGCATTTTTTGTGCTTGTTGCATAACTTGCATCATATTCATCATAATATTATATTCTCCCTCAAGTTTTATTCTGTTTTTATTATATGATATTATAATTATATATGCAAACTATTACCTATATAGATGAATGTTTCAACAAAGGAAAGCTTACACGCTGGCCTGATAACGTCATGCCACTAAAAGTTTACATAGGAAAATTCAACTGGTACAAATCCGCAGGCTCTAATGACGAATACAAATATACTCAATTGTTAATTGACGGGTTTAACACTTGGGAAAACTTGACAGGTGGGCTTGTTTCTTTTGAAAGAACAATGAATTTGTACGAATCAAACATAAATATTGACTGGAAAAGAGTAGATAGAAAATCTCTAGGCTCTTGCACCTTCAATTATGACAAATCAGGAAAATACTATTCTGCAGAAGTTTCAATAGGACTGTCTGATGGCATTATTCATCACCAATATATGGATGATAATGAAATTTTTCACACAGTACTTCATGAAATAGGTCACAGTGTGGGTTTGGGACATTCAAAAACAAAAGGTGATATCATGTTTGTTCCGCATCAATATGGCATAGTTAACATTTCAAACAACGACCTTGAAACCCTAAAATGGTTGTATAGACTTCCTGTTGGAAAAGGGAAAGAAGAAATACTCTCATTGTATGGGAAAAGTAATCTTGGAAGTGTTGATAAAATGATTTCTTCGCTAAATAATGAAGAAAAAAAATCAAATTTTGAAAAAACCAAAGATTCAGTTGCAAACACTCAAGCACTAAAACCCGAATTTGCAAAAAATTTGTCAGAAGAAACGCAAAATATAGGCGATTTAAAAAAATATCTTTTACAAGTAAACAATCTGAACATAAATTTTAAAAACAAAGGAAAATAATGGAGCAAAATATGCTAAAAATCTACAACACATTGTCAAACAAAATCGAAGAATTTAAACCAATCGAAGAAAACAAAGTAAAAATGTACGTTTGCGGCCCAACAGTTTATGACAAAGCACACCTTGGACATGCCAGATGTTATATTACTTGGGATGTGTTGTACAGATATCTGAAATTTTTGGGATATGATGTTACATATTGCAGAAACGTAACCGATGTTGATGATAAAATACTTAAAAAAGCTGACGAACAAAATGTAGAACCTTCCGTCATTACAGACAAATTCTACAAATCTTTTATTGATTCAATGAACAATTTAAATGTCTTAAAACCGGATATTGAACCCAGAGCAACAAAAACTTTGGGCGAAATGATTTCTATGATAAAAACACTAATCGAAAAAGGATATGCTTATTGTGTTGATGGCGATGTGTATTTCAGGGTTGAAAAATACAAAAAATACGGAGAGCTTTCTTCTCAACCAATAAAAGATTTATTGAATGGTGCCAGAGTGGAAACAACCGACAAAAAAGAATCTCCATTAGATTTCGCTTTGTGGAAAAAAGACGAAGCCCATGGCTACAATTCTCCTTGGGGAAAAGGTCGTCCGGGATGGCATATTGAATGTTCTGCAATGAACAAAAAACATCTTGGCTCAACTATTGATATCCACGCAGGCGGGGCTGATTTGATGTTTCCGCACCATGAAAACGAAAGAGCCCAATCAGAATGTGCAAACGATTGTGAATTTTCAAAATACTGGATGCATAACGGTTTCGTTACAATAAACAAAGAAAAAATGTCAAAATCGCTTAACAACTTTTTGACTATTGATGATGTTTTAAAATCTTATGACACAAATGCAATTCGTTTGTTTATTTTAACAAATCACTACAGAATGCCTGTCGAATTTAATGATGTTGCTTTAACTTCTGCAAAAAATGGTGCAAAACGCCTCATTAATTCTGTTTCAGGTATAGAAATAACTTCTTCTTATGATGAAGAAGCAATTGAAGAATTTAAAAACGCAATGAATGAAGATTTAAACACTTCAAAAGCCCTTGCTGTTTTGTTTTCTTTGGTTGACAAAATCAAAAAAGACAACAATAAACAAATTGCAGCAAATACCCTTGTTTATTTGGGCAGTGTTTTAGGTTTTGATTTTTCGCTTTCTGAAAAAGAAGTCTCAGAAGAAGAACTAAACGAAATCACAAAACCACTCTATGACAAGTTTTCTTTGTCAAAAGAATTGACTTCAAAAGAAGCAATAGAAGAAATAATAAAACTCAGAAAATTGGCAAGAGATAACAAAGACTGGGCAAAATCTGACGAAATAAGAGATTTTCTTTCAGCAAACAAAATTCAACTAAAAGACTCAAAAGATGGTACAACGTGGCAAATAATATAGAAAACGCACTATACATAGTAGCAACCCCAATCGGAAATCTTGATGATATCACATTAAGAGCAATTGATGTATTGAAAAATGTTGACATAATAGCCTCAGAAGACACTAGAAACACAAGTGTTTTATTAGAAAAATATTCTATATCAACAAAACTAATCAGTTATCACAAATTTTCCGAAAACCAAAGAAAAGAGTTGTTTTTGGAATATTTGAAACAAGGAAAATCAATTGCACTCGTAACAGACGCAGGAACACCTCTTATTTCAGACCCCGGGAATATTTTGGTTGATGAAGTTTCAAAACATGATTTCAAAATCATCCCAATCCCCGGAGCTTCCGCACCAATCACGCTTTTGAGTGCAACGAGCAGATGTGATGAAGATTTTAAATTTGTCGGTTTTATTTCGAGAGTAGAAAACCAGATACTGGATATTGTTTCTAAAAACAAATACGAAAACTTGATTTTTTACGAAAGCCCGAACAGATTGCTTTCTACTCTTTCAGTCATTGCAGGAGAATATCCCGAAAAAACAATTACAATCGGAAGAGAATTAACAAAGAAATTTGAAGAAATTAAAAAAGACAACATCAAAAACATAATAAAATACTACAAAACAAACCCTCTAAAAGGTGAGATTGCAGTACTTTTGCACAAAGATGAAAAAAAAGAAGAAGTTGATATTTTAGAAAAAATCAAAAAACTAAAAAAACTCAACCTAAAAGACAAAGAAATATCTTCTGTTTTGTCTGTTCTTTTTGATGTAAATAAAAACGATGTTTACAAAATTTGTTTAGAAATAAAAAAATAAATTCGTAGCAAAAATTTTTCTTTAGGAGTTTTAAAACAAAAAAAGGAAAACAACTATGAATATATCCCCATTAAAAACGCAAGCATCTTCAATTAGAAAAATTAAAAATGTAAATTTTGCATCAAACAACATATCTTCAACAAATTTAAATTCTCAAAACAAAAAAACCAACACAAAAACCTCTGATTTTGTAAAGAAAGCTTTGGTCTTTTTGGGTGTTGTTTTAAATGCTCTTGCAAATTTAATCAAAGACTTTCAAGCTTGGCTTTCAAAATACACTGCCCAAGATGAAAATATGCCAAAAGAGGCTGTTAATGTAAATGAAGCGGATTCTTCCAAAGTAAATAACAACAAAATAACAACCTCTAAAGATGCAACCAAAAAAACTACAGAAAATACTGCCCCCACTCCGGAAGAAACCCAAAAAACAATAGAAAAAACCCAAGAAAAAAACATAGAAGAAACGACAGAAGAACCTAATGAACTTGAAATAGAAGATTTTGTAGCTCAAGAAAAAATAAACAAAACCACATCTCAAGAAGAACCCAGTGAACTTGGAGTAGAAAATTCTATAGCTCAAGACGAACCTATCGAAACTGAAACAGATGAAGAAAGCATTCAACCAAAAGCAGAAGATTCTCCAATACAAGAAGAAACAAATGAAGTTGAAGAACCTGCACTTATTCAAGAAAATCAAGAAAATGAAACTGAAGAATCTATAGAAAATATTGAAAATTCAAACGAAACAACAGACAAAGAAACATCGACGAGAGTTTCAAAAGAAAAATTCAACAAAACAAACAATTATGAAGAAATCAAAATAACCAGAACAAGCAGGGATTTGCCCGAAAATCAAAGATACATACAAGCTTCTAAAGTATTAAAACAAGAAGCAATAGATTTGTTTAACATATTTGATAAAAAATTAAGCAAGTCTGCAACATTATCAAAAAATCCTATAAAAAGAATGTTATTAAGCGGAAAAGATGATTTAGAGTTTGACTTTGCACCAACTTGTGACAATGATTTTGCAACATACAAAACAGACTCTGCAAAATACAAAATAAGTTTTACAAATGAAGGTATTTTAGATATAACAAAAATAACTGAAGACGGAAAAGTAAATTTTAAATACCGCAACAACAGACTAAAAGATTGTGCAATTAACCAAAATAAAGACAAAAACCACCTAGAAAAAGGCAGCTACATTTTCAACTACATAACAGGTGACGGCTCGTTAATTGTAAAAAAATTCGATAAACCAATAAGCCTATAAAGACTATTGTTGCTATAATATTTCTTCTTTTAGCTCAAGGACATTGTAGTAATAATTTGAACAATCAGATACCAAAGGTAAAAGTTTTGTTTCATCTTTTTGTGTCGTAATAAAAATATTTACGTTATTTTCATCCGCCAACAACTCTAGCCTTTTTACATCATTAATACCATATTTGTGGTGGTCATCAAATTCTATCGTTTCAACAATTTCGTAGTATCTTTTTGCAAAATCAAAAAACTGTTTTGGTTGCCCAATCGCACAAAAAGCTATTGCTTTTGGCTTGTAATTTGGGTTGTCATTTGTATTTAGCGGTTTATTGAATATCACATCAGCTTTTGTTTTTATATTGTATATTCTGCTTGGTTGCATTTTGCACATTTTGTAAGGTTTTTTAAATTTTTGAACCCAGAGAACTGCATCTTCAATATTTTCGTCACCTTTATCAACCAAAATAATTTCATCAGCTCTTTTTATTTCTGTTATTGGTTCTCTCAATGGGCCTTTTGGCAATAAAAAATTGTTTCCAAATCGCATTTTTGAATCAATAACAAGAATCTGTCTGTCTTTTTCAATTTTGCGATTAGAAAAACCGTCATCCATTATTATTGTTTGGACACCAAATTTCACAATCGCAAGTTCTGCTGATTTTTTTCTGTCGGCACATGTTATTACAACAACAGCATCATTTACTTTTTTTGCCAATTGGAATGGTTCATCTCCGCATAATGTTCCATCTTTGAATTTTATTTCTTTAAAATCTTTTATAACAAGAGGATTTTTGTTTGAAATTTTTGCTCCATAACCTCTTGATATTATAGCGACAGGCTTTTCTTTAGACAATTCGTTTGCAAGTTTTGCAACAATCGGGGTTTTGCCGACACCTCCCGTTGTAAGATTTCCGACACATATTACATATGCAGCCACTTTGGATTCTTTTAAAATATTTTTTTCATACAAAAAGTTTTTAAAATTTATTATATTTTTATAAAAAAAACTTCCAACGCCCAAAACCACACCAAGACAAAAAGATGCTTTTTGTCTTGAATAGTGTATGTCTTGAATTTTGTTTAGTTTTGAATTTTTCATATTTTAAAACATTAATCTAAACAGTAAAAATCTTTTGTTTAATTTTTCAGAGAATTTTTTCAAGTTCTTTGTTATACAATTGACGTCTTTTACTGTATTTTTCAACTTCATTTTATCTTCTTCATTCAGTTTGTTGTAATCATTCATCAATTTTGAAATATTTTCTGTTATAGAAGACAGGTTCGTAATTGTTTTTGTTAAGTCTTCTTTTAGTTTTTCGTCTTTTGTATATTCATTTACATAAGTCGAAATATCGTTTACATTTCTCATTGTATCTGCCAAATCAGCAATCATTTGTTGAGTTTGGGCATCTTCCACAAATTTGTTTATGTTGTTTGACAATTCTCCTACTGATTTTATACTCGAAATAACATCATTTTTGAGATTGTCATCAGAAACAATTTCATTAATATTGTTAGACAATTTGGTCAAACTATCAATCAATTCTTGAGATTGGACAATTAAAGAATCAATTTCTGTTTTTGAAGAATCTATTAATTTGTTTGCTTTTTCAACAGTTGTATTTGCGTTTTTGGTGAGTGTTTGGATATTGCTTACAGATGATTTGATAGAATCGATAAATTCATCTGACAATATTTCTACAACTCTGTTATTTGTTTCAGCCAGTGATTTTGCTGCTCTGAATTGCAAATCCATAAAATCAGCTAATCTCATAGGCTCAATTACTGTATATTTTAGGCTTTCTTTCGGCGTGATTGGAATTTCGCCGTCTGTCAAATAGAAGAAATATTTGTCGTTTACTGTTTTTACGCCTATCATTTCGCTATCCAAAATAAGCCCCGGCAAAGTAACAACATAAGAAACCTTTAGAATATTTTTTGTTTTCAAATGTTGTCTTATTTTGTATGGAAGTTGGGATTTATTCATAATTTCAAGGTCAACAATTTTTCCAATTTCTTTTTCGCCTTCAGAAAGTTTCATAAATACAGGCAATTTTTCTATAAAATCTATTTTTGTTTTTTGAGTATCTACATATATAACTTCTGTTTTTGGAGGAGTAATTTCTAAAAACTGCTCTCCAATAATCCCCGACTGTTGTATCGTGATAGTAGAAGCTGGAGGAATCTTGACTCCTTTTTCCGTAACAACAAAACGAAGATTTACATAGCTATCTTTACCTTGCATAACAGGAGTGATTTCTTCAACTTGTCCAATACGAAGCCCCATC
The DNA here is from genome assembly GCA_934692665.1 of uncultured Candidatus Melainabacteria bacterium. Lineage (GTDB taxonomy): Bacteria > Cyanobacteriota > Vampirovibrionia > Gastranaerophilales > Gastranaerophilaceae > RUG14156. The sequence continues at coordinate 49,604 of CAKUUG010000001.1, read as the reverse complement.
ATCTGTACGCCTGAACCTGCTCTCATTCCGTTTATATCTTGGAAAGCCAAATCAATGCGTTCGCCTGCAGACAAACTTCTGCCTTTTACCCACAAAACCGTAAAAATCAAAATAAATATTGCACTAAGGGTTAAAACCCCGACTTTTAAAGAACTTGAATATTTTTCTTTTTTATTCATTATTTTTTCCTTATTTACTTGCAATATTCATAGGTCCATTAATTGTAGCACCTACAAATTGTTTTGCATATTCATTTTTTCCCATTAACAACTCGTCGACTGTTCCAGCGAACACAACATCACCTTGGTAAAGCATTATGACATTGTCAACCGCTCTTTTTATTGTTGAGAGTTGGTGCGTTACAACGACACAACTGGCATTTAGGTCGTTTTTGAGTTGTACGATATAATCTTCTATCAATGTAGAAGTAACAGGGTCAAGCCCCGCTGTCGGCTCATCAAAAAGTATTATTTGGGGATTGGTTACGATTGCACGAGCAAACCCTACCCTCTTTTGCATACCGCCAGAAAGCTCAGATGGATATTTGTCTTCTATTCCGTCCAGTCCCACCATTTTCAATTTTTCTTTTACAATGGCTGTTATTTGGTCTTTTGTGTATTTTCCTCTTAAATCTTTTCTTTCTACCAAAGGAAAAGCAATATTGTCATACACATTCAAAAAATCGAACAATGCACTGTATTGAAAAGCCATTGCAACATCAGAATTTTTTGGATATATAACATCTCCCGAATCAGGTTCTAAAATACCTGATATTATCTTCAACAGTGTTGATTTTCCGCTGCCTGAAAACCCCACAACGCCCAATGTACGACCATTTTCAACTTTGAACGAAATATTATTCAAGACTTTTTTTCTATTAAATGTTTTAACTAAATTTTTAACTTCTAATGTCATTTTCACCCACAAAATCTACAAATAAAAAACTGAAGCAAAAATAAAATCCCACACTGCAATCGCCAAAAACGACCATACAACAGCTTTTGTGGTAGCTAGTCCGACCTCTTTAGCACCACCTCGAACCATATATCCGCAAGAAGAACTGATAAGTGCGATTGTTCCTCCAAAAACAGAGGCTTTTAATATTGCAATAAAAATATCTCGAATATAAAGCCCATGCCACAGAGAAGTGATATAATTCAACAGACTCAATTCAGCTGTCCAATGAGAAACATACCCCGAACAAATAAGTCCAAAAGTCGTTGAAATAATAAAAATCACAGGCATAAACAAAATACCCGCAACAACTCTCGGCACAATAAGATATTCTATAGGGTCAACCTTTAATACTTGCATAGCAGAAATTTGTTCAGTTACCGCCATAGATGCAATTTCCGAAGCAAAAGAAGACCCAATCATTGATATAATTGCAAAACCACTCATAACAACAGCCAATTCTCTAACCATTACAAGAGCCGAAAGACTCCCTGTATAGTCAGCTCCACCTTGTCGAGCAAGCTCCGGTGCAAGTTGCATTGCAATAATAGAAGATGTCATGCCTACAATCGCCAAACTAATCGGCAAACTATCGAATGCAAATCTTCTTGATTGGATAATAAGCTCATCTTTGTTTATTCTGAATAATAAAATATATTTTAAAACTCTTAAAAAATTAACACCGACACTACCGAGCGTTTCTAAAAACTCTCGAACTTGTCTCAAAAAAAGCAAAAAAGCATAATAAGTCAATGTTTTTTTCACTTCAAACATACATACATTTTATATTAAAAAAATGATTTTTTATAGAAATAATAACAATAATTAAGTTATTTGGATTAGTATTTTAAAATTATAAAATACTAATTTTATTGCAAAAACGAAAAAAAAGACTATAATATAAAAAAATCCCTTTAAAATAATTTTAAAAGGGAAAATGGTAAGTAAATTTTTGTTTAATACTTTTTTATAGATAATCTAACAAAGTCTTTCCGCCCAAAATTGTAGAAGAAAGAATATAACTTGCTTGTAGAGCGTTTTGAGCGTTTGCCAAATCTGTTGCAGCTTGTGTAATATCTATTTCTTCTATATTTGTCTTTTTTTCTGTAAGGTTTGTTATTGTTGTTGTATTAATAGAAGATGCTGCATCCAATTTTGCAACTTTTGCAGAAATATCCCCTGTTTGGCGAACAATATTTTTGCTTACTGCATCAATTACGTTCAATTTTTCTCTAATCGCATTTTGATCTATTGTGTCTGCATTTAATAGTTTGTCTAAATCTTGCATTTCAGTAAAGAAATCAGTTTCTCTAGCGACAGTAACTTCCTTTCCGGTATTATCAACGGTTTTATCATATAGCGTTACTTTGTCAAAAATTTTGTCGCCTGTTATGTTGTATTTGAATGTTGTATCTTCTGCAATAGTCAACAATCTTTCGCCATTGTCTTTTGTAGTACCGTTGTAGATAACTTCACCTGTTTTATCATCTACGCTATATGCAGGAGTCTGAACATTTGAACCTGAAAAAATATAATTATTCATATATTTTGTATTCATCAAATCGACAATTGTTGAAACTCTTTCTTTTATTTCTGTCGCCATTGCTTTTGCTGTTGTTGGCGTTGTTGTAGCATTTGCAGCATCCAAAACAAGAGTATTTATTTGCGAAACTTCATCTGTCAAATCACCCATTACATCATAAGCAAGTCCCATTTCGCTCGTTGCAGCTTTGATATTACTTTGATATTCATCCATTTGTGCCAATTGATCTTTTATTTTGATTAGTTTTTTTGCTTCAGGAACATTTTCAGACATTTTTGTAAAATTTTTATTAGAAGTGATTTTTGCCAAAATCTTTGCATATCTGTCATAGGCACTGGATGTAGAACCGGTTGCAAGACTACTCATTGTTTGTGATGAAATTCTCATATCTTAAAATCCTTTTAATTCTTTATATCATTCCCAAAATAGTATCATACAAGCCATTTACAGTTGAAAAAACTTTTGCAGAAGCTTCGTAAGCTCTTTGATATTTTAATAAATCAGAAATTTCTTCATCTATATTGACTCCTGTTAAATTCGAATAATTTGTCAAAGCAGAATCTAACAAATCCTTATATGTTCCGGCTTTGCCGTCCATTGAATCTTTATCTAGAGCGTTTTTTGCACTAATGGCACTCAAAAAATCAGACAACGTACAGTTATCTTGTTTGCCACCATAATCACAGATTTTTTTTGTTTGCAGAGCTGTTATTTCTGTGGCATTTGTCGAATTTCCGACAGCAAGCTTCCAGTCTTGTTTATCTACATCAAATTTGTTCATATCGATTCTGGCTGCTGCAACTAAAAATACGTTATTCAATATTTCAGAATTTACCGTAATATTAGAAGCACTAAATGCCTGTCCGTCTTTTGACACAAACATATTAACCGTTGATTTTTCAAGCTGGTTTACCCCGTTTACTGTCGTAATATTTGCTGCAAAAACATCTCCATCGTCATAAGTTTGAATTTTGTTTAATTCTGTCGCAAAAGCGTTCGCTGCTTCGTTTAGGGCATTTTTCATATCTGCAATATTGTAATAGCTATCGTTTGTGCCATTCAAAAATTCAATGCTTGCACCAATTTTACCACCGGTAATCGCTTCGTTTATACCTTTTGTTATAACTTGGTTTTCATCTTCTGTTGATTTTAGAGAAAATTTCAACACATCGCCATTTCCTGAAGTATCAGCTTCGGATTGCAGAGTATAATTTACTTTTGAACCTTTGACAACTTGTACATTGCCAATACAAACATTTAATGTTCCATTAGCATTTTTTTCTGTTGTAACATTTACATAAGAAGACAATTCTTGAATCAACGCATAAGTATCATTAAGTGCTGAAGAATCTTTTCCATTTTTTATATAATTTTCATTAGAGGCTGCGATTTGTTCTAACAACCTGTTTACGGTTTCTGTGTTGTCTTGTGTATCAGAAATCATTGTGTCTTGGTAATCATCATATTTCTTTGAAATTTCGTTAAATTTGTCACAGACACTTTGTGCTGCTGCAACATATTGCTGTCTGATAGTCAAATCGTCAGGAAATTGTTCCAAGTTTGCAGATGCTTTAAAAAATTCATTCAACAATCCATTCAGCCCATCATCCCCTAGGGCATCTGCCATATCTTCAAGACCGCCTATTGCATCATTCAATGTGTTGTAGTATTCAGAATCTGATTTTGTTTTTGCAATATCACCTAGTGCAGCCTCATCCATATAATCAACAAGACCGGTTATCGTTGAACCATTAAGACTTTTTATTCTTGAATAAACATCTCTACCATAATTGCCGATTATACTTTCTTCAAAATTTACTCTTTTTCTCGTATAACCTGCGGTATTTAAATTTGCAACGTTATGCGAAACAACCGTTAGAGCGTATTGGTTGTTTCTCAATGCACCAGTTGATATATTTAAACTTTGACCGAGTGACATTAATAAAATCCTTTTTTTCTTATGCTTCTTCAATTATTGAAGAAAACGGTATCTCATCCCCTCTACAATTCAATCCTTTTGAATTGTATGTGTTTTTATCTTTGTTTATTATATTTAATATTCCAGATAAAGTACTATTTATAACATTCAATGAATATTTAATTAAAGTTTCGTTATTTTCTTCGAGTTTTTTTATTTCTTTTCCCAGTGTTTTTAGTTCTTTTTTTTCATCTTCAGTAAAATTGTTATTCAAAATATCAAATTTTTTTATTTTATCTGCAATAACAACAAGCTCTTCATCAAGTCTTGTAATAACTTCGATATTTCTTTTTATTATTGCTTGTTTTCTATCGAGCAAATTTTGCTTTAGGTTTTTATATTCTAATAAAACTTCTTCAAATTTCATCTACTTACCTTATGCACTGAAATCAGCGATTACACTTCTACCATACATTAGACCGTAGTTTATATCCTCTATTGTCAAGTTCTCCCCCATTAAATTTGCATATTTTTGAATTTCTGCAACATCAATATTAGAATTAGGTCTAGTAGTTTCTTTGGATATTTCTTTTAAAACGCTATCTTGCGATTGTTCAATATCTTCTATTTTAGCATTATTTTCTTCTTTTTCACCTGATTTATATGAACGATTTGAAGCGTTTATATTCAATTTTGACAATGATTGAGAAACAACCGAAGATATATTTACTGAATTATCTATATTCATTTTGATTACCTATTTTACAGTTTTTTCCAGTTGAGTGTACATTTGTTTTGCAATACCAATGCTTGTTCGTGGGTTGTTTGCAATGGTACGAGCTATATCATTATACATAAATGATTTCAAATTATCTAAATATTTACTTTCTTGGAACAAAGAACCTTCTTTATCTACAGTTTTGTCTAGTTCATTTAACATTTTTGCAACAAAAATAGATTCAAATTCTTTTGAAACTTTTTCTAATTGTTCTTTTTCTGTTTTTGAGCCACGTTTGATTTTTTCTATTTCCGCTAAATCAGAACTGGTGTTCATATAGCTTGTGCCAATTGAATTTACATAATTTTGCATTTTTTACTTACCTTTTTTAAAAATTTTATTAAATTATTTCTAATTCTGCCTGCAAACTGCCTGCATTTGCTAATGCTTGCAATATTGCAATCAATTCATAAGGAGTTACCCCTATTTCATTTAGTGCTGCAACCAAATCAGAAAGGCTGGAATTTGCTTCCATCTCGACTAAAGAACCCTGTTTTTCAGTGTATTGAACTCCGGCGTTGAGGTTATTTGGATTATTAGAAATAGGTTCTACCTCTGATAAAATCGTCACGGTAATTGCTCCGTGAGCAACAGCTGCAGGCATCAAACGGGTATTTCCGCCTATTACTACTGTTCCTGTTCTTTCATTTATTATGACTTTTGCTTTTGAAGAAACAGCACCAACTATTTGATTTTCTATCATAGACAAAAACAAAACTCTGTCATCTCTGTATCTTACAGGAATTTGAACTTGCACAGCACCACCATCAAGAGCTTTTGCAGGTGCAATTCTAGTCGAAATTGTTTTTGCAATTCTTGATGCCATTGTATAATCAGCTTTGTCCAATATTAAAGTGAGGGTAGTTTCTTCTCCTATTGTTGTTAAAATATCTCTTTCAACAATACCGCCGTTAGGGACTCTGCCTGTTGTTGTAACTGTTTTTGATGAACCTCCGGTTGTTGCTTTTAAACCACCTGTACTTATAGGCCCTTGTGCAACAGCAACAATTTCACCGTTTGGAGCTCTGAGTTGCGTTTGAACCAAAACACCACCGGACAAACTCTTTGCATCAGCCATTGCAGAAACAGTAACATCGATTTTGTCACCTTCTTTTGCAAAAGGAGGTATGATTGCCGTTACAATAACTGCTGCCGATGTACCTTTTTGGATATAGTTTGATTGGTCAATTACCGTTCCCAAATTCAAAAGCATTTGTTGGCTTGTCATTTGTGTGTGACGAGAGTTGTCACCTGTATTTGCCAAACCTACAACAAGCCCATATCCTACAACTTGGTTTTCTCTAATACCTTTAACATGGGTAATATCTTTTATTCTCAGAACTTGTTCAGAAATTGCTTTGACTTCCAAAATCGGAAACAAAAGCAACATAGATATTAAAAATATTGAGAATTTTTTCATTTTGTCATCCTTAATTTTTGATTAGAAAACTGTTCTTATAACTTTATTTACAACACCTTCATTTTGACCACGAGAAACACTACCATTTCCACTCATTGCAAATTGAAGATTTGCTACTTGGGTCGAAGATATTTCTCCTGATTGGTTTATCCATCTGGGATCAACTATGCCTGAAATTATTATATCCACTCTTTCGTTTTGTTGAATTAGAGTCTTTTTGCCTTGTACGAGCAAATTTCCATTCGGCAAAACCTGTACGACTTGGGCTGCAATTGTATCTATCATTGAAATTGTTCTTTGTTGGCTAGTTGAATTGTCAACATCCAATTTGCCTTCATTTGCACCATCAAGAGCTGCAGCGAGGTCTTTTTTTGACAAAATATTAAAAAATTTCGTCGCATTTCTTGCAAGAGAACTTGATTTTGCAGTAGTGAAAGAACCATTATCACCCATTGTCGGCGTTTCTGCAATAATAATCGAAACAACATCTCCGACATTTCTTGCTCTAACTGAAGAATAAAGAGCTTTTGGTTCTATAATAGAACTTTGTGTTGCATTGAGGCTAAAAAGACTCTCTGCGTTTGCCCCTATTGTCGAAACAAATATTATTGCTAAAATTATTTTTTTAATCATATTTTGACCACCACTTCGTTAGATGAATTTACTTTTGCAGTGTAGATTTTGTTGTATTTGTCCGAACGAACCAAAATCATATCCCCGATATTTCCATCTTTTAAGGCTCTACCTTGGAGTTTGATTTTTATGCCTTTTGACAAAAACACAATATCTACAATAGAATTTTTAGTTATTTCAGCTTTTGGCTTTATATATTCTGCAAGAATAATATTTCCTTTTTGATAGTTTCTTTTTGCTATCAAATTGTTTTCATAGTTTAAAAGAACTTTGTCATAGTTTTTTAGGATATCGACTTTTTGAAGATTTGTATTTTTGGGTGTTATTTCTTTGTTAAATGGAATGTTTTCACTCGCAACCAAAACTTCTCTCATAACCGAGGTTTGGACATTTACATTGAAAATTTTTACAACGGTATTATCTTGATTTTTTATCGTTACACGCCTATAAGTATTTGGCTGCAAAATACTTATTTGCATAATTTCTATTTTTGGTTTTGAAGTTTGAATTTGCAAAGAATTAAAAGGAATGTTTGAAACAGAAATCTTAATTTCTGCATCATTTTGTTTTAGGTTGAGTTTTCTTTGAACTTCTTGTTGAAATTTGGTTGTTAATATCTGATTCAATTCACCGGAAGTTAAGACATAACAAAAACCGCTTTGCATCGTAAAGAACAAAGTCAAAAATAAAAATATTAAGTTTTTTATGTGTTTTGTCATAAGTTTTTTAAGTTACTTTAGTTATCGCACCAGCTCTACTATCTTACTATTTGGTTTGTTTGTTGCAAGATGTCTGAACCTGCAGAAATTACTTTTGAATTTGATTCGTATGCTCTTTCTGTTTTGATTAGTCCTATCAATTCTTCTACGGTTTGGACATTTGAGCCTTCAACAAAACATTGCTCTATTGTTCCATAGCCTTCTTCTCCTGCCGTTCCCTGTAAAGGTGTTCCCGAAGCGGAAGTTTCTCTATACAAGTTATGTCCTATTGCAAGAAGCCCTGAAGGATTTTGGAATTTTACGAGCTGAATTTGTCCCAGTTGCGTTTGTTCTGAGTTTGTTCCTGTAGAACAAGACACAATCCCTGCTTGGGATACTACGATTTCTTTTGCGTTATTTGGAATAGTAATCGGGGGTTGAAGCTGGTAACCGTCAGACGTTACCAATTGCCCATTTGAATCCATTTGCCAAGAACCATCTCTAGTGTATGCAAAAGAACCATCGTCCATTGTAATTTGAAAAAATCCATCTCCGGCAATCGCCATATCTAGCTGTCTATCCGTTGATTGGAGATTTCCAACCGAAAAAATTCTTGTTGTTGCAGAAGTTTTTACACCCAAACCAACTTCTATACCTACAGGTTGATAAGTTCCCTGTCCCATTTGTGCCCCCGGGGTTCTATGTATCTGGCTTAACAAGTCTTGAAATTCTGCTCTTACTTTTTTGTATCCGTATGTCGACAAGTTCGCAATATTGTTTGAAATAACATCAAGGTTATTTTGCTGTGCAATCATGCCTGTCGCTGCTGTCGTTAAAGCTCTTAACATATAACTTTTCTTCTCCCCTTTTTTATTTTTTATCTAACTGGTTATCTGGATATATTTCCCAAACCTATTGCCTGAGAAATAGTGTCACTTTGGGTTTTCAAGATGTTACTCATTGATTCATAACCCCTTGAAACATTTATCGAATTAATCATTTCAACAACAGTATTTGAATTTGACATTTCGACCATACCTTGTTGAAGTGAAAATTCTCCGTCTGATTTTGTGTAGACTTCCGGATTTTGTCCATAAATCGGCAAATACTTTGCATTTCCTATATTTGAGATTTTTGTTTTGTCTTTAAAATCACAAACTTGAATTTTTTGTAATTGCACATTGAAATTCGGATTGTTCAATTCTATTCTGCCTGTTTCCCCTATAATCAAATCTTTTTCCAAATCCATTTGGTTTATTCTGTTTATTTCGTTTGCTTGGGGGTCACGTGTTATTCTGATACGTTTGTTTTCCATATCCATCACATAGTCGCCATCTTTGTTAACCAAATAATTATTATCATCAATCGCAAAATTTCCGACTCTTTGGTAATAATAATTTCTAACATCAACAGGATCTGTGTCTTTTATATCTTGGTATCTGATTTTGAAAAAGCCTTGTCCTTGAATTGCAACATCCATTTTGTTGTTAGATTCAGCAAGACCGCCTTGTGAAAAATCGATATATGTTCTATAAGACCTTGGGCCATTGCTCAAAGTACCGACGTCTTTGTAGTTGTTTTTTTGATTTTTTGTTTGAACATTTGCTTGCATTATGTCTTGAAACACAATATTGCTGCGTTTAAAACCGTTTGTTGTAACGTTTGCCAGATTGTGAGCCGTAACATCTTCAAAATCCAACATAGCCTGCATTCCGTTTGCTACTGTACCTATTCCTCTAGTAATCATAAGTACCTCTTTCCATTGTCCAAAGTCTTAAACTGTTCATAAGCCGACATTATAGAATTTACGTAATTTTGTGTTTCTTTGTAAGGCGGAATTCCACCGTACTTTTTAACGGCAGTAGGGCCTGCATTGTATGCAGCAAGTGCTAATTCATTGTTGTTGTCAAATCTGTCTAACAAACCTCTCAAATATTTTACTCCGCCTTCTATATTTTGGTTTGGATTGTATGCGTCAGCAACACCCAATGATTGAGCTGTTTTTGGCATTAACTGCATCAAACCCATTGCACCTTTTTTGCTTGTTGCATTAGAATTGAAATTTGATTCTTGTTTTATTATTGCTTTTATAAAATCGCTATCTACATTGTATTTGTTTGCATAAGTTTCAATAATTTCTTCGACGTTATTTGCTTGTGCTTTTAAATCTATTTTTGATTTTAGGTTGATTGCAGATTTTACTTCTTCTATTTTTTTTAGATTTTTTTCTTCTGCAGATTCATCAGAAATGTCTGTTTGGATTTGATTTTGGACATCTAATGGAGCAGTTTTTAGCAAATCTTCTACTTTATTTTCTTCTTTGTTTGTTTCTTCGATTTTTCCATCTAATATAGTTTTGAAATCAGATGTAGAAACGTTTTGCGTGTTTTTTGAGTCATCAAAAATCTGTATGCCCTCTAATGCCATAAAGTTATTTTCTATAGCATTTAAACGCATAAGTGTTGAATTAAGGCTATTTGTTATGCCTTGTGTCATTAACTAATCCTACCTACCATCGTCCAGTTTATGTAAAATACTGTTTTACATACTTAATATAGACTATTTTGCAGTCTAAACTCATCAACCAAAAGAAGTAATTTTTTTGAAAAAATAGACCTTAGGATTTATTTTTTCAAAAATCTTCAAAATTTAAGGATTTTGCCAATTTTCGGTATTTTTTATATAATGAATTTGAAGCCAAAAAGATGAAAACATTAACAAATACACAAATCTTTTGGGCTTATAAATAAGAGGTAAAATATGCAAAAAACTGAAATAAAATTCGGAACAGACGGTTTTCGAGGAATAATCGCAAAAGAATTTACTTTTGAAACAGTAGAAAGAATAATAAAAGCAATTATTTTATATATCAAAAGTCAAAATTCCAACAAAAACACAATAATCATAGGCTACGACCCCAGATTTATGGCTGCAGATTTTGCAAATTTTTCAGCAGAAATCTTTAAAAACCATGGTTTTAATTGTATTTTGTCTTCAAAAGTTATTCCAACGCCGATTGTCGCATACAATGCAAAATTCTATCCGGATTCTGTCGGTGCAATAATGCTTACTGCTTCTCACAATCCAAAAGAATACCAAGGAATAAAATTCATCCCGCCTTATGCAGGGCCTGCAACAAAAGAAATAACCGATGAAATTTTGAAATTTTTGGACAAAGAAACGACTCCTACTTTTGATGGCAAAATTACAAAAACAGAACTTGATTCTGAATATATGAAACACTTAGAGGCATTGATTGATTTTAATCAAATACAAAAAAATCCTCCAAAAATAATTTTTGATGGACTGTTTTCCTCTTCTATAGGCTATTTTGACAAAATTTTAACCAAATACAAAATTCCTTACGAATCATTCAATATGTTTCATTCCTCTGATTTTGGGGGTGGTTTGCCTGAGCCAAAACCAAAATTTATGCACTACAAAAAACAAGGCTATATTACAGTCGCAAATGATGGCGACGCTGATAGATACGGGGTAATTGACGAAGAAGGAAATTACATAAGTCCAAACATCATAATGGCATTGTTACTAAAGTATCTATATGAAAAAAACAAAAAAGGCTATATGATAAAAACTGTTGGCGTTTCCAACATTGTTGATGTTGTTGCAAAAAAATTGGGTATCGAAACAATCACGACTCCTGTTGGCTTTAAATGGTTATCAGAAAAAATGCGTGAAAATCAAACAATTCTAGCAGGAGAAGATTCCGGCGGATTGTCAATCGGCGAACACATTCCTGAAAAAGACGGTTTGCTTGCAAACTTGTTGATTATTGAAATGTTGTCATCAAAAAAGAAAACCCTAAACAAATTAACAGAAGAATTGAAAAATTTTGCAGGTTGCGAATTTCATACAGACAGAATAGATGTCAAATTGAATAATGAAGAACAGACGCAAAAACTCATCGAAAAGTTTAATGATTTTTCTAATATTGCAGATTTCGATATAAAAGAAAAATTAACAATAGACGGCACAAAATTGTTTCTCGATAACGGTTTAACTTCTTTGTTAATCAGAAAAAGCGGAACTGAACCATTGTTGAGATTTTATATAGAATCTGACAACATAAACAAACTCAACAAAATAAAAGATTTTGTTCAAAAAAATTCAAACTAAAAAATAAGCTATTTTATTTTGAAAGCAACGTTTGCAACTGCAGTAACTTTTTTGTCTATTGAAGAAGTATCATTGATTCCACCATCAGAAACATCAGTAGAATCAACCGATGTAATTTGATAAACACCCATTCTTACTGATTTTACTTTGCCAACAGAACTTCCTGTTGGTTTTAGCATTGATATTGCACGATTTTTTGCATCTGTTGCTGCTTTTTCGAGCAATTTTACTTTCAAATCGCCAATTTTAGAGTATTGGTAATTTACATCCCAAACATTAATATCTATTCCTTGGTTAATTAAACTCGCAATGTCGGTAGAAATTTCTTTAACCAATTGCACATCATTGCTTCTAACTGACATTGGCTGATGCATGTTGTAAAAATCAACAACTCCTGTATCCATTCCTTTTGCATCTCTTTTGTATGTATAAAAACCGTTTGTTGTTTTTATTTCTACATCGTTCAATTTTTTGCTTGCTAAATATTTTTTGACTTCAGAAATTTGTCCTTGCATAATTTTGTGTGCAAGTTGTTTGTTTGGAGCTTTTACGCTAATTTCAAAATTTATTGTACCTGAATCAGATTTTACTATTTCATAGGCTGAACCCGTTGTTGTGATTACATCTTGTGATATTGAAGAAGAAATAATTTTCACAGAAATCAAAATAGCAAAAGTAACTACTATACCGGTCAAAATTAGTTGAAATTTTTCGATTTTTTCTAGCATATTATCCTCCAAATCTAATCATACCAACACTATCACGAAAATATTACACATTCAATCAATCGCAAGGATTAAGTTATTGGAAACTTGTCAAAACAAGCTGTCTTTCGTATTTATAAATTCAATTTGTAAAGTTTTGTAACAAAAATATATAAAATTGAAATAACAGATATATAAATGTTTTTATATTAATGTAAGCAAAATAAAAAAGAGGTCTTGAAGATGGCAGCTAATACAATGATTTTAGATAGCAGAGTAAGTTCAATAATGTTAAACTTGAATATCACATCAAACACTTCTATGATTATCAATGAATATACAACTTCTGCAAATGAAATAAACAAAATCACTTCTCAAGGTGCTAAAAAAACATACAGAAGCTTAAGACAAACTTTGAAAGAAAGCTACTTAACAGGTGCTGTTGCTTACGGAAACAATTTTATTATGTAATTGATTAGTTAACGTTTAATAATCAAAACTTAAAAAGCTCACCAATCGGTGAGCTTTCTGGTATATAAATATTTATTAACCAAGTCTATTTCTTGGATTTAAAAATTCAGGAATATTCAATCCGTCATCAGAACTTGAAGAAGACATCGGAGCTGATTCTTTCTTTTCTGTTTTTGGTTGAGGATTAAATGAGAATGATGGAGTTTCTCCTGCACCAAATCCTGAAGATGAGAAACTATCAAACAATCCAGGAGTATAAACTTGTTGTTTATTTGTATTGTTTGCAGGAGCAACAATTTCTCCGTTTTTCAATTCAAAACCTGTTGCAATAATAGTGATTTGGATATCACCTTGCAAACTATCATCTACAACTGCACCAAAGATTACATCCGCATCATCTGCAACAGCGTCATGGATAACATTTGCTGCTTCATTAACTTCGAACAATGTCATATCAGGACCACCTGTAACATTCATAATGATACCTGTTGCACCATTGATTGATGTTTCAAGAAGTTTTGAATCTATTGCAAGTTTTGCAGCTTCCATTGCTCTGCCTTCGCCTGATGATTTACCAATACCCATCAAAGCAGAACCTGATGCTTGCATAATTGTCTTAACATCGGCAAAGTCAACGTTAATCAAACCGCCAACAAGGATGATATCCGAAATACCTTTGATACCACAAAGAAGAACTTCATCAACAACAGCAAATGCATCTTTTAGAGTTGTTCTTCTTTCGACTACTTCCATTAATTTGTCATTTGGAATAACAATTAATGCATCAACATTTTCTTTTAATTTTTCAAGCCCTTGAAGTGCTTGTGATAATCTTTTTTTGCCTTCAAATTTGAATGGTTTTGTAACAACACCGATAGTCAATGCACCCATTTCTTTTGCAATTTTTGCAACAACGGGAGCTGCACCTGTACCTGTACCACCGCCCATACCGGCAGTAACAAACACCATATCTGCACCATCTAGTGCAACTGTAATATCTTCTCTAGATTCTTCTGCAGCTTTTTCACCAACTGAAGGATTTCCACCTGCACCAAGACCGTTTGTTAATTTTGAACCAAGTTGGACTTTTCTGGGAGCACTAGACAAGTCTAAAACTTGTGCATCAGTATTCATTGCCCAAAATTCAACACCACTCAGACCTGAAGCAATCATACGGTTGATAGCATTGCCACCGCCACCGCCAACACCAACTACTTTAATGTTTGCATTTGTAGAAAATCCGGGGTACTCGCTCGGTCTTCTGTCATAGTTGTCTAATTTGAACTTATCCACTTATTGTCCCTCATTTTTTTCTTTTTAATTAATTTAACTATATTTTAAAAATAATTCCATGTAAAGCAAATCTACTATTAGTATCACTCAAATTTTACATAAATTCAAATTTGTATCTAATTATTTACAAAACAATATTTGTTTGATTGTTGGATTTTTGACTTGGTATTTTTATTAAAAATTATTCCTTTAGTTTTTTAAACAAAACAAAGCAAATTTTTGTATGTTTGCGTTTTGTACTTATGCACGCAAGGAGTCAAAACCATGGCAATTGAAATACCGATAAAAACCAATGCAAATCATCTATATTCAAAATTCACAAACCAACCCACCAAACAAAAACAGGTTGATAGCGTTGCACCTACAAACCAAAAAAATCTTTTAAAAAAAGATACTGTTACTTTGATGGGAAAAGAAATCAGCAAAAAAAGATTGGCTTGTGGCATTGGTGCTCTTGCTATTCTAGGGGGAGTAGTTGCTTGTTTTGTTAAAAAAAATATTGCTCGACCAAAAATAAAACCAAAAATAAGCACGGATGAAGAATTTGAAGCTGCTATGAAAAAACTAATGGCAAATCCCGAATTTAATGAAAAATGGAAGCAAGATGACCTTGTATCGTCTATAGTTTCGGTGTATGCCGGATATCCTGACAGAAGTTTCAGCATAAATGGAAGTTTGGTAGAGAAGGATTATACAGATAATTTCATTAACGAAGTAATCAGATGTTTAAAGTATGGTTTAAAAAAAGTTGATGAAAAATATGGAAAATACGAAGGTATTGTATATAGAGGGGGATATTTCGGAGAAAAAAATTCTACTGTTAGCCAAAGTTTCATTTCAACTTCAACAGATATGGATGTCCCTGCTAAGAAAATGTGTCGGGGTGGATTCCATGTGATACAAACAAGCCATGGACACAAAATCAAGGATGTTCAAAAAGCTCTTGGCAGCGATTACGCTGAATCAGAAAAAGAAATTTTATTAGACCCGAATAAAAAATTTGAACAAATTAAAGAATTAACACCGGAACTTGTTGAACTTAAAGAAAAAATTATTGAACGCCTCGCATGGTTCGAGGGCTGTGAAAACGATGGAGAACACGCCCTTCCTCCAATCAGATTTTGGAAAGAAATTACCGATTAATTTAGAAAAAATAACTTTGATAACAGAATCTCTTAAATAGAAAATTTTACTTTTTGCAAAATTGCCACAAAAAACAAGTACAAGCTTATTGCAAAACAAAGAAAAAAGTTATCTGTGTTATTATATGGTTACAATGGGCAACATACGCAAAGAAATATTTTTAAAGGGTGCAAATCGAACAAATGACATTATAAAATGTGTAAGAAGTGGAAGATTTTATAAAATTACCTTTAAAAACCACAAAACCTATACGTATAATTATTATGATGTAAAAATTGTTGAACTAAGCAAAGAAGAGCTTTTTATCAATAATCGTTTAGATTATTTTAAAAGTATCGCAGATAAAATTGGCCTTGAACACACTACAGACAAAGGTTTGAAGTTTAACATTTTACTTAAAAATTATAGAATGATAAAAAAAGTAGTTCCCGAAACTATATTGTATAGTTTTTTAAAAGGAGAGCTGCCTGTTAAAGAAAAAAAACAAGAAAATTGCATTGGTGCATTTTTCAAAATAATGAAACCAATTAAAAAGGAAGAAAAAGAATTTACAATATTTCCATTTGGTTTTAATATTAGCCAAAAGTAAGCAATAGATAATGCATTAGATAATAATTTATCTATAATTGAAGGACCACCGGGAACCGGAAAAACACAAACTATTTTAAATATAATTGCAAATGCAGTTATACGAGATGAAAGCGTTGCTGTTGTCTCAAGTAATAATTCTGCAACAAAAAACATAACTGACAAGTTAAAAAAATATGAAGTAGATTTTATTTCAGCATATTTGGGTAATACAGAAAACAAAGAAGATTTTATTAATTCACAAACATCAACACCTCGAATGTTTGGCTGGAAACTCGAAAATTCTAAAATTAAAGAAATTCAAGAATCTTTAAAGCAAAAACAAAAACAGTTAAAAGAAAAATTAGAACAAAAAAATAAATTATCTGTTCTTAAGCAAGAATTATCGGCATACGAAATAGAATATTCTCACCATTTAAAATACGTTGAACAATTTAATGTCAAAAATATTCCATACGAAATAGCAAATATCAAATCAGCAGATACTGCTCTTGAAATGAGTTTTTTTATTGAAATTGCAGACGAAGAATATAAAAATAAATTCATTGAATTTATAAAAACAGTTATTGAATTTTTAAAAATTAAAAAATTTAAAAGAACTGTAGCTGAGCAACTTCTGAAAAAATATTCAAAAGATTGTTTAATTGCTTTATATCAAAAAAGATTCTATGAAATAAATATTTCCAAAAAAAATAGTCATATTGAAAAATTAGAAAATGAACTAAACTCTTTTGATTTTAATAAAAAAATGAAAGAATATACGGAACTTTCAACTCAAATCTTTAAAGCAAAATTAGCAAAGAAATATACTTCGCATACAAGACAAATATATACCATTGATGAATTACAAACAAAATCGGAAGATTTTATAAAAAATTATCCCGTTATTTTGAGTACAGCATATTCTTTAAGGACTTGTTTATCTGAAGATGTGATGTATGATTATGTAATTGTTGATGAAGCTTCGCAAGTTGATTTATGTACAGGAGTTTTAGCATTATCTTGTGCCAAAAATGCTTCAAGACACTACATTATTCAGATAGATGAATTTGATGATTTTTGCGAAGATAAAGAAATTGCAAAGGTTTTCAAAGATTATATCAAACAAGCACAAGACAACAATATTACATTTATTTTAACTACAAATAATCCACTTGATATTGATAATGAAATATTACAAGAAACAATAAATATTCCTGTTGGCCCTGCTAATAAAAAAGATACTTTACAAGTTTTAAAACACTATAGTTCTGATTTAACAGATGATGAATATAAGGAAATAGTAGATTTATTATTTAAAAAATCACAAAATGGTGCATATAGTAATGGGCAAATAGAGTATTTTTCTTCTATGGTTGATGTATCTCGAAACAATAGTTTAAAAAAAGAAAATATGTTAAAATTAATACAAGCATCGCAACCTGAAATTACGGCGGATGATATTTCAAAATTTAAATTGGAAAAAGAAAAAATAAAGGATATTAAATAATGCAAATATCACCAATTAATAATATTTTTTTAAAAGGAAATAATAGTACATACCAAAGCAAAAGCAATACAAAAGAAAATATTAAAAAATACAGTAATTTGGCATTATTTCCAATTTTTGCCACAGGTACTTCTATAATGGGAATAAAGTCGTGTAAAAATATACCAAAAAGCAAAGTTATAATATCTTCTGTTTTATTTGCAGGAATTTCAACCGCATTACTCACATTGTGGGATAATTTAATTTCCGGAATAATTAAATTATCTGAAAAAACAATGAACGGAACACACAATAATCATACAAAATTATAATACGGTATTTGAATTATTTAAATCAATCATAACGGGTATTCTTGTTTTATTGGATATAAATGCTTTACTTATTTTTTCAATATCATCAGATTGAAAAATAATTGTAACAGGTGCTTTTGTTCTATTAATATCACTCATTAATTCTTTCATTTCACCAATCGTTTGATTTGAAGTCAAGTTTTCATTTAATATTGAATCAAAGTTTTCAACGAAAAGAACAGTTCGCTTTTTGTTGGCATCAAAGTAATCTTGTGCGTAATTTATTTCTGTTTGAATTCTATACAAATTATCATCTTCGTTATCATTAAAACTAAATGTTCTAATTAAAGTTGTAATTTGATTTTTTACCCAATCTATAGTTTCATTTCTTTCATTTTTAGTACCACCATAAAACATTACAGCTGTTGAAACATTTGCATTTATATCATCATTCGAATCTTTTAGTGATTTTAAAAACTTTCTATTTATTAAATTATGAATTTCACTTTTTCTTTTTTCTTCCATTTGTTTCTTTTTGATTTCAGCCTGATTTTTTTTAATTTCCGTTAATTTTTTATTATTTATATCTACCATTAAATTACTAATGCGTTCAATTTCTTTATCAATTTTCTCATTAGCTTTATTTTCTTTTATATGTTCATTAACCAATGCTACAGGTAATGTTACGGGCCAAAATAATACATACAGTCTTGCTTTTACCCAATGCTCACCATCAACATCTATGCATTCTTCAAATTTATCATTGAAATCTTGCATTTCTTCGTTTAAACGTTGTTCTCTATATTTTTCCATCCAATTATCTTGCGATATATATTTTTTTGCTGTTTCAATTTCAGAATCCTCATAATAACCGGATGGAAATATCTCACCTTTAAATTGAGGCTGTTTTTTGTAAGAATTATACTTATGCATTAATGTATAAGTATGTTTTATTGGTGCAATATTCATTTATTTGCTTTTCTTTTCTGTGTTTTATTAATAACAAAAGATATACCAATTCCTAAAATAACGGCAAGTGACATAGCTGCAATTGTAAAATTCTTGGATTGTTTTTTAGTTACATTAATTAGATTATTTGTATATTTTTTAAATGATTTTGTCACTATGTTGTCGTATAAATCAAGCAACATAGTATTTAATCGTTCTAGATATTTTTTAAGATTGTTAATTGAAGTTTTATTGCTTTCAATAATATCTTCGCTTAGTTTTATTATTTCTTTGCAATTTGGGTCTTCTCCACCGCCATTGTTAATTATATTTTTTATAGAGGTAGCATTATCTGAAATTTCTTTTTCCATTTTTAATATTTTATCGTTTGTAATTTTAATCTCATCTTGAATTTGAAGATATAAATTATTTGTTTTATATCCTTGATTCAGGCCTATTATAAAATTTTCTTTACTTTTTTCTGCCTTTTTAAATATATTATTATTATTATAGATTTTTGAAACCAAACCACCAGTTGTAATACTTGCTAAAGGAGGAATTATAAGATTCTTTTTGCTGTTTTTATTATTATTTAATGATTGTGTATCATTATTCCTCAGTTTAATTAACTGAGTATTAAAATTTTTGTACAAAACAGAGATATCATTCATCTGTACCGCCAATAATTTCTCTTTTTTCTATATTATACCTATCTAAATCATCACTATCAAGACCAGGTTTTGTAATATCTATTTGCCGTTCCAAATCTTTTTGGGTTGGATTGGCATTTTCTTCTATGCACTCTTTAACTATTGCCTCAATTTGAGAACCGTTATATGCTTGATAGGGCTGGACAGAACAAATTTTCTTAGCCAAGTATTTGATATCTATGTTGTCAAGATTGATTTCCTTAGAATCTTTAAGGTAATGTCTCAAAATTAAACCGGCATTTATTTCATCAGGCGGATCAAGTGCTACTTTAATTGGCATTCTTTTTGAATTTCTCATTGCACTCGATAATAATAGAGGATTATTAGTTGTCGCAAAAATAGTGCAATGATATTTGCTTGAACAATTATCCAAGAATCGTTTTAATTTTGGTTCAATTATTGAACCGCTACCTGCAACTTCCGATATTTCATCTACTAAAATAATTGTTCTTTGATTATTGTTTATAAAATTTTCTTGTGAATTTTTAGCTAATTCAATAAGGTTAAGATATAGACTTTGCATTCTTTCATTTTTATCACGAATTCTTTTATCAGTTTTTGCTTCTTTAAAATCACATTCAGCACTCTGCGCAAAAGCTTTAGCAAAACTTGTTTTACCATTGCCAAAAGGACCGAAAAATAAAATACCGTTTGGAATATTTCGTATTAAACCTGATTTTTCATAATTTACAGGTGAAATAAACTGCTCGGTCAATATAAACTTCTCTTTATCGTATCCTGCAATTACATCAAAACCAGTATGTGAATCTTTACTCATTGCCATTTCTTTAGCAATTTTTGCAGATTTTTGAGCAATATTCAAAGCATTCCTGGCATTTTGCAATTCTTCTTGAGTTGCATTGTTTTTGCGCAATAATTCTAAATTATTTTGCATTAGTTTAACAATTTTTTCTTGTTCTCCAACTTTTATATTTTGAGCAATAATAAAACCTGAAACCTTATCATCCTCTTCTTTTGTAATGTTTCTTAGCTGTCTTTTTTTAAAAAAGCCCCACACTTCATCTCTTCTAATTGTGTAACTTGCTCTTATTTGATTAAGTGCATCAGTAAATTTCTGTGCGATATCTTCATCTTCTTTTGTTAAATCAATACCATCATCTTTAGATGGTTGTGAATTGTAATCACTATAATTGACACCTTCAAAATAAGTATTTCTTTTGAAGATACACTTGTTATACATTTGATTAAGCTTTACTACACCAACACGCATAAATATCCTACCGCCTTTTCTGTATAAGTACGCTGAATATATTTTTTTGCTAGTTTTTTCAAAATATCTTAATAAAATTTACAATTATCTGAATGTATTTAAAAAATAAACAAAATAAATATTAAATAATTTTTTACTTTCGAATAAATGTTCCTGAGTATTTTATCCTAAAATTAAAAAGAAGATTTACTTAAACATTCAAAAAGTTCTTGATGAACTTGTCAATACTATTGAAAAAGCTTTCTGATGATATAATAATAAAGTGTATCAATTGACTGAAAGCGATAGATTTTGAAGTCTGTCTTTGCTGTTTTATAATGTGATTTATGTATTAATTTTGTTACTCTTCAATTCCAAATGTTATCCGATAAGATATTTAATCAATTATTTCTTCTGTTAAATTTTCAACACAATATAATTTTTCCGCCTCACAGGTAAATACAATTCGTTCATTTAAAACCTTTTAGATTTTGTTTAAAGACCTTTTGCAATGACATTAATTACTCTTATTTTAACAGAAGTCAAGTGTTTTTATCTCAATCTTAAAAATAATTTCATATATCTCAAACCATCAGATAAATTTTTATTTGCGCAAAATACATATGGCTAAAAGGTAAATACATTACTAGCTTTAGGAATTTAATTTTGAAATTGGTGTAATCGTAGTGCAGATAAAGTTCAACTAGTGCAAGTGTATCTCATTCTATTAAAATCGCTATAAAAGGCTTTATATTTAGGTTCTAGCGTAAATGTACCCATCTCGCACTTGCACTTTATTTACAGCGATTGCATCCCGAACAAGCGTTGGTATAAAAAAAGAGTCATAAAGACTCTCTTAATGGCGCGCTTGGAGACTCTGCCGAAAAAATGCGAACAGTTGAGCATTTTTGAGAGGGCAAAAGCGGAGCGAATTTTTGCAAGAGTGATGAGCGAAGCTCAAACTCGTTTATTTGAGTAATTTTATGGAATGAAAATTTTGTTTTTAACAAAATTGAAATGGAATGCTAAAATTACGAATCGCAAAAATTCAAGAGGCGATTGCATCCCGAACAAGCGTTGGTATAAAAAAAGAGTCATAAAGACTCTCTTAATGGCGCGCTTGGAGGGATTCGAACCCCCGACCTTTTGGTTCGTAGCCAAACACTCTATCCAACTGAGCTACAAGCGCATATTCAATTTTCGGGCTTTGTAGAACAATCTACAAAGTATATTACAATTCTATAATACACATAAATAAATATCAATAATTTATTATAAAATTACTTTTTTCTATGAATATACATAAGGAGGGCCGTTTTTTATCTCAAGCAAAATATCTTGAGCCGAAGATTTTAGCTCGTCTTTCGATTTTCCATTTTTCTTTTGAAGTTTAAATGCATCAACCAATGGGTTTATTGCGGCTTCTTTTTTGACTCTGAAATTATCTACCTCAACTTTGACCAAATTTTTCTTCAGTTCCAGTTCACTTTTTTTGCTTTCTCTTTCGACTGTAACTTCTTTTATAGCGTCAGCAATTTTTTTTGCAACATAACTTGTAGAAGAAATCAAACAGAATCCCAAAAACAAATACTTATTAAAAGGATTTTCAGGGTGCAAAATCCAGTTGTACAAATGTCCACGCTCTTCGTTTATGTAGCAATAATATTGAATTTTATTACTTACGCCACCAAGAGCCTCGGGGGCTTCTGTGTATATTTGGGTAGATAAAATATCTTTTGTCGCTTTGTTAATTTCTTCAGGGGTAATGCCTTTAATTCTTGAAAAATTCTCTTTAATAGTGCTTGCTGTCGCTCTAATTCCTTTCATCACATTAGATAACTGTTTTATTGCAACGTCTTTATCTTCTTGTCCGAGGGCTTTTTCGATGTTTGTTCTGATTTCTGTATCTTCACATTTTTTTAAATAAGTCTCCAGATTTTTTGCAGAACTTTTGTAGTTTTTGAATGTCAAAGCCCCGATTCCAAAAATAGCCGCCAATGTCACACCCATAAATGCAAGTGTTTTTATGTCTTGTTTTTTATTTTTGTCATCTTTTTTGTCTTTATCTTCTTTGCCTTTGAAATTTATGAAACCTTTAAAAGCGTTTTCTTTTTTTTCCGAAAATTCATCTTTAAAATAATCAGAAGTATTTTTCATGATTTTATTTACGACATTCAATTTTCCAACAAAAGCGTCTTTTTCAACATTAACCATATCTTTTTGAAAATCTTGTTCAATATCGCATTTTTGCTTCCTGACCCAGACTTCTTGAGCTCCATCGACGAATGTTTTTGCTGCCAAAGTAACGCCACTAAACGAACACACACCCAAAAAACCAAAAATATTTCTGCCTGTCGGCTTTATCAAAGCACGATACAGAGCAAAATGCGGCTCTTCCAGTATGTTTATATTGGTTGCCAAATCTGGCGGATGTACAATAGAACTGTCGTTTGCACATTTTTTAGAATAGCTTGCAACAACAGTACTAATACCTACAGCAGCGGCCAAAACCGCACCCGCTCCAAAAAACACGGGTTTTAGAGTTTTTTTGTAATCAAAAGGACTTTTGTTATTTTCTTCTTCTTGTTTTTCTTCAGGAATTACTTCAGGAATCAAAAAAGAATCAGAAACAACATCAAAATCAGAAAATCCTTCTTGAAAATTTTTTTGGATATATCTGTTTAACAAAACACCTTTCATTGTGTCTTCTGTTTTTTTGGTTTTACGCAACACCGGATTCATTATAGAATCATTATGAATTTTTGTTATTGTCATCTTTTTCCTTAAAATATAGTTTGAATAATTTTTTCAAAATTTCTTTTACTTTTTTTCTATTTTTGTCTTTTTTGTCTTTATCTTCCTTGCTTTTGTTTCCAATGAACAATGTCAGTATTGTTTTGGCCGGTTTTGTTATTATTTTTTCAAAATTCAAAGAAACAAAATTTTTAATTTCAAAAAGTACCATAGGAAGCTTTTCTGTCACGCTTTTTGCAAAATCTACAATGTTCAAAACTGCCGTTTGGACGAACTTTTGCACATTGTTGATAGTAGAAAGTGCAAAATTGACAACATTGGCTGCAACGTTTAGCACCATTTTTAAAGGGGTTTTGAAGACTGTAGGCAACTTTTCAACATTTTGCATAATCTTATCTTGAAATTGGGTTATTTTTTCAAGATTGATTATAGGCTTGTTTGACAAAAATTGTAGCAGAAACTCTTTTTTCAAGTCAATCTGTTCTTTTAGGTCTGCTCTTTGCTGAGCCTGAATTTTTCGCCATTCCGCCATACATTCGTTGTAGCTCATTTCACCGGCTTTTCTTGGAGTATTTTTGTCTTTTGAAACACCGCCGGAGCCTGAACATATAGGACAAGTCCCCACCGGAAAACCATGCGGGCATTTGTTTGTATTGCTCGTTGTGACTGCGTACGTAACTTGCAAAATAGCAACCTTTTCTTGAAATCCGCACGCAAAAAACTAAAAAAGCCATTTCAAAAAACCGTAAAATGCTTTTAAAATTTGTTTTTCAGTTTTCCGACTATACGGTTACGGTATTAGCCAAGGAATTTCACCTTGATTTCCTGCTTGATATTTATATTATCACAAAAAATAATTTTAAAAGCGATGAATTTTAAACAGCAACTCCGCCGAGTTTTGTATACAATTCTCTTGCTTCGGGTGATAAAAGAGTTTTATTCATTGTTTTTTCATCTATAATCTTAGAAAAACATTCTGCGACAAATTCAAGAGGTGTTGTTGCAGCATATTCAGAGACGCTTTTTGCAACATCAATTTTAGAATTAAATAAATCCAATAATTTTTGAGCTTCAGGGGTTATTTCTTCTTTAGATAGCAAACCCCCTAGAGCAAAATATATATTTTCATCAATGTTTTTTGCATGTTGCAAATGCCCCATCTCGTGGTAGATTACACTGAATTGCGAACAGGTTCTGAGTTTTAATGTTTTTTGCTTTCCTTCAGCAATTATTACACAAGGTAATAATTTTTGCCAATATTTAAAATTCTTTTTACTGTGAAGTATTTTAAGTACTTTATCTGAATCTTTAAAATTTCTTTTTTTATAGCAATCTTCAACAAATTCTTTTGTGAGCTCTATCTCTTCTTTATTAATACGCATTGTTCCATAACAGTTCATGCCCCCTGCTGCATCTTTTAAATTCTCATACACAATCTTTCTTGGCATAGCTGATTTGCCTTTTGTTACATTATTAACATTAACCAAACCTTCGTTTACCCAGTTCAAGACATCCAAATCAGCCTCTTTAAAACCTCTGTATTTTTTTATGCCCAAATTTTTCTTACCAAATTCGATTGCTTCTTCTAGAGTTTCTCCACATTTGAAATCTATATGTTCAGGCAAATTTTTTATTTTTGTGCTATCGATTTTGTGTTTATACAACAAACCACCAACAACAAGAGCAGTTACGCCCAGTCCTGCTGCAACACCAACTGCCAATTTTTTCTTGTTTATTGTTTTTGGTATTTGTTGGACAGAGGTTGTTGGAATTTGTTGTACTTGTTTGCTGTTATTTTTTGTTTGTGCAGCATATTCTTTTAAACTTGGTATGGTATACATTAAAATTTATCACCTATATAAAAAGTCACCTGAAAAAGCATGTTTTACTATTCCGTTATATATATAAAAACCAAGAATAGAAAATTATTGACTTTTAAAATAGCATTTTTGCAAATAATTTTTAAAAGCGATGAATTTTAAATAGCAACTCCGCCGAGTTTTGCGTACAATTCTCTTGCTTCGGGTGACAAAAGAGTTTTATTCATTGTTTTTTCGTCTATCATCTTAGAAAAACATTCTGCGACAAATTCAAGAGGTGATGTTGCAGCGTATTCAGAGACGCTTTTTGCAACATCAATTTTAGAATTAAATAAATCTCTCATTTTTTGAACTTCAGGGGTTATATTTTTTTCAGCTATGTCTTCTGTTTTTCTTAGACCTCTATACATATTTAAACTAACATTATTAAAATGTTGCAAATGTCCCATCTCATGGTTGATTGCACCAAATGTTGAAACATGAGAAGAAGGAGAAAATGTTTCTATTCCAAGCTGTTGCATAACGGCGGAGTATATATCTACTATTGCAATATAACTATTTTGCCAATTTTTAAAATTATTTGCTTTATAATATGGCTCAAGCATTTTATCCGGATTTTTGCCAGTGTTTTTGGCAGAAATTGAAACTTGATGTTCGACAATATTTTTTATGGATTCTATATGGTTTTTTCCGATTGTTAAATTAGCATTATTACAATCCATAGCTCCCGCTATGCTACCTTCCAAAGGAAGATAAGTAATTTTATTTGGCATAATTACTTTGCCTTTTGTTACATTGTTAATATTAACCAAAGCTTCGTTCACCCAGTTTACAACATCTAAATCAGCTTTTTTAAAACCTCTGTATTTTTTTATACCCAAATTTTTCTTACCAAATTCGACTGCTTCTTTTAGAGATTCTGCAGATTCAAAGTTTATACTTTTAACTAATTTTTTAGCATCTACATTATCAATTTTGCGTTTATATAATAATCCGCCAATCGCAAGAGCAGTTACACCCAGTCCTGCTGCAGTGCTCACTGCCAATTTTTTCTTGTTTATTGTTTTTGGTGTTTGTTGGACGGGGGTTGTTACAATTTTTTGCGTTTTATTATTGTTGAAGTTTATTTGCGTAGCGGAATTTTTAAAATGGGGTATTGCTTTCATAAAATTTATCCTTGTGTTTATTGTATTTTGCCACATTGCAAATCAATCCATACAATTGATGGCAAAAATTGTACTATTTTTTGTACACCTACAAAACACAAAAAGAAATTTTTTTGTTATATAAAAATTAGATAGTTTCTTTGTTATTTTTGCTATCGGCATTCTCGCTCAGAGTTTCATCTTCCAGATTATTGTCACTTTCTAAATCAGGAATATTAATCTCGACACCCATTTCCGTCAAGATATCTCTAGCTTTTGGGCCGTATGCCGTTTGGGCAAAATTTTCCAATATTGTTTGGTAACAGTTTATAGCGTCACTTTGTGCTCCTCTAAGACGAAATATATTTCCGATTTTGAAATATATTGGAGCAAAACTTGCTTCCGGCAAAATATCCATTTGTTCATCGAGTTGGAGCTTCAATTCTATCAATTTGTCCGCATCTTCAGGAGTGTAGAGTTCATGTCTGTAGATTTTTTTAGTTAATTCATCAACACTCAACACCAATTCATTTAGCTTTTCTTGGCTCAAACCTTTCTTTTTGCCTTTTGCAGCATCAGCAGGCAGTGCTTGATTCAAAACCAAAGCAATGACCAATACTATTGGTATTAATACTGATAATAACTGTTTCAAAGACTCCTCCTCTAATACTATACTACATTATTTTTGGCAAAAATCCTCAACCTTTGGGTTGAAATTTGTTTAAAATTTATTAAAATCAATATATGAAAAAAATTCTTTTTATAATTTTATGCTTTATATTTTTAGCTGCATATCCTGAATCACTAAAAGCCGGAATAGAAGAAACTTTTGTACCTTCCGGATTTTATGGGTCATGGGGCGTGATTTCAAAATTGAAAAACTGCACAGACCCCAATGTTTTCAATTACGAAAGCAGGGATATTTGGGTTTTGTCCGGATATGGAGAGGTTTTGATACTTGAAAATATAGAATCAGGAGCAAAATCAGAAATAATAATGAAAGAAAAAAACAAAGACGGAAAAACGCTAAAGTTTGAACGCAAAAAAACAGTGAGCAATTTTGATGAAAAAATAATCTACAAAGAAACCGTAACTTTTGTTTTGAATGGGAATAATTTTTCAGGAACAGACAATTTTGTAATTGAAAAATACACGAAAAAAGGCACACTGATTTCCAAAAATTCCGCAAACTACCAAGTAGAAGGTGTAAAAATAGCAGGAATCAATCCTTAAAAAAACGCAGAAGCGAGCCTGAAATCAACAAACCCCTTCTGCACTACTCTTATCAAATATGCTTTGTATAAGCTTTTTTCATTTTGTTCGATTATATTTCTTATGTTTTAATAAAATTTTAACACAATGTATTCAAAAAATGAATACAAATAATGTTTCAAAAAAGAATATATATTAAAATAGATATTTTATTGCACAATAGTAATATGAAAAATTTTAATCCCGTAAAGTCGGAAAAGACAGTAATAAGCATAAGAATAGATAATGAATTATTAAAAACAGTTGACGAAGTTTCTTTTAAAACTGACATATCAAGAAATGAACTTATTGTCCAATGTATTGAATATGCACTAAATAACATGTAATGAGCCTGTATTCTTGATTTTTGGGGTTAAATGAAGTAAGATAAAGCTATGAAAAAGTTTTTGAATTTTACATTTTTGTTTTTTGTATTATTGTTTACTTCCGGATGTTCTACATTGACGTATGTAGGCGATGATTATGTCGCCAATAATACGCAAACAATAAAAACCTCTGAAGATTTTCTTTTTAATGTATACAAAAAACAACTCGGCGACGCAAATGTAAAAATAGGGATTTCAAAAACCCCGATTGCAGAATTGTTGGCACTTTATGTCCAAATAGAAAATTATTCTTACGACACGCCTTTTGTTTTCAAAGTAGAAGATTTAAGAGTTTCTACACAAAATGGAAATATCCCGTTTATCACAACGAACAACTATCTTTCTATTTGGCAAAATCAAGAAGCAGCTTCTATGGCACAAATGGGTACAATGAGTGCAACATTAACCACAATGACAGGTCTTACGAGCAACTACAATGACTACAATCAAGGTATTGCACAAAATGCTGCCCAACAAACAACTGCAAGTGCTTTTAACACTATAGAAGCAACAGGAAACCAAATCCTAAAACACTCGATAAGATTGTCTTCTACAATTAACCCCAGAAAAAGCCAATACTTCTATTTCTTTTTTGAAGACACAGAAGAAGAATTGACCGTAAAATACAAAACACTCGAATACAAGTTTAAAATTTAAGGAACTTTTTTTGCAATTTTTCGTCAAAAATAAAAAAGAGCGATTTAGTTGAGGTAACAATGAACAATAAAATTTTTGACTGCATAATTTTAGGCGGTGGACCGAGTGGATTGTCTTGTGCATTATATGCAAAAAGAGGAGGCTTGGATGTTGGAATAGTAGATATTTCAGCTCTTGGCGGTACGCCTGCAAATTATTGCGAGATAGAAAATTATCTTGGTTTTTCAAAGATACAAGGTTATGAACTGTGCGAAAAATTTGAAAAACATATTGATGATTTCAAAATCCAAAAATTTCCTTATGAAGAAATAAAAAGCGTAGATTTAACTTCTTCCATTAAAACAATAAAAACACAAGAAAACGAATTCAAAACAAAAACTGTCGTAATTGCAACAGGTGCAAAGCCAAAGCCTTTGGGCGTAAAAGGAGAAATAGAAAATATAGGCAAAGGTGTGAGCTATTGTGCAGTTTGTGATGGAAGTTTTTACAAAAACAAAGTCGTTGCTGTCGTTGGTGGCGGAAATTCTGCACTCGAAGAAGCGATATACTTGAGCCAGCATGCAAAAAAAGTCTACATAATTCATAGACGCAACACTTTTCGTGCAGATGAAATAGTACAACAAAGAGCAAAAGCAAATAAAAAAATCGAGTTTGTTTTGGATTCTGTCATAGAAGAAATTTTGGCAAACGAAAAAGTTTATGCAATAAAAATCAAAAACACAAAAACAGACGAAGTAAATGTTGTTTATTTGGATGGAGTTTTTCCATATATAGGATTAACCCCGAATTCTGAAATTTTTCAATCACAAGTCCAACTGGACAAAAATGGCTTCATCGAAACGGATTGCAATATGAAAACATCGGCCGAGGGGGTTTTTGCAATAGGAGATGTCAGAAACACCCCCCTAAGACAAGTAATCACAGCTGTTTCTGATGGTGCAGTTGCAGGAGTAAAAGTTGCCAGTTATTTGCTTGAAAATAGCGAAATAACGCAAAACAGATAAAAAATTATAAAAGTAAAGGTTTTTTAAAAAAATTCAAACCTTTACTTTTATCGGCTTTTCGCTAAAATTTCACATCTATTCTCCTTGTATTGATTTAGAAAGCCATTCATCAGCTCTAGCACCTGTCATAATCTTTCCATCAGCTCGAATTCCATAACCAAAAGGACAAATGTCTTTTATATCGTCACAATCAGCTGAACCTTTTGTTTCATCAAAACCATCAACATCAATACAAAAAATTTTATAAGAAATATCCATTCCATTTTCGTCTGCATAATTTGCCGGAAATTCATTCGGGGGAGAATAAAACCTAAGGTGAATTGTACTAGCTAAATTATTTGTTTTGTTTGGAGTAACTTCCCAAGTCCCAAACTGTATCGAACTAGGTTGATAAAATACAACATCATCGGTTGATACTATTTCTTTTCCCACGTTTTTTGCATAATCTTTACATATTGTATCAAATTTTCCTTTTACAGTTTTTATTGTGCTTTCTGTTACTATTCTTTTTGTTTTGTTGCCGGTTGCAATATTTATAATATCTTCATTTGATAATAATAAATACCCGTTTGTGCCTCTTCTAGAAAGCACGTTTGTATTACAATTTACCGATTTTGTCGATATAACATCTGCCATTGTTTCACAAAGATAAGTTATGGTGGATTCTTGGCTTAGTATTTGCGTTTTGCAATCCGCTTTCATCCCCAAATCTCCATCGCAGTAGTATTTATCAGAATTAACCAATTCAGAAATTGTTTGATATAGAGTATTATGAGCTTTTTTAAATTTCATAATATTTTCATCAGGTTTAGAATTTATTGCAACAGGAATGATAACAGCTGTAATTATCCCAATAACAGTTAGGGTTATCATAACTTCTGCCAGAGTGAAGGCTTTTTTCATAACTTCTCCAAACTACGTAATTAATGTATAGTTTAGCTATAAAATATACATTCATCAATAATATGTATGTATTATTTACGTAGTTTTTTAAAAAACTTTGTATAAATTACGCTTATTTTTCATTGTTTTATACTTTAAAATTTTTATATGAATAACAAAAAATTACTGGGTAAAAGAATAAAAGAACTTAGAAAATCTTGCAATTTAACCCAAGAAAAACTGGCCGAATTGATTAATATTGAAACAACTTCTTTATCCGGTATCGAATCAGGAAGACACTTTCCGTCTTTGACTACAATAGAAAAAATCGCAAACAATCTCAATGTCGAATTAAAGTCTTTATTTGATTTTAATCATTTAAAAACCAGAGAATTTATGCAAGAAAACATAATAAAAAACCTAGACAAATTGAGCGATGAAAAGATTTCTTTTATTTACAAATTTTTTGAAGATTTCAAAAACTAATTATAACTTCTTAATTGCAGAGCTTGTGCAATATGGGAAACTTCTATTTCTTTTTTGTTGTCCAAATCAGCAATAGTTCTTGAAATTTTTAAAAGCCTGTCATAACTGCGTGCAGAAAGATTGAATTTGTTTATTGCTTGTTTTAAAAATTGTTTTGTTGTTTCATCAATTTTGCAGTATTTTTTGATTAATTTTGGCGTCAATTCGGAATTTGTCAAAATTCCATCGTTTTTGTATCTTTCTAACTGTATTTTTCTTGCTTGAATTACTCTTTTTCTGATAGTTTCTGAAGTTTCAGCATCGGAATTTTCCATATTGAGCAATTCATCATCATCGAGTCTTTGGATTTTTAATTGAATATCAATTCTATCAAGCAACGGCCCTGAGAGTCTTTGGCGATAACGATTGATTTGGAATTCTGAACATGTACATTTTTTCTTATTGTCACCCAAATATCCGCAAGGACAAGGATTCATTGCCCCAATCAAAATGAAATTTGCTGGATATTTGACGCTCACTTGTGCTCTTGAGATTGTTACTACATTGTCTTCTAGTGGTTGTCTTAAGACTTCTAATGTACTTCTTGGAAATTCTACCATTTCATCCAAGAATAAAACACCTCTATGAGCAAGAGTAATTTCTCCGGGTTTTGGGTTTGAGCCACCACCGATTATTCCAACGGAACTTGCACTATGATGAGGATTCCTGTAGGGTCTTTGGGTGATTAAAGGATGTTTTCTATTCAACAAACCTGAAATCGAATAAATTTTTGTAAGTTCGATTGCTTCTGATTTTGTAAGAGGGGGCAAAATCGACATAAAAGCTCGAGCAAGCATTGTTTTTCCTGACCCTGGAGAACCCGACATAAGCACATTATGAGCACCGCTCGCCGCAATTTCTAATGCACGTTTTGCTTGTGCTTGTCCTTTTACATTTGCAAAATCTACAGGAAAATCACTGCTTTCTTTTATGTAGTCTTCTACATTTTGTTTGAGTTTTTTTAGTTCATTGTTGCCGTTTAAATATTCAACAACCTGATTCAAATTGTCTGCGCCAAGGGCTTCTACTTCATCAATAAAACTTGCTTCTTCCAGATTTTCTTTTGGGAGAATTATTTTTTTTATGCCTAATTCATTCAAACTGCACACAATAGGCAAAACCCCGTTCACTGCCCTCAATGAACCATCTAAAGACAATTCCCCGACAAAAGCTATTTCTTTATCGTTGAAATTTTTGATTGTACCATCTCGATACAAAATCCCAACTGCCATCGCAAGGTCATAGCTTGAGCCTTCTTTTTTAAGGTCTGCAGGTGCTAAATTTATAACAACTTTTGTTGAAGGAAAAGAATAAGACGAATTTTTAATCGCCAATCGCAATCTTTCTTTTGCTTCTGAAATGGCAGTATCAGGCAAACCTACTATTGCTACTTGGGGAATTGAATTTATCGTATCTACTTCGACATTAATTTCATATACATTCAAACCGACCAATGTAGCACTTTTTACCGATACAACCACTTATATTTCCTCATTTGCAGTGTCAGGTATCAGTTTTAACAGACGAGTATTTGCTATTTCAAAATTCGGATTCAAATTCAAACTCGTTTTATAAAACTGTATTGCATCTTGTTTTTTGTCTGTAGCTTGGTTATACAAACCGCAAAGATAATAATAGTAATAATTTTTCTTCAAAGTGAAAGAAACATTATAAATCAAGCCTTTTGCAAGCTCATAGTTTTTGTTTTTCAAATACAGCTCAATCAAAGCCCCAAGAGCATTTTCGTACATGGGGTTTATGTTTAGGGCTTTTTTTAGAAAATCTTCTTTCAAAACAGAATTTTTCTGTGCAATAGAAATGGCACTGTTGTAGTACGCAAGATACTCATTTTTTGGCATTTTGTCCAGTTTTTGTTCCAGTTTTTTGAGATCTTTTTGATTTTTTCCATATTCTCTTTGGCTGGTTGTCAATTTTATCAAAAGTTCATTGTTTTCTTTGTCTTTTGCATAGGCTTTTTTGTAGGTTTTTACAGCGTTTTTGTAATCTCCGTGGAGAAATTTTATATCGCCCAGACCGATTAAGGTATCTATGTTGTTTTTGTTTTCTTTGTACGCTGAAACAAAATCTACATTTGCACGCTCGATTTCACCCAGTGCAAGCTCACTTTTTGCAAGAAGTGAGATTACTTTGTCATTGTTTTTATCGAAATTAAGAATACTTTGACATTCTTTTTTTGTTTTTACAAAATTTCCTTCTAAAAAACTTTTGTTTGCAGCATAGAATTTTTTTTCTCTATCTTTTTTTGTCAAATTCAAAAGTGCGATTTGCTCTTTTGTTTCTATGTTATCAGCGAAATTTATGGTTTTTGTTTTTATTTTTTGAATTTGTTTTTCAGCTTCTGAATATTTTTCACAAGCCAAAAGAACATCAATTTTTTGCATTTGATAACTTAAGTTTGTGTTGTTTAGAGATATTGCTTTGTTAATGGTATTAAGGGCTTCTGGGTATTTTTTGACTTCCAAATAAGCTCTTGATAACATAAAATTGTAATAGTCATTTTTGTTGTACAAAGGTTTGCTTTTTAACAGTTCAGAAAGACTTTCTGTCGCAGAATTGTCAAAATAAATACTGCTATATATTTTTGCAAAATAAATTTCTTGGTCTTTGTCGAGTTGGATTTTTGGTTTGTAACTTTTTTCCAAATCTAAAATATTGTCATAAAATTGGTTTTTGTAGATAATTTTGTCTGTTGCTTTGTTTGCTAAAGTAAAATAGCCAATTTCATATAAAACTTTAGACAAAGCCAAAAGAGAAGTGTCGTTTTCGATTTTGTTGATTAGATTTTCATATTCATCATAAGCAGCAACTGCGTTTCCTTGGTTAAAGCGAGATGTCGCATACAAAAAATCTTTTCTTATTTGGGATTTTTTGTCTATTGCGGATTCTTCTACAGTTGTATCATTTGTTAAAAAACTGTCAACAATATTTGCCAAATTGAACAAGTTTGCATTCGGGTTGATTTTGAATGAATTGTTTATTTCGATTTGTTGTTTAGGCAATAACAAATCATCACTATTATTTACATCGGCAAATGAAGTATTCATCAAACAAATGTTGATGAAAAGTATAGACAAAATTAAATTTTTCCCCGTCTTCTTCATTTTTTCCTTATGTTGTTAAATAGTATTTATCGAACGTCTCAACCAGCGATTGTTCTTCTCGGGTTTTATCCTCACTATTTAGAATAACATATAATTCAGACATTTTAAACTGTTTTAGCAATTTTTCTTCATTATTGTTTAAAAGAAGGACTTTTTCTTTTAACATTACAGACAAAATATCAAAAGCCGAAATATCAAGAAATTTTTCTACAATATCAGGGTCAAAGTGTTTATTTTTGCCTTCTATTATTATTTCCAGAGCCTTTTTGATTTCCATTTTGCTTCTGTAGTGTCTTTTTGATGTTATTGCATCAAATACATCGCAAACCGCCAAAATTCTACCTCCGAAAGGGATTTTTTCTCCTGACAGGCATTTAAAATAGCCCGTACCATCATATTTTTCGTGGTGAGAAGAAGCAATTTTTACAACATCTTTGAAATTGTCCGACGTACAAACTTTTTCCAGTATATTGTGAGTAAATTTTACATGTTCTTTTATGTGAGAATACTCTTCATCCGTTAATTTGCCTTCTTTTTGAAGAACACTGTCTTTTATGCCGATTTTTCCAATATCATGAAGGAGAGAAGCATTTTTTATTTTTTCTTTTTCGATTTCATTTAAATCACATTTTTCACAAATCAAATTCGCATATCCGGTTACTCTTTTAGAATGACCGGAAGTGATTTTGTCACGTGCATCAATAGATGCTGACAATGTATCAATAAAACTCGAAAACAATTGTTTTTGGTCGTGGATAAGTTTTTTTTGTTTGTTAAATAAATGTGCATTTTCAATCGCAATTCCTGCCGATGAACCTATTGCAAGAAGCAATTCTTCGTCTTTTTTTGTAAAATCTCCATCAATTTTATTTAATACCTGAAAAACTCCCACTATCTGATGCGAAAGATTTCTAATAGGCATTGCCAGAATATTTTTTGTTTTGTAGCCTGTTTTTGTGTCTATTTCACTGTTAAAGTATTTGCTTTCATAAGCATTTTTTATATTTATTGTTTCGCCACTCATTGCAACATGACCTACGAGTCCTTTGTTTATCGGGAGTCTTATTTCTTTTACTTCCAATCCCAGAGCAACTTTTGACCAAAGTTCATTATTATCCAAAAGAAAAACGCTACATCTGTCTGCATTTAGGGCTTGTTTTATTTGTTCTGTTATTACCATTAAAAGAGAATTTATATCTGTTTCAACAGCAACCGCCCTTCCTACTTTTAATAGAGCTAAAAGAGCATCATGTTGAAAATTTTCAGATATTGAATTTTCTATGTTTGCGTTTTCTTTGTATATAGGTTTTATTTTGTTTTGAAACTTTAAAATATAGTCATTTAATTCTTCAAAAACAGCAGTTTTAGAATAAGCACTGAGGAATAAATTGTGTGCTACTTCGTAATTTTCTTCATCAAATTCAATTAGTGCCGAACAAAAAGTGTTTATTTTTTGTGCAAATTTTGAATTTATAGAATTTGCAAGATTTTTCGCTTCGTCTAGGTTTTTTGTTGTTTTGTAATATTTTTCGCCTTTATTGTAATTTATTAAACTCAAAAGCGAAAGAATAATTGAAATGTCTTCAAAATTCTTGTCTAAAATTGCATTTTTGTAGATTTTGATTAATTTTGTTTTATTTGCGTGTTTTTTTTTACCGAGATAATTAATCAAAGAACTTGAAAGCAAATTTTTCACTTTTGTCGAATTATTCTGTTTTTTTTGAAAAATAATAGCCATACCTTAACCTTTGTCGTAATTATTCATTTTCCTTTTTAATTTTTCCTGCTGTTACTATGCCGTTTTCATCCATTCCAAAAACATAGTAGTCTTCATTCAATATGTTAGGGCCTTTTGCTCCATTTGTGTCTATATGGACACTTCCCCAGCATCTTCTTGTTACACCATCAAAATCTACGCTTGCCGAAAGCGACTGCGACTTGTCATCCGGCATATAAAAATCAGGGCAGTTTTTAATTTCGCCATATTTTTCAAAGCCCAAATACAAATTCCCCGGCAAGCGGAAACCTTTTATGTTCTCGTCCGAACAAGCACCGGAAACACTGCAGAAATCAATTACATCACCGTCTTTTTTCATATAATCACCGAACAATTCGGCAACTTCTTTGGCATCAGCTTCTTTTGTATCTGCTTTTGTACTTAATACCGCAAATTTGTAAGTTCCATCTGCAGCTTTTACCAAAAATTTTCCGGTTGGCAAAACTTCTGTTTCTGTTTGTCTGATTTGGCTCGAAATACTGGATATTGTTTCTATTGCTTTAAAAGCCATTAGTGTGTTGCCTTTTTCATCATAGTTGTTATTCATAACGCTTCTTGCCAAACACGCTGCAACTATACCGATAATCACAACTGCAAGCATAATTTCTGTCAATGTAAAAGCAGGCTTTTTGTTTTTTTGCATAAAAACTCCGATTCTAATATTAATATTATATTTTTTTCAAAGGCATTATGCAACAAAATCTCAAAAGAATAATCTATTTGAATAATATCTTTTATCATGCTAAAATCAATCACAATAACTAATTTTTAAAAGGCTTTTAAATGATTGAAAATTCAAAAAGAATAGTTTTTAAATTTGGAACAAACATTCTAAGAAATGAAATGGGCGAAATCTCGCTTGCTCACTTGTATTCTTTTATTGAAGATATTTCTTATTTGTATAAACAAGGAAGGGAAATTCTGGTTGTAACTTCCGGTGCTGTGGGTTTGGGAGCAAAAAAATTGGGTGTAGATACATCAACTTCAACTACTCTAAAACAAGCCGCAGCAAGTATCGGTCAACCTTTATTGATGGGGATTTGGCAAGATGGTTTTGAAAAATACGGAATTACGACAGCTCAGATTTTGTTAACGGAAGAAGATTTTTCAAACCGCAAAAAGTATCTGTCGTTAAGATTGACTTTGCACAAACTGTTGGAAAACGGGGTAATTCCAATAATCAACCAAAATGACGCTGTTTCGCCATCCGAATTGGAACATGTGTGTTTTTCCGATAACGACAAACTGTCTTCTATCGTAGCGTCAAAATTGGATGCGGATTTGCTCGTAATGGTATCTGACATCGATGGTTTGTTCGACAAAAATCCAAAAGTCTATGAAGATGCCAAACTAATTCCCGTAGTTGAAAAAGTTACACCAAAAATAGAAAAACTTGCAACGGGAGCTTCTCTGGGGGGAAGAGGCGGAATGATTACAAAACTCACTGCTGCAAAAGTTGTAACTTCGTCCGGCTTGTTTGCCAAAATCGTAAACGGAAAAGTTCCCGGAATAATCAAAAAAGTCTTTGACAACAACGTAGGAACGGTATTTTTACCAAATCAAAATCTATCTCACAAAAAACGTTGGATTGCTTATGCAACAAACATCATGGGCGAAATAAAAGTAAACAACGGTGCCAAAATTGCGATAACAGAAAACCAAAAAAGTCTTTTGTCTATAGGTATTGTTGATGTAAAAGGCAATTTCAAGCGTGGCGAAATAATTTCTCTTGTTGATGAAAATGAAGTTGAATTTGCAAGAGGAATCTCTAGCTATAATTCAGACGATATACAAAAAATCAAAGGCGAACATTCTGACAAAATCGACAAAATACTAGGCTACAAATACGATGATGATGTAGTTATAAAAGACAATTTAGTTTTGGTATAGGAAAATTACTATGAACAATATGACGCAAATCGCAAAAAACGCAAAAAACGCTTTTTTGAAGATGATGACACTGGATACAGACACAAAAAACAAAGCTCTTCTTAATATTGCAAAAAAACTTGAAGAAAACAAAGAAGAAATCTTCAAAGCAAACAAAATCGATTTAGAAGAAGCAAAACTTCTCGTTGAAAACGGTGAAATCAACAAAGCAACTTATGATAGATTGAAATTAAATGAAAACAAATTAAACGACTTGATTAAGGGCTTGAATGATTTGGTTCATTTAAAAGATCCGATAAATGAAATTTTATGGGAAAAAGAACTCGACGACGGCTTGATTCTGAAAAAAATCACTGTTCCAATCGGCGTTATTGGTGTAATTTTTGAAGCACGCCCTGATTGTTTTGTACAAATTTCTTCTTTGATTATCAAATCAGGAAATTGTGCGATTTTGAAAGGCGGAAAAGAATGCCAAAACACAAATACGATTTTTTACAATCTATTAAATCAAGCACTAAATGAAATAGAAAACTTCCCAAAAAACGTCATTTCGCTTGTTTACTCCAGACAAGATGTTAAAGATATGTTAGAGTTTGACGAATATATTAATCTCATCATTCCAAGAGGCGGCAACAAGCTCGTTAAATTCATAAAAGAAAACACAAAAATTCCGGTTTTGGGGCATGCTTCAGGAATATGTCACATTTTTGTTGACGAAGATTGTGATTTAGAAGAAACTTCTAAAATAATTATTGATGCAAAAACTCAATATCCTAGTGCCTGCAATGCTGTTGAAACAGTTTTGATTCACAAAAACTACAAATTTTTAAACGAATTAAAACAAAATCTAAAAGAAAACGGCATAAAAATCGAAGAAAACCCGCAAGATTTTTCTTTTGAATATGGGGATAAAATTCTATCTTTAAAAATCGTAAACAATATCGATGAAGCAATCGAACACATCAATAAATACGGTTCGGGCCACACTGATTCAATTTTGTCTAACAATAAAGAAAATATAGAAAAATTTATGAATTTAGTCGATTCTTCTTCAGTTTTTGCCAATTGTTCAACAAGATTTTCTGATGGTTTCAGATATGGTTTTGGTGCAGAAGTAGGCATTTCGACCAACAAAACCCATGCAAGAGGCCCTGTTGGACTGGAAGGACTCACTATTTACAAATACAAATTATACGGAAGCAACAATATTGTTGACGATTATGCAAAAGGCATAAAAACTTTTACACACAAAATACTATAAATTTTTTTAAAGGATTTTTTGATATGGCAAAAGTATACAAAGCAAAATGGATAATACCTTCTGATGGCAATATTTATGAAGATTGTGCTCTTGTGGTTGATGAAGGTAAAGTCCAAGAAATAATAAAACAATCTGACCTTGATGAGGCTTTGTATGAGCATATAAAAGACTTCAAAAACTCGGTAATTACCCCCGGGTTTGTCAATTTGCACAACCATCTTCAATATACCCAAGTAAAAAATAAAAAGAAAAAAGATTTAAAAGAAAAAATAAAAAGACTCTATACTATCTTGAAAAAATATTATTTTTTAACGGGAATTTCTAAAAAATCTTTTATCTATAAACTTGCAAATTTGTTGTCTGAGTACTTTTGTATGTCGAAAGACGAAAAAAAATCTTCATTCAAAAAAGGGCTGGAGTTGAGTCTGTTGAACGGCACAACCGCTCTTGCACAATTGTCAAAAGAAAGCAAATACTTCAATCTTTTGAACGAAACGCCTTTGAAAACATACTTGTTTTTTGAACTGTTTTCTGATTCTGTAGAAACAAGCAAAGAAGAATTCCGCTCAATTCAAAAGAAAATTGAAAAATTCAAAAACCAAAAGTCCCAAAATACATTTATCGGAGTCGCTCCGCATAGTGTATGTTGTGTACATAAAAGATTGTTTAGGATTTTAGCTAAATACTGCAAAAAGCACAACATCTTAATGACGCTTCGATTGGCTGAATCAAAAGAAGAGATGGAATGGCTAAAACATGGTTTTTCTGATATTGACTTGTTGAATGAATTTACTGGAAACAAAAAATTTGAACCAATTATGGAAAACCTTACCCCTGTTCAGTATTTAAAAGAACTGGGAATTTTATCCAAACAATTGATTATTTCTTATGGAAATTATTTGTCAGAAGCCGACCTTGCGATATTGTTGGAAAACAAAGTATCGCTCGCTTATTGCCCCAGAATCAGCGACAACTTGCACAATAAAAAATTAAATCTGGATGAGGTTTTGAAATATTTTCCAAATCGTTTCGGTTTCGGGGTAAATTCTCTAGCCTTCAATCAAGATTTGTCTTTGTTAAATGAATTAAAATACGCAAACAACGGCATTTTAGATACGAAAGAAGCAATCAGATATTTGACTATTATACCTGCAAAAATTCTTCGACTAAACAACACTATAGGTTCTCTAGAATGCGATAAAGACGCCGATTTTAATGTTTTTGAACTGAATGAAAACGAAGACTTCAATGCAATTTTAAATAAAGAAAGACCAACTCACGTTTATATAAATTCCAGACGTGTTGTAAAATATGGTCAATTAAATATAAAATAAAACACAAAAAAATCGCACTTTTTAATCAAAGTGCGGTGTTACTAAATTAGTTTAATAAAGTCTTATTTCATATCAGACATTAAACGTCCTGAAACTGTAATAAATTTGTTACCGGCTGTAGCTCCATCAGAACCTAGATAGATGTAGTATTGGTCACCTACCAATTGTTTTAGAGCAACGCCACTGGATGCTGTGTTTGGACCTGCACCTTCTTGGTTTTCCAGCATGTTTGGTCCTTTTGATAATCCGTTAACATCGACTACAACAATTGCACAAGCACTTTTATTTGTATTTTCAACTGTAGTTAATGCATTCAATTGCGTTTTTGTAAGACAAGCACCGCTGCTTGCTTTATTACCACCAATTGTAATTACGCTATATGCAAGGTTATCTTCTGTAATAATCCAAGGAATCTTATCTGTTGGAGCAGTTGCAGTAGTAATATATTCATAATTACCGTCACTTTCACCTAATTGAGCGGAATTTGTGGAATTATCACCATCTTTAAGGTTAACGCCTGCTTTAAATGCACTATCAGGAGCAATGGTTCCTGCTGCAATTTTGAAATCAGCATATTCTTTAACTGACAAATTTGAATTTAATGATTTGTATAAATTGAATACACCGTTTGCAGAAGATATTGCAGGCAATTGACCGGAAATTTTTTCTACACCTGCAAGATTTGTAATTGTGTTAAACGCTTTTTTATAAGCTGTTTTAAATTGAGCCTCATTTACACCTTTCATTAATGACGGAACAGTCATTGTTGCAATAACACCTATTACCATCAATACAATTAGAATTTCGGCTAATGTAAACGCCTTTTTAATCCTCATATATTTCTCCTTTTAGTTTTCAACATGATAATATTAATTCATTCATTGATTATAGTCAATACCTTATAATCAATAGTTTGGTTGAAATATTTACTAGAATATTTATATGGTTCAAGAAAATGAAGTCAATGACGAACAAAAGAAAATACTTTTAAAAGCAATTGGAAAAGTTGTTTTCAACAAAAGAACAAAATTAAAAAAAGGCATAAATCGTTTTTCTTTTGAATATGATATTGGAAAC
This sequence comes from uncultured Candidatus Melainabacteria bacterium, assembly GCA_934692665.1. Classification (GTDB taxonomy): domain Bacteria; phylum Cyanobacteriota; class Vampirovibrionia; order Gastranaerophilales; family Gastranaerophilaceae; genus RUG14156. Next base: position 7,792 of record CAKUUG010000001.1, on the reverse strand, counting down.
GGCTTGTTATCCAGATTGGAGCATGGAACAACTGACACAAAAATCACAACATTGTGGAAATTGGCCAATGCTTTTAATATAAAATTTTCAGAACTTGCACAATTAATCGAAAAAGAGCTGCCCGAAAACTTCAATTTCTACGACTAAAGTAACTACTTGCATTATTTTTTTATTTTTGTAATACAATGAATGTATTATGAAAGTATATTTAGGAATTGATGTAGGTTCCGTTACTACAAAAATAGCGTTGGTCGACGAAAACGGAAAACACGTAGACAGCTACATGACCAGAACCGCAGGACAACCTGTTATTGCCGTTCAAAAATGTTTAGATAATTTGCTTGCACAAGCTAAAGAAAAAGGGCTTGAGAACGAATACGAAATTATGGCAGCAGGCACAACGGGGTCAGGAAGAAATCTGGCAGGTGCTTTAATTGGTGCTGATGTTATAAAAAATGAAATTACAGCTCACGCCGTTGCTGCAACTAATGCTATACCGGACGTTCAAACCATCCTCGAAATAGGCGGACAAGATTCAAAAATCATTATTTTAAGAGATGGCATTGTAACGGATTTCGCTATGAATACAGTATGTGCTGCAGGTACAGGAAGTTTTCTTGACCACCAAGCACAAAGATTAAATGTAGACATAAAAGACTTTGGCGATATTGCCCTTCAATCAAAATCACCCGCAAGAATAGCAGGACGTTGCGGCGTATTTGCTGAATCAGATTTAATCCACAAACAACAGTTGGGTTATGCGGTTGAAGATTTGTTGTATGGACTTTGTCAGGCTTTGGTTAGAAATTACATTTCTAATTTGGCGTTAGGAAAAGATCTCCTTCCAAAAATTTCTTTCCAAGGTGGCGTTGCAACAAACAAAGGCATGGTAAAAGCATTTGAAGAAGCATTAGGCCACGAGGTCATTGTTCCTCCACATCACCAAACAATGGGTGCAATCGGGGCTGCTATGCTTGCTATGGAACATCATCAATTTACAAACCAACCTACAAAATTCAAAGGCTGGACAATAAAAGATATGGAATTCCATTCTATAACTTGTCAATGTAGTGGTTGTTCAAATAATTGCGAAGTTATCACGATTTTGGAAGGCAAAGAAGAACAAAATAGAGAAGAAATCCACAAAATCACCGACATCAAAGGCAATATCATTGCTCGTTGGGGTGGCACTTGTGGAAGATGGGATATAAACTAAAGGAACTTTAAAATGCACAAAAAATCAAGAGAAGAAATAAAGCTGATGCGTATGGCAGGCAATATCGTTGCTCTAGTTCACCAAGAAATGAAAAAAGTGATAGAGCCGGGTATTTCTACTCTTGAGTTGGACAAAATTGCTTTTGATATCATCAAAAAAAACAAAGCAATACCTACTTTTTTGGGCTACAATGGTTTTCCAAATTCAATCTGTGCATCTGTTAACGAACAAGTTGTCCACGGCATCCCTTCAAAAGACGTTATACTAAAAGAAGGCGACATTATCTCTATTGATGTTGGTGCGACTTTTCGTGATTTGGTGGGAGATGGTGCGTGGACTTATGCAGTTGGAAAAATTTCTCCCGAAGTTGAAAATCTTCTAAAAACAACTGAAAAAGCACTTTTCAAAGGCATTGAACAAATGATACCGAACAATCCCCTAGAAAATGTTTCTGCAGCTATAGAAGATGTTGCAACAGAAGCAAAAGTTGGAATAGTTCGACAATATGGCGGTCATGGGGTCGGACACCAAATGCATGAAGAACCTTTTTTGTTCAATTATCGCACAGGTTCTAACATAATAATCAAACAAAATTGTGCTATCGCAATAGAACCTATGTTAAATTTAGGGGTAGATGACGTTCACACTCTTATTGACGAGTGGACAGTTGTGACAGATGATAACAAACCTTCTGCACATTTTGAACATACTGTTATTGCAACAGAAGATGGGCCTTTAATTACAACAAAATTGCTCTAAGCTATTTTCTAAAATGATTTAAAACTAACGCCCCGACTCCAAGAACAAAAGTTCCTATTGAAGCGAATTTTTGAAAATTTCCTGTGATTTTTGGTTTTGGAATATACTTGTATACAGTGTATGGATTTTCTTGTTTTTTTATTTCTACAGTGTCCGCCATTGGAGTTGTTGAAATTCTGGGAACTTCTACCACACCTACATAGGGTCGGTTGTATTTTCTTTCTTCTTTTTTTTCAGTTTCAGCGTTTTGGACAGAATTTTGGGTATTCGAATCATCTTCCATCGTGCTTGGAAGTGGTTGTTTTATGAAATTTTGCGACGAAATCGATGTTGTCATATTTATATAAAAACCATATTCTAAAAATAATTGCTTCTCTAAGACGAAAGACTCATAAAATGAGTCTTTCAAAAGATTTTATTATTCTCCTTGTACAAGCAACCTTCCTTTGACTTCAACCTTCCACTATAGCATTGAATCTTTTTGCTTGTGCTACATCATTTATAAACTCCCTATGTCTTATAAATGACGCTTACACATATATAAAGTAAAAAAGAAAAGTTGAATTTCAAAGCTTGTTTTATTTGTTACATTTCTTAATAATTAAAAAATCGAGCAATATGCCCGACTTTTCAGCTTTATTTTTTTAAAAGAATTAACCTTCTTGTTTTTGTTTGTCTAACATGCCTTGAATTTTGTTGATTAATTCTTCGCCTTTTTTTGCCATATCATTGCTGATTGACTCTGCTTTTTCTTGGATTTCTTTTACTGCATTTTGAGCTTTGTCATAAGCTTTTTGAGAAGATTCTTTTATCATTTCACGAGTTTCTTCGCCTGATTGTGGTGCTAATAAAATTCCTGCAATCGCACCTACAACACCACCTACAACGAAACCTGCTATAAATTTTCCTGCTGACATAGTTATTTTTCCTTTCTTTATTTTCTAAATAATCCTAAACCAAAAGATAGTCCTTTAAGAATACCTTGGGTGAAATTTTTCAATTTTCCACCTAAGCAAGAAGTCGCACCAACAAAAGAAGTGAGGCTTGCTTTTGTTGATTGGAATTTTGCATCGGCAGAATTTGCAATAGAGTTTATCGACTTTGCAGCTTGTTGAAGTTCTTTTAGCGTAGGTTCGATTTCTTTTTTTACACTCGTTAGTATCATATCCGCATTTGCACTCAATTTCGTGATGCTGATAAGAAATCTTACTACATATACGCACAAAACAATCAAACAAACTGTCGTTGTCGAAATTAATAAAATTACAAAATATGGTATCATATTGTTCATTTTGACCTACATTTCATCGACATTTGTTTCGTTATTTTTTGCTTTTGCGAGCTGTCTTGCTTTCAAATAGTCGTTAAATTTGTTATATGTTTCTTCGATTTTGTCTTTTGAAGTTTTCAAAACTTCTAGTGCTTGTTCTTTTGCTTTTATTACTTCAGGCGAATATTTGTCTTTAAAATCGTCTATTGTTTTTTTCAATTCACGTCTTGATTCTTCACCTGAACGTGGAGCAAGCAAAACACCTGCCACAATTCCACCTACGACACCCGCCAAAATGCCCATTGCAAAATTGAATGATTTGTCTTTGTTGTTAGACATATTTTCTCCTTTTTATTTGTGATAATTATAACATTTTTTGAACATAAATTAAAGTAGCAAAAAGTATAAGAAAAAAATACTTGCAAAAAAAAATTGTTTTTGTTATAGTGAATGAGTACCTTTGATAAGGTAATTGCACATGACTCGATAATTTTATTGGGTATTACAATTAAATATTGTAAAAGCGTTAATTAATCCTCAGTAGCTCAATGGCGGAGCAACCGGCTGTTAACCGGTAGGTTGTTGGTTCGAGTCCAACCTGGGGAGTTTTTTATTGCTTAGATTTTCAAACATTGACTCTTGACCGCAAGGTTGTTGGTTCGAGTCCAACAGCAGCGAGTTTTTTATTGCTTAGATTTTCAAACATTGCCTGTTAACCGGTAGGTTGTTGGTTCGAGTCCAACAGCAGCGAGTTTTTTATTGCTTAGATTTTCAAACATTGCCTCTTGACCGTAAGGTTGTTGGTTCGAGTCCAACAGCAGCGAGTTTTTTATTGCTTGGATTTTCAAACATTGCCTCTTAAGTACAAGGTTGTTGGTTTAAATGGTATCATTTTTGTGAAAATTTCATTTTGATAATTTTTCTAAACATAGCAAAATAAACACTTGCTTTTGTGGGAAAAATGTGAGATACTTTTTTTAAGTAAAAACATTTCAATTTAGCGATTTTATTCAATAAATAAAGTCGCCTTTTGTTTTTTTAGGGTAAAATTCTTTTTTATTGTGTATAAGGAAACATGTTAGTATCATTTGTCTAATTCAAAACCTAAAGTAATATAGTCATATTTTAATTACTTCAGGTTTCAAATTAATATCCGGATTTTGTTGCAAGATTCAAAAATACTCCAAAGTTTACTACTCTTCTGAATGGATAATATATTTTTGTTGCTTAGTGTTATCTGTGGTTTAAAGTCAGCGGATTGCAAGAAAAATATAATTTATTTATTTAATTAATTCGTCAAAAATCCATAATAGTTGAGTGATTTTTCTGAGTGAAAAATAAGCACCGGTTTTAATTTTGGCAATTTATTTGAGCTATTTATTTTTATTGCAAAATATATTCCAGTTCAGTATTATTTATAACTCTAAAATGCCCTTTTCTCGGTAAAAGCATTTCTTTTTCATTGCTATCTGTCAAGTCAAAATATGGAGTTCCCTTAGGTAAATGAATTGTGTAAGTGACCCCATCTTCTGCATGTTTTCCAAAAATCAATCCTTCCATGGAAGCACCTTTTTCTGTTGAAGTTGAACAAAAAGCATCTTCTTTCAAGATACCGTCTTTAGCCTTGTTTATCCACCATTTTGGTGCATTTCTATAAACAGTCATAGGTGTTTCTGTCTTTGAAGTTTGAGTTAGTTTATCAAGATCATCAATAGCACCCAATATAAATCTATTATTTTGCATAATTTTTTTTATATCATCTTTGGCAAATTCCGGACACTTAGGGTCATCCAAAAGCTCATAATGAATTCTATCAATACGATCATCCGGATGCCTAAATTCACCGTCTCTTAAAAAAGAATTTATCTGAATGCCATTATTTGAATAATAATTTTTGGGTGGTTGATAATTTCTTATATCAGTTTTATCCATACAACCATCGATTCTTTTCCATCCGGTTGGCGTATTAAACCAATACTGTTTGACCGTGTTTTCGCCTTTAAAAATCGCAACTTTGTCTTTACCAGATAAAACTCTTTTTACCAGTTCTGTTTCATTATTTTTATTCGGTGCAAAAACATCTACAATTTTTTGTCCATAGTCGTTTTCTGAATATTTTTTAATCCACAAAACATTGCCATCAGGTGCTGTTTTTGTCGATTGTTGAATCAACCCATCTTTAAATTGAATATTAAATTTTTCACCTAAAGAATTAGTTTTAACGAATTCGCCGTTAAATAATTCACCTTTTTCGTTATATGCAGTGGCTTTTTTAAATTTTATTGCCAGTTTTTCTACTTTGTTGTCAGGAGAAATATCTATTTTTTTATTTTTTGCAATCAGCAAAGCTGCAACACCAACAGTTCCTAATCCAACCAGAGTTATGATTAAATTTTTTTTAATTTTACTCGCTTTTGGATTTTGTTGTTTGTCGTTAGATATTTTGGTATTTTGTTTTAAAAAACCGGGATTACATCTATTATTAATATTGGTAATTATATTCATATTTGCAAATTCCTTTTTGCATTCTTACGAATATATGTATGTAGTTTCAACATTCTGTTTGCAATCTTCAAGCAGATCTAGCAAGTATTCATTGACTTCGTTAACTTTGCTTGCTTTTTGCCCTCTAGTGCTTTGGTGTTCTATCATTTTATTAATTTCTATCATAATTTCATTAACAGACATTTCACCATATTTAATTGCATCCACTAATTCATTTAGCGTTTCAGCATCTGCATTCATAAGAATTTTAATATCTTCTTCGCTGAATCCAAGTTTCTTAAAAATATTTTCTTCGCTGAATCCTGTATTAAGAGACCTTAAATTTTGCATTAATCTTGCTTTTCCGTCATATTCGGCACGATATTTTTCAAGTTCCAAATATTTTTTCCACGCTTCCGGGCCTTTTTCCCTTATCTCAAGTTCATAAAGATGGGACATAGCTCCTCCTTTAACTCCACATGGTCTTGGAGCTTCATTATATTTTTTACAAAGTGCTAAATAATCAATATACCAATTATCCAAAACAGGCTTTAGCTCTTCGGTAGGTTTGGTAGGCGGTTTTTGAGGAAAATCAAAAAGATCTAAAGATTTTGCTTGTTTTTTATTTTCAACGTTAATTATATTTCCTTTTTTATCTCTGAATATTATTTCTGTAGCACCATCTCTTGTAACTGTTGTTTTCGATGTGCCATCACCAAAATGTTCAACCGTTTTATGGTAATCGTCCAAAATATCGTGATGTTCCCTAGTTAAGAGTTTTAATTTTCCATCTTGTTCAATAAAAATTTTATTACCATAACGGTCGCCATCATCCATTGTAATTATTTTTTTATTGTCATGATATACAGTTTCATTTGTTTTATGGTTCGCCAGTCTTGTTACTCTTTTTGTAACGTTTTCATTATCCAGATACTCGATGGTAATTGGTTGGTCTCCGTTTTTTATTTTTGTTATTCTTTCTGTAATATTCCCGTCATTATCAAAACAGTAGGTAGTTCTACTATTTTTTGTTTCTCTGGTAAAAATAGTATCTGCTGATTCTTCTGCTGATTTGTTAGACAAAGCTTTTTCAAATGGAGCATTGTATTCCCTTTGAGCTTGTTTAGCTTTCATTTCAGCTTTTGTTTCTGCATTTAGTCTTTTTATTGCTTCTTTCTTTATTTTTGCTTTATGATCTTCTTGAAATACAAGTGCTGATTCTTCTGCTGATTTGTTAGACAGAGCATTTTCAAATGGAGCATTGTATTCCCTTTGAGCTTGTTTAGCTGCTTGTTTAGCTGCTTGTTCAGCTTTTATTCTAGCTGCTTGTTCAGCTACTTTTTCTTGTTTTGCTATTTTATCCAAAGCTTCTTTTCTAATTTTTGTAATATTTGTTGTTTCTACACCTTCAGAAGTCACAGTAGTAGCAATTTTATCTCCATTCTGGATTTTAAAAGATTTTGAAAAGTTAACACTACCTGATCTTTTAGAATTTAACAAAATACCGTTTTCGTATTTTAATTTTATACTATCACCATTAGGAAGCTTATCTTTAATAATTCCACTAAAAGCGTCGCCGGAGTTTGTTAATGCTTTTCCGTTATCAAAAGTAACATCGCTAAGTTTGGAGGTTTTACCTTTGTACACTAGCACCCCTGCAGTAATTGCAGCACCAGTAGCAGCCAAACCCAGAAGAGCTAATTTTATCTTCTTATTATCTATTTTTTCCAGCATAGTTGGGTTTGTAGTTAATGCATTTTGTTTAACAGGTTTTACACTACATACAGAAACCAAGTAATCTTTGTTTGAAGTATTGAAATTTAATTGTTCCATAAATAACCTTCCTTTCGCAAAACGATATATATAGAAAACATATTTTTTGAATATTTTGCTACTTTTTGTTATGGTGTAACAATTTTTTTACAAATTTTATTTTACGTTACCAGATAGAATATTTAATTTTTTAAAACATTTCAATTTAGCGATTTTATTCAATAAATAAAGTCGCCTTTTGTTTTTTTGGGGGGTTACCATCTTATTTTAGAGGGGGTTGTGTTGTTGTG